>PSPR01000017.1 GCA_004195515.1 Methanobacteriota archaeon | reverse complement strand
TGGTGAAACTACCCTTTGTATCACTGGTGATGCAGAGGGGGCCCTCATTAGAAACCACAATGGGGCCGTTCGATTTTTCCCCCAATCCCATCTCACTGCAACTGTACATTTTACCAGCGAAGAATCGCGGCAATATTGCCTACACCCTTTAAGAATTCATCATCGATAAACTCGACATGACTCGAATTTCTTATTGCCGCTTCTACCGCTTCATTTGCAAAATCAACTTCATTGCCCTGACTGAAACATTTTGGACAATTCTCACCTTGGTTAAACATATAGGTGACACAAGGCTCACATTTTAAGCCTGGAATCAATATTTCTTTTTGAACCAATAATGACTCAACCCTTCCACTTTCGGCTGCTTCCAAAACGGATTTAACTCCAGTGATAGCCATGCCTGATTTCATCAAACCATGACGCAAACGTTCGATATAAACATCTTCTTCCTTCTGTTCTTGTTCTTTTGCAAGCTTGATGAAGCGGTCTAATAATTTCTTATCGTTATTATTGAGGTCGGCATCTTCGGTTGCTATGGTCAATTTTTGAGCATTTTTTGATAATCGGCTCAATAATTGTTTTTTTGCCGCACCTGGTCCAGCGATCATCACTCTGACTTGGCCTAATTCACTAATTAAATCATCAACTTGAGATGAGATTTCATCGTAAAATTGCTTGACCACTCCTTCCCGATTTCTCTGATAACGCATTTGACTCCATCCGCCTTTTTTATGGCGACCGATCGCTGAATGTTCGTGTTCGTGACGCATTTCTTCTACCGCTCCTTCGACGTGATAAATTTTGGATTGCTGACCATCGAGTA
This sequence comes from Methanobacteriota archaeon, assembly GCA_004195515.1. Lineage (GTDB taxonomy): Archaea > Thermoplasmatota > Poseidoniia > Poseidoniales > Poseidoniaceae > MGIIa-K1. Next base: position 37,926 of record PSPR01000017.1, on the reverse strand, counting down.
AAACCAAGAGGAATCCTTCGTACTCATCGGCAAATCTGGCCAATGGTAATACATATGGACTCGCATCTAGAATTACCGAATTTTTGATTCTTGCACCGAGACCTACCGCGTGAATATTTTCGTCATTTAATTGCAAAAACACCGCAGCAGAACGAAATTTGCCCTCTAAATTTGAAATCGATTCCATACCTTTTACAAACATCGAATCGAGAGAATCGGCAATTTCTTTATCACTCAATGCTGATCGAATTTCTTTAATTCTTCGACTTAATATTTTTGAGTGGTTTTGGTCTTGTAAATCGACAAAAATCGAGAGGTATGTATCGCGATTATCACGGTCATATAATGAAGACAAATGTTTCAACAAATCGCTATAATTTCGAGATGCATTGGCCGCCATGGTTTTTTGGAGGTTAGCAATAATAATTAATGATACCTAAGAACGATTCTTGTAGATTCATATCATTCTGGATAAGGGTTCATTATACAATTTTTACTGTACAATGTATATATTGACCGGCTAAATATTTAACTAGTCAGTTAGAATGGTCAGTCTGTGGAAATAGTGCCTCGTGTCAAATTCCTAATCGGAGTTGGTCTGACAGCCTTATTGCTCAATCTAACCCTACTACCGATTGTTTTCACGGGGGCGGTCCCTGGCGCGGTAGAAGATAAATTTGCAACCTATCCTCTAGATACTGCTTGTGGCCAAGATGGTGATTGTAATTCGGTTGAAGACAGTTGGGCGGTTTCAACTTCAACACGCGATTATTATGCTTGGGACTTAACCAATTTAAATGAGGTCTTAGAAGGACAATCTACCCCCAAGTACCAGAAAAAAGGCCCATATACTTACGAAATAACTTCTCAAAAAACCATTTTAGATCATGATAAAAACAATGGTGAATTAACCTATAATGTCGTAAATTCTTTTGAGTGCTCAATCAAAAGCCAAAATCCATGTAATGAGCAATTGACCCAATTAAATATCCAATTTAGACCTCAGGTTATCGGTGCAACAGGCACCGCATTCAAAGGCATCATGGATCTGACCAAGATTGGGTTTGCAAGTGGAATGATGAATCAGGATCTAAACACTACTCAAGCAGGAATCGCCACAGCCGATTACATTACTTCGATGACCGATCTTCTTGGAGGTGCCGGCTTTGGCTCCTATGGTTACTCCGCCTTAGTAGGCGCTGAAGCCGCGGGAATGGCTAGTGTAATCTTGCCGAATACACTCGATGGAAATGTACTACCTGTTGCAAATTTCATTGGTGGAATCGATCCAGCATTATATTCATCTACTCACCCTTTAGATCTCCAATTCAACATCTCCTTACTCGATGACTCCGGTCCTGTAGCCTTTATGAGCATGGGCGCGCCTGAGACTTTATTGAGCACGATACAAGCAGACCCCGATAATTCAATTACGGTGAAGCGAGCTATTGCATATGATTATCTAGCTATGGAAATGACCGATACAAATGATGACGGAAATGAAGATACCTTGATGCCAAATTATGCTCAAACTCTAGTGCGAGATTGGTCGTTATATATTGCCATTGGATTGGAGTTCCAATCGAATGGTGGAGGTTCTGATTTTACCGATAGTGAAGATATTTCAAACCGTTTGAATAATTTATTAGATATTGATTTCTCAGATGTTGATTGCCTCGATTTGATGATGAATGGTGATGGTAGCAGTAATCCGTTTGGATTACTGGCAAAAAACTCAGCGGGAACCGGTTTTGGCTTGAGTGCTTTCTTGAATATGGACCCTTCAACTGCACAGTCTACATTTGGGCTTAATCAAAACCAATACGCTGCAATATGGTCTTGGGCTGAAGGTTGGGCAACCTCGACCACCTCGTTCCAAATGGCACTTCTCGGTGGAAATGGCACGATGAATGCTGGTTTATTTGTCAATACGACCTTTGGCGATGAAGACCCAATCAACGGTGGTTTCCTGCAATATAGTCTAAATCAAGGAGGTGATTGGGAGCGAGATAATTCCTTGCCAGCAATTGCATTAACTTCTGAACAATCAGCAAATATTCTCTATGGTCCTTTAGGGTTAACCACTTCTTCAGGAGCTATGTTATTTCTCTATGGAGAATTATCGGGGAAAGTCCCACCAGGTTATTTAGGTGCGGCTCAGGCCGAAAATGAGGATTGGGGAGTTGATATCATCGCTGATGCTTACGGCCTTGATATCGATTCTGCAACCGCATTACGTGCTTTACTTGTAGATCTAATTTTTAACGAATTCGTTGAAGATTTTTTGATTGGAACTTTTGGTGCCCAACCATATCTTACCCAATCGATAAATAGCTGGCTATTGGGTTGGCATGACCCTGTAAGTGCATATTTAGCCTCTGGGAATTCAGCAGATTTGAGTGTAGGTTGGGCCTCTTTAGAATCGAATAAAACCTATTTTGGCTCAGATGAAGTTTTGAATGGTGATGGTACAAATTACACTATTTGTAGCGGTGAAAAATCATCTTGCGATAAAGGGGAGTTGATCAAAAAAGATGGTTCTGAGAAATTATCATGGCGAAATGACAAAATGTTTGAGGCGACTTTAGGATTGATAACCCCTGAGGAATTATCTGGAGCAACCGGTGGATTTGTCACCAGTTCAGGCGACAAAATAGATGTTTCAGGATACGCAATTACAGATCTTCAATGTACTGGTACCGAAGTGTTGAAAGGAATACCTGTCGATATTTGTAGCGCATCTGTCGAGCCAACCAATCGCTCAATTCAAGCGAATTTATTGAAAACCTTCACTCTGCTAGATGCGACACCTAGCGCCCTTCCAATCTATTTGGGAAGTGATATCGAAATAATGGCAGAACAGCTTTCAGGATTGATCATCGCCGGAGAATCTACCACGAGATTCTATCTTGATTCCCGCGACGGTTTCGATATGCAAACCAAGCCAAATATCGATGACTTAGTCCCCATCTTCGAAATAAAATCCTCTTCGGTTATCGGTGATGAAGACGCTGAAAAAATGGAGAGTGCTATTATCCAGAATCAAAATCATTTCACTTTTTGGATGAATTTTGATTCGATATTTGATTTAATTCCGTTGCTATTTTGGTTGGTAGTAATTTCGTGTTTAACATTATCTGTTGTCACGATGCTAAATGAAAAAGAAGATTCAGATGAAGAAGGAAAGGATTACGAAATTGAAGAAAGCCCAAATATTGGTCTACTTCAAAGAATAAACCAGTAATCACAAGAAAATCACTGATACAACCAGATCGCTTGCTTAAAGAGGGATATTACCGTGTTTTTTAGGCGGGCTCCACTCTCTTTTTGATTTGAGAATGTTCAATGCTCTAATCAACCTCAAACGCGATTCACTCGGCTCGATTACATCGTCCAACCAACCGTTTCGAGCCGCTACGTATGGATCGCCAAATTTGGATTTGTACTCATCGACCAAACGAAGTCTCGTCGGTTCTTTTTGGTCGTCTGGAACCGCGGCAATATCTCTGCGGTGAATGACGTTGACAGCACCTTCAGCACCCATCACCGCCAACTCCGCGGTTGGCCAAGCGACGTTATAATCGGATTGAAGATGTTTGCAAGACATTGCCAAATATGCTCCTCCGTAAGCCTTTCTTGTGACCAAAGTTAACTTTGGAACGGTCGCTTCGGCATAGGCGAAGAGCAACTTTGCGCCGTGACGAATGATACCTCCCCATTCTTGGACCACACCCGGTAAGAATCCAGGTACGTCTTCAAATGTAACCAGCGGTATATTGAATGCATCACAAGTTCGAATGAATCGAGCTGCTTTTACCGCAGCATCGATATCGAGACAGCCAGCCAAAACCTTTGGCTGGTTGGCGATTATTCCAACCGGCATGCCATCGAGTCTAGCGAAACCGATAATGATATTTTCCGCATATGAATTGAATAATTCCATGAATATTCCATCGTCGACAATCTCTTCGATAACCTTGACCATATCGTAGGGACGATTTGGGTTATCGGGAACTATCGTTTCGAGGTCCGGATTCAATCGACAAGGGTCATCAGCGCTTTTTTCGTGCGGTGGACTAGCCATATTGTGGTCAGGCATGAAACCGAGAATATCGATTGCTAATGCACATGCTTCATCTTCGTCTTCAGCGATCAAACAAGCGATTCCAGATCTGCTTGCATGAAGATTTGCACCACCAAGGCCCGCTGCGTCTATTTCGCCGCTGATACATTCTGGCGTTTCGAGCGGCGAAGACAAGAATAATTGCCCATGCTCATTGCCTAAAATAGTGAAATCAGCAAGACTAGCTCCCAATGCTGAAACCCCGACCACCGGACCTAATACCAAAGAAATCATTGGGATTCGACCGCTGCATTGGACCAATTTATCGAGTAACTCTCCGGTTCCGCCAAGTGAAGAAATCCCGTCGTGTGCTCTTTGGCCTCCCCCGTCCCATATTCCGATTAAAGGAACTCTAGCCCGCTCGGCCATCTCGACTACTTTAGCGATTTTTCGAGCATGCATTTCACCCATGCTCCCGCCGTGAACCGAAAAATCTTGAGCGAAACAATAGATTCGCCGTCCATTGATTTTGCCGTGTCCACACACCACGCCATCGCCAAGGGTGTGGTGCATAAACATCCCGTTATCGCTAGTTCGGTGGGTCAAAAAAGTGTCGAGTTCAATGAATGAATCCTCATCGAGAAGCATCCTAATTCGGTCGCGGGCTGTACCGCGACCGCTGACGCGAATCGCTTCTTGGGCCTTGAGTCCGCCGCCCATTTTGGATTGGCTGCGCTTGTAGCGCAAGTCCTCGAGCGCTTCACTCGAATCTCTTGCCATATCTTGCTCCACCCGGTCTAAGTTCTTGATTAAAGCGGTCAGGACATCAAAGATTGGGCGTTCTCACCACAGAGGTTTTTGGCCAATACTTCGCCAAGATTGCTCTGATTGGATAATGCCCAATGAACCTTGGCCAAAAGGGCCTCAGGAGTGGATGTTGAACCATGTCCAAGGATGCCGAGTTCTTGTTGAAGTCTACCCTTGGAATACACGTTTAGATCGACCGGTCCATGGATGCATTGATTGGCAATAATGATTGGAATCGAACAATTTCCAATCGTATCTCTAAGTAGGTCATTTTCTGGAGCATCGCCCATTGGGTTTTCTATTGGCAAATGGCCAAGACCGGTTCCATGAATGATAATCGCCGCGTATCCTGCCGATTGGGCTGCGTTTATCAGATCAGAATGGAGATGAGGTCCAGCGATAAATTGAGCGATTTTGATCGAAGTGTCAAATAATTGTGGTGAAGATACTTCTTTATTTGATGCAGGGATTGTGTGAGAATGACTTATCTCATTTTCCAGTTTAACAAATCCAATTGTGCTTGCATTGACTGGATGGAATGCATCTCTTCGAGTCGAATGCATTTTTCTGACTCCCACACCTGAATTCACCGCACATAAACCATCATCAGAACTTGCATGCATTACCGTTACCGTCGAATCCGAATTGCCGCTAACCTCAGGCCCGTGTGCTGCCCAATAAGCATCGGAAGATGCCCGGTCAGAAGACCGTTGTGAGCCGGTGAAAACAATTCTTCCAGCCGGTTTACCCCCGAGGCCAGAAAATGCGAATGAAAGTGCAGCTGCAGATACATGTAATGTATCGGTTCCATGGGTGATTACCACTCCGACGCTGCCCGAATCGAATGCTTCTTGGCAAGCGGTTGCCATTGCATTCCAATGTTGAGGTCTAATGTCGTCGGACCACATATTTCCAAGTTTGACCGAATCGATATGAGCGATATCCATCAGTTCAGGAATAGATGCTAAGATTTCTTCCGGCTCAAACCGAGCCACGACTGCTCCGGTGGCATAATCGACCTTTGATGCGATGGTTCCGCCGGTGTGAATAATTGTAATTTTGGGCAAATCTCCGGATTGTTTGACCTCACTAGTACTGACAACACTAGCGACTGGGGCAGAAATGTCTTCAACGGCCTGAACCATCGAAAGCGGATAACTAATATTGTAGCCATTGATCAATTTCAAAGTTATATGGTCGGCCGAAGCTCCAGGTAAAACAACCCCTTCATGGCTGGTTAATCCAGCTGGGCCATCGACCTCGATTTTGACCCGGCAACCAAGAGTTGGCATCTCGACCATGACCAATCGATTGATGTTTAGGTCATCAACTTTGGCAATCAAAACCGGCCATATGTTGGTATAGTTGACATTCATTGGACGAACCATGCAACCTGTAGACCCGTATGGGCAACGAGCACCGCAACAAATCAATATTCCAAGCCAAACCGGTCAACCCCAAATGGTCCAGCCGATGATGCAAGGAATAGCACAACCGATGGGCCAACCGATGATGGTCGTCGGTGGTTATCCTCCGACCAATGCAACATTAGCTCTGGTGTTTTCAATAATCGGATTGGTAGGTTCATTCATCTATGGATTTGGAATCTGCTTTGCGATACCTGCATTTATATTGGCAAATACAGCGTTAAAGATTACCGACCAAATCCCAGGTCATCCAGATGCGGGTAGTGCAAAAACAGCAAAAATTATTTCTTTGATTACCATAATTCTAACCGCCGTTATCATTGTAGTTATCATCGGTGCAGGTGTACTTTATGTTTGGGCTTCAAGTCTGGCGAATTGATCGGTTCAATGCTGAGCGTAGCGAGTGAAGTTCGATGCCAAGCGTGAACTGTATAATTAGATTCAGAACGACCGTTCACGCGGAAGCTCACGGCATCGAGTATAATTCGTAGCAATAAGAGATGCCGGGAGCGGGGCTCGAACCCGCGACCTTCGGATGTCTCAGACATTTGAAGGGGCTTGCACGCCTCATTAGCTCCGAAGAGCTGCCCTATGAGTCCGACGCGCCACCAACTACGCCACCCCGGCAAGTAACCCGCCCACCGACCACCCCTCTTTGAAGGATGCGGCTGGAGTAATCGGCACGACCGCCACCTTCATGGCTTGCTTGTTGTGCGCAATGGTTGATGGTCGATATCAACACAGCCATGGCTGCGGCCGCAACCGAGCGTCGTAGCAGAGGTTCAGGCGATAAGGAGCGTAAGAAAAGCCGCTCAGGCGCCGATCTTGGAATCGAGCCATTCGACCCATCAAAACACGTTGCCAAAGAGAAAGCTGACACCGCTTCTATGTGGATGGTAATGGGAATTTCCCTTATCGTGTCTCTGGTGATGAGGTATATTGCAATGCCTGGTGCTCAAGATAACCCAGATATGTTGTGGTTTTTACCGGTGATGGGGATTTTTCTCTTACCTTCTCTTCATCGGGCAATAATGCCACCACATTTTGTAGAGCATTATACCAAAGGAACATGGTTTAAAGCATCGTTTTTGCACATTTTCACTTGGTTGGCAATCACCTTTTTATTGACAAATGCGCCTTTTGGTGACATTGTTGCGCCACAAATCGATGAAGGTTGGGGAATGATTGATGGCGAGGAAGGAAATTGGAATTATTCCTCTTCAAAAAAGGGTGCGATCACCTTGGAAACCGGTTATGATTCAGGTGCTTTCATAGTATTTGCTTTCGCAGATAATTTCGATGCTTCTAAAGCAACATATTCTTACTCATTCGATGGCCAAGCAGTCGAAAATAATTGGAGTTCAATCGAGGTATTAGATGCCAATGCATTGGACAAAGTTAGGTCACACAAAGATCTTGATGTTCCAGTTGCATTAGAGATACCGTCCGGCCTTGAGGCTGGTGAATACGAGTTCAAAGTTGAGGTTTCCGAAGATGGTGACCCTTGGACAAACACTCGAACTATCACTATGAAAATAGTGGTAAAAGAGCCGGTCGTTGAGGAATAAATTTTTCATGCAAGCATCCGGCAAATCCGGGCGGTCAAAGCATCTAATTGAACCGATTCACCGCCACCTTCAACCAAGCGGAAATCGATTTCTGCCATCAATTCTGTCAGATCGAGTTTTTGTAATTCCGACATAAAATCAGCACCGTATAATTCTCGATGTAATTGATTGACAAAATCGGTCCCAGCCAAGCCGTAACGGTCGAGGATTTCTCTCAATCTTCGTCGAGCAGCATGGAATCCATCTTGGCGGCAAGCCATCAGATATTGGTGGAGTGTTTCTGGTGGTGCGGTCGCACTGGTTTCATAGATTAGTTTACGAGTGATATCGCTCTCTAATGCGGCTGCAACCTGTAGTGCAGTAATTGCTTTTCGTAGATCGCCTTGGGCGATTTTAACCAAAGCTTGTGCTGCTTCTTCATCTAAGTTGACACCCTCGGATTTCGCTACCGCTTTGACCTGGTCCTCTACCTCGGCATCGGCGAGTGGGCGGAATCTGAACACCGCACACCTGCTTTGAATTGGCTCGATTATTTTTGAGGAATAATTACACGACATTATGAAGCGACATGTCTCAGCATATTGCTCCATTATTCTACGTAATGCGCCTTGAGCATCATGGGTGAGTGCATCGGCTTCATCGAGGAAAATTATCTTGAATTTTGCACTGCCATATGGTGCGGTCCGGGCGAATTGTTTGACCTTTGAGCGAATGGATTCAAGTTTACGCTCATCACTGGCATTCATCTCGAGTAAATTATTTCGGAAATCCTCACCATAAATATCTCTGGTCAAGGCCATCGCCGCCGTGGTTTTGCCGGTGCCGGGAGGGCCGGCAAATAAGAGGTGAGGAAAGTCCTTCATCGCCGCATAGGACGTCAATCGTTGAACCACGTTCTTCTGCCCCTTTATCTGGCCCACACTCCGTGGGCGATGACGCTCGACCCATAATTCGCTCATGACTATTAGCGGTCATAGAAGGACGACTTTGAACCTTCCCTTCAGCGCAATACTTGGTGAATGCTCTCGGCCACCCGTAGGGTGGCCAGCCGAAAGGAAACTATACCACCTCGGTGCGTGGCCATGTGAGCCCCCCATGTCGACCACGTCTATCAGCCGCCGTAGATTTCTGTCATCCTTAGTGATGGTCATGATGTTCCTCTTTGCAGATCTTATGCTGCCAAGTGCGCTTCCACAGTGGCCAGAACAGTTAGAACCGGACCACTCAGTCTCATATTCGTCGATGACTTACAACATAACTTCGACCACGGGAATCAATTCTTCTGATACGATGACAAACTATGAGTCTGCAGAAACCTTCAATTTGGGCCCAAATCAAATGGGTGAAGGCAGAATTTTGATGAGGGTTGCCAACTCTTTCAACACCAGCGATACTATTCATTCTGCGGTTTTGGAATTGACGTGTGGAAAAGACCCACTTATTTCTGGTGGAATTGCAATTTATGCTGCAAGAATGGTCAATAATAATTGGGACTTGTACAATGCTACTTGGAGCCAATCTAATACCGGTTCGAACTGGGGTATGCCAGGAGCTGATGGCTCAAATGACCGTGGTGCATGGGAACCTCAAGTAAATGGATATGGAAATGCAACTTTCCAAATCAACATTACCGCAATTTACCAATATTATCAATCGAGCAGTTCTTCAGATTTTTCTTTTTTGCTCGCTGGAGAGGGTACCGGATATGATTGTCACATGTCCAATTCCACCATTTTAAATTCAAAACCGAGAGTTCTAATTGATTATACTTCCAATACATCTATGACTGCAGGAGGCACATTATCACCAGATTTCATCGAGGACGGTAAAGCTTTAATGGCTAATACAAATTTCATTATCAATGCAGCAACCAATCCTCAATTAACTTGGGAAAACCTGAGTGGAAGAGATGTACAGGTACAATTGTCATTGAATGAAGAGTTCAAAAGCATCAACGACGATACTTGGTTTTACACCTCACAAGACAATGCAACGATGTTTACGATGATGACATCTACCGGTTCGATGGTTATCCCAAGCGGTGATGATTTAGGAAATGGCTCAACCATGTTTTATCGAATGAGAGCGGTTGACTCGGGTGATATTATTGGGGACTGGGAATCTGGATATTTTCATTTACCAAGCCATTCGGTAACCGATAACGGTGATAATACTGCAACCTTTTCCTTTGATTTCGATGATCTCGGATTAACTGAGGATTCGATTGAAGACACATTTATCGATTCCTCTTCTTCAACTCGAAATACCAATATGGGAGATGGTAATTCCTTGACGATTGGCACCAGTCCTAGTAGTGAGCAATACGGTTTAATGCGATTCATGATGGACGATGTTGGATTGCATGAAGATAGCGCAATTATTTCAGCAACATTGAATCTGAACCGTGATTCGAATAGCGGAAATGCAAATGTTTCGATTCACATGATGGAAACCGGGGTCTGGACCGAAGATGGTGTCACCTGGCGAAGATCGGATGGTTCAACTTCATGGGCAGACGGAGGTAGAGAGGCGAGTATGTCGGTCGGTTCTTTTGTCGGATCGGCAGGTTCGTCCTTGTTTGAAGTCAATATCACCAGTGCAATTCAACATTGGTTAGACCAATATAATGCAGGCTCGCCCGACCAGTCTCTCGACTTGATGATGGTTGCTTCGACTATGGGTTGGTCTCAAGCATCAACCGATAGTGTAAATTTCAATACTACTGAAAGTGGTGCAAACGGGCCATCATTACAGATTACCTATCGAATAGGTAGTGGAAATTCCCCTTCTACTGCGGTTCAACTTAGTCCCGATGATGGAGCAGGTGTTTGGAATATGACTGGATATAACCTCTCAGCTAATACAACTCCAGAATTATTCTGGGATGCTGCTGTCGCAGGAAGTAATGATATGATTTTAGAAATTTCACAAGATGAGGAATTCCGAAATATTGCTTATGAATTCGATACAGCTGTCAATAATGATTTCGCACCTTCCGATGGCAGTTGGATGCCAACCTTTGGTGATTCACTCGCAGCCGGTTATAATTATCATTGGAGAATCGCTCACCGTGATAGTTACGACCAATTGAGTTGGTGGAATTCATCTTCTTTCTTGGTAGCATCTACTATCTCCGATGATATCGGTAATAACGAATCTCAAATTCGTATGCGTCATGGCAATGCAACTGTGAATGGAGATTCACCAGAATGTGGTGATACGTACATCGATTCGGCTTCAACTACGACCAATTATAATGGCGAGGATTTATTACAAGTCTCTTACAATACGTTCGGATCTGAAGCATCGGTTCTTATCGGTTGCGATTTGGTTAGCCATCAATTACCAACAGGGTTTGCAGTAAAAAATGCAACTTTGAAAATTCAATTATACGCTGCACCAAGCGGCACTCCGACCGTAGGAATTTGGGATAGCTCCCAACACAATTGGAGCGAAGATAGCGCTACATGGAATGCCTTTGATGGTACAAATGCCTGGGGTACGGCCGGTGCAAAAGGCTGGGAACGTGGAAATTTATTGGATACAGAAGCCTTTGGTTCGTCTTGGGCATCGGGAGACTGGGCTGAATTCGATATTACAATCGCGGTTCAAAAAGCCATGAGAGAAGGCCGAAATGTCGACTTAATGCTCGGAATTATTGGCGCTGGTACCGGAAATAATCGTGAGGTATTATTCACACCAAATAATGCAAACTCAGCAAACCGTGCCGAGATATCCTATGTATATGTTCAAGGTTCTGATGCAGTACCTGATGACCCAGTTCCTACCAGCCCACTCAATGGGTCGTGGTCGGTAGAGAACGGAATAGAGGTCGCTCCAGAACAATCCCCGGTAATCGGCTGGGGTTTCTCTGCAAATAATGTAAGCGTCGGTGGCTGGGCGATTCAATTTGATACTGCAAGTTCCTTTGACACTGCAGATCTTCGTTCGGCAACCAGTTGGACCAACATTGGTTTCGATGTGACCAATATGACCTATTCGATGGGAACTCAACTTACAGTAGGAGAAACTTGGTACTGGCGAGTTCGTGCGACCAGTACGACCAACCAAATCGGAAATTGGTCGACTGCGAATCATTTCATGATCCCGGATCTAATCACATGGAATTTGAGTTCGACCAGTTCTGGATACGAATTACATCACCGAGATGCAATGCCTGATCTAAACCTGCCAAATTTCCTCGATACATTTGTCGTTGACGGTGGATCCTTGCTCAACCAAACCCAATTCTCCTCATCGAGTATGACGGTTGGCACCAGCAATGGAGTCAATTATACCGCGATGATGAAGATTCCATTGGATCAACTTCCAACCCCTCAAAACGCCCATGTTTCCAAAGCGATTCTCAACGTTTACGGTGCCTTTGGCTCGGATACAGATCAAATGATTTCTGTACATCAGAATAATTTGGCTTGGAACGAGAGCGCCACTGGAATGTACTATGATGGCAACTCTTCGTGGAATGGCACCGGCGCAAGAGGTGCCCAAGATAGTGGTGAAATCATCGACCTCGCTGCGGCAAAGTCCGCAGGTTGGATGAGTTTCGATATTACAGCATTGGTTCAACAAGCAAGATCCCAAGGAAATTCTCACGTAAATTTGTTATTCAAAGGAACCGATGGCATTGGCTTAGCAACTATGACAACCGTCGAAGGGACCGGTTCAGACCACCCATGGCTCAACATGACTTGGGTTACTGGCAATTCTTCATCGATTCCAGTAGCGGGTTCTAATTTGCTCCCACTAAACGATAGCATCCAATGGGATTCAACCACTCATGCGCTCTTACCAGCGACCAGTCCATCGATTGGATTCAATCATAGCAATTTGTCTTCTCTCGACGCTTGGAGATTATACATCCAACTCGACCCTGATGATATTAGGAAAGGCTGGACGATTTATGATTCAAGAACATCAACTACCGGATGGGATTTAACCAATAACACCTGGCAAGCAAGCGGCGGATTCAACGATGGTGTGACTGTAACATGGTCGGTACAAGCGATTTCCGGCGATATTTTGAGCCCGAGAAGTTCACCTACTCGATTCCATATTCCAGTCGAGACCGGTGTCGAGATCAATTCGACCGATGCGGCTATCACCCTTCAAGAAGGCCAATTGGTGTCCTTATTGGATTACCCGACGATATTTGAGGATTCTACCATCGATTCTGGTGCAGGAACTTCTAGATTTGTAAATTCTGCTAATCTCGCAATTGGTAGATCAACAGTAACGAGCAGCACATCATTCATTAGTTCTTCATTGCTCAAGGTTGACTGGTCTAACCTTCCAATTCCTGGCACCCATGAGATTGTCGATGCAAATATTACCCTTACCAGATTGTCTGGTGGCGAAAATGACCAAGAGTCTATCACAATTTCTGTCTGTGAAGTGATGACTCCTTGGAATGAAAATGTCACCTGGAATAGCCCGAGTGGAAATAATGCCACTTGGAATGTTCGAGGTGGCGAGAGTTTGGATGATTGTGATGTGCCAATCGATACTTCAACCATCGATTACAACTCATTGAACATTACATTCGACATCACATATGCGGTTCAGCGAGCCCACCTCTCCGGTGCAGATACTGTCGACTTGAAATTTAGAATAGAATCCCATACCAACGATTCATGGCATTTCGCTTCTTCCGACTATTCTACCGATGAAACCAAACGTCCTGCTTTGGATTTGACTTGGAGGACCGGTAGCCAATGGTTGCCTAGCCAAGCGACAGGTCTCATGCCGGTAGATGCCGATACGATCTGGAATTTTTCATCCTCTCGACCTAAAGGAGTAGATCAAGTTAGCCATAGTTTCAACAGTTCTGTTTCAAATGAAACTCGTTGGGTCGGTCAGTCTTCAGATGATCCCCGCTTCTTGGATTCAACTACAAGAAATTATGATTTTTCAGATTTATCTACCTATAATGGCACTTGGGATGCAACCAACTTGACATATACTTCGGAATCAAATCTAACCTATGGTGATAATTGGGTTTATTGGCGGGTTAGAGCCGAACAAGATCACCGCTTGGGACAATGGTCTTCGGTGAATTCGTATAGGGTTCCTGGAGCGTATGGGTTCGATGATGGAGCTGGCAATCACACCATTACAATATACGATGGCTCGGTATTTTCAGAATCAGGGTCTTTGCCAAATGTTCCCGACACAACTCTTGATTCTAGTGCACCAAACGCGTCAAAGGGCAATTCCGATTATCTCGATCTCGGAATCGCAGCTAGTGGTTCAGGTCAAGCCAGTATAATGATGACATTCGATTTGGGTGAATTACCATTCCCTGTCGCAATGACTCCAACAACAACACTCTTGCAATTATACCGTCATAATGTGACTGGCACCTCTTCTGTCACAGTAAGCGTCCATGCTTGTGATACTTTTTCCCAAAGCAGCACTACTTGGAATAATCCACCTTCTTGCTCAACCTCAGAGGTTACAAGATCTACAATGTTAGTGGTTCCACCGACCGGTTGGGTTGAATGGGATATCACCTCTTTGGCTCAATCAAATATTGCTAATGGAAACAATACTCTATCCGTAATGCTACAAGCGGTCGGTACTCCTGCCGCAAGCAGTTCATTCTATTCGAGTGACTATTTCAACGATACCCACAAGCCTCGCTTGGTTCTCGAATACGTCGACAACGTCGACGGTGTCGTGCCGCCGGCCCAGCCATCATTGATTGGGCCAGCCGATGGCGCAATTCTTTACAATACGAGCGAATGGGTTCTTACGAGTATGGATAAACCACAATTAACATGGAATGCGGTAGCGAATGCGACCGGATATATTCTCACTGTATCAGATATTGACGGTGTACAAAAATACCGTTCATGGATCGATACCGAAATCAACGGTACAACCTTTACTTTTAGTGATAATTTGAGTACTGGTCAAGTTTACGAATGGTGGGTTCAAGCGATTAACGGCTCGATTCCAGGCCCATCTTCTGCTCGTCGAGCATTCGCTTTGGGTAATTCTCAATCCAATGTTGACAATGGCGATAATACTTGGACATATAATTTCCAAACCGGTAATGAGGTTGGAGACCTTGGCCACACCAATGTCCGCGATTCTTACTTAGGAAGTGGAAATGCAAATACAAACCACGGCAGCGATGATTTGTTGGTAGGTACAGATTGTGAAGGGGCTTTGACCGAATGTAGAATGATAATCGGGGTAAATAATGCTCAGGTACCGTTGCCACCAAATGCAAATATCCATTCGGCTTCATTGCGTCTTTCGGTTTCAGACCAAGGATTCAACGGAGGAACCATGATTACGTTTAGTGTCCACAGATTGCTAACCGGAGCATGGAGTCAATCCGGGTCTACTTGGAATTCCTCCTCGGCAGGAAATGCTTGGTCAATAGGTGGGATGGCAGCTGGCACCGAATACGACCCGGTTGCAATTTCATCGATGACCACCACGGCAGGGGTTAGCAAAATCTGGTTAGACCTAGGCCATGACTTGATGTCGATCAGCTCGGATAACCAATGGATTATCATCGGAACTAGTGCTGCAGGCACGACTGCTTGGATGGAATTCTATTCAAGCGAGGCTTCAAGTTCAGTACGGCCATTATTAATGTTGAATTATACAACCGCTAACAAAGTGAATGTCTCACCTAATGGTTCGACGACCGATGCAGATTCGATGGTACAATTCTCCCATACTTTGGAAGATTATTCTGGTGGATTCCTTTCGGGAGATGTCGAATGGTCAAGCAGTAATGGCGTTATCGATTCCTCTGGATTATTTACACCATCATCTACCGGATTGATCTATGTTAAGGCTTGTTTCGGAGTGATTTGTGAAACTGTCAATTTGACCGTAACGCCCGGTACACCCACCATATTGGTCAGCCCGGATACATCGGCAACTATCACCGCAGATGATTTCTACACAATAACCGCTGAAGTTCAGGACCAACATGGAAATACAGTTCCTGGACAAACCATCACTTTTACACCGACCAACGGTACTATGAACGGCTCTACATTTGAGCCGTACTCATTTGGAGCTCAAACGATTTCAATTGGTTGGAATGGACAAATAATCAATGTGAATATCGTGGTGACCGGCGGGGTACCAACTCATTATACTACAACTGGTTGTGACCAAGTTATCAAAGCTGGAACGACCTGTTCCCTTACTTGGACTCTGCACGACCAACACGGCAATATTCTAGATATGGCTCTTGGTGGTGGACTTTCATGGAATGCTACCGGTGGAGCTTTCTCAGAATCCAATGGTACCTTCTTTGCTATGACGGTTGGACAATATAATTTGACCATGATTTCAACCGGTGGCATCAGCCATATTATCAATATTGAAATCGACCATGGGGCTATTGATTACCTCGAAATCAACGTTTCATCACAGGATATTACTGCGGATGATATAGTTTACTTGAATACCACACGAGTGGATATTATGGGTAATCGCTTTTCGGTAGAATTACCACTTAGCAATTGGACAGTAAACGATGGCTTGATGGTTGCAGGTCAGCCTGCACTTTGGCATGCTCAAACCCGGGGGACCAAAACCATCAGCGCCCAATACGCTGGAACAAGTACAGAGATAGATATCCAAGTCTCCTCGGGAGCCATTACCGGATTGGTCTTGGTCATCGACTCAGTAGAGTCGACTTGGACCATCCAAAATTTGACTTCTGATGATGATTTGACCGTTAAGGTCAAAGCCCATGATTCGGATGGTAACCGCTGGACTGAGAATGTAAATTGGCGAATCGAACATGCGATGTTCAACGATCAATCGGTCTTGCAAGGCATGACATATGGCAGTACGACCTTATTCGTACCAACACACTCTAGCACTAGCGCATATACCCTCTTCGCTCAATTCGATGGTGGAAACTTCTCAATTGAAGTTTCACTAAATATTACTGTGAGTGAAGGCGACTTAACTACTGTGACGCTATTGCAACCATCGGTCTTGGATCAAAATCTCAATGCAGATCAAGGGTTGGCTTTCACGGCTCAACTCTTCGACCAAGATGGTAATCCTATCGCTGTGGAAATTCTCTCATATCGATTGACAGATGTCGACAGCGGCGAAACAACAGATATTACTTCGCAAATAGTTGACGCTGGAGGAATCTGGCAGGCTTCGACCGCTGGTAATTGGAGTATTACCGCATGGGCGAACAATGACGAGGGTTACGAGATAGCAGAAACCGTCACCATCGCGGTAAGCCATGGTGATGCGGTAAGTGTCAGTCACGAGGTCATCGCAAATTCAGCTGTTGCTGGGGATGAATACACATTAACTATTATCGGAGAAGATGAAGATGGAAATTCATTCCTTCAATCGGTGCTATGGTCAAACCAAGGCAAGCCGGTACCAACATCTACTATTGAAGGCCAAGATGGAATTTACAATTGGAGCGCAAGCGTTGCAGGGACTCATACCTTCACTTATAGAGCACCTTCAGGAGCAACTGCAGATTGGTCGGTCGAGGTGAATCCTCACACCTCGGTCAACACAATAATTCTACACGTGTTATCCGAAAAGGCTCTTCAAGATACCAAATTCGAAATATGGGTTCAAACCTATGATGAATGGAATAACGAAATCCCAGTTCCAGTAAATACGGAAATCAAATTGACCGGGCGAATGGTGGCAACAAAACTCAATACCAGCAATTGGGAAATCCTCACATTAGATGAAGGTCCTCAAATTATCACTGTTTCAGTTCATGGTGCAAGTGCAGATGGAGAGATTACCGTCGATGGAACCTTCATGGGCTTTTTCAAATCCGGCGGACCACTATATTATGCTGGAGCCGGATTAGGTCTATTGATCGTTCTAGTGGTTTTCGTTGTAATTATTTTGGTATTGCGTTCGGGATCTGACGAATGGGATGAAGATGAAGAAGACGAAGACGAGGATTACGCGGAAGAAACAGATGCTTACGATGGTGGTTATGATGGTGGCTATGACGACGGTCCTAGCACAGGACCAGGTGGCCCCCCTCCAACGGAAACGGCTCCCGCTGAAGATACATCTTGGATGGTTGAACAGCGTGTCGATGACGATGGATGCGAATGGGCTGAGGATGAAAACGGAATCTGGTGGTACCGTGACCAAGGCGTGACCGAATGGGCAGAATGGGTCGATTGAACCGTTTCTTTGATACGGTTTGAGCAAACTCGGCAGGAGTAGTTGATACAAGATGAACAATCAAACAATCACCGCCCTGCTCTTGTCCATATTATTGGTTCAAGTAATTTCACCAGTAAGTGCAGCCACCCCAGCAAGCATCGAAATAAGTTCCTCCGGACTACAAGTTAGTTCAGATGGCGCATTACAATTTGATGCGGTCGTAAAGGACAGTTCGGGTAACCAAATAAACGAATTAGTAACTTGGAGTACCGATTCTGGTCAAATCTCACAAGATGGGTTATTCACACCTGGAGTCGCTGGATTAGTCAATATAACCGCGCTGAGTGGAACTGTAAATTCCTCAATGAATATTACGGTAATACCGGGTTGGCCGACAGTTGTCGTTAGCAATATTAGCAAGACTTCGATTTCGATCGATGAAGTTGTTCAATTATCTGCTTATCTCGAGGACCGGGCTGGAAATTTGGTCACAGGTGCAGTCGCTTGGCGAAGCGATGATGGTTCGATCGATCAAATCAATTCGACTTGGACACCGAGCCAAGTTGGCAATTCAACGATTCGGGCGATTTGGTCACAGATAGAAACCAGGATTCAAATAAATGTTTCAGCAGGTGTTCCAACCTCGATCCAATTGCCGTTAGGAATGATTATCCAAAGTGGTTCAAGTCTCGACATCGTTCCGGTGGTGCTCGATTCACACGGTAACGAGGTCGGTATCTCAAAGGCTGGAATTCTTAGCTGGACAGTAGAAGATGGTAGTATTACTCAGTCTGGGACCTACGTGGGTAATTCCCCTGGCCATTGGAACATTAGTGTAAACAGTACATCAGGTGCCAATGGTTCAGGAGTAGTTCGGGTTTTACCGGCCCAAGCGACCGGCTTGGATATTGGAATTATTCAAACTACTCTCCGTGCCGGAACCCCGGTTAATCTGAGTGCTATAAGAACCGATATTCTCGGCAATGAAGGCATAGTTCCGGTATCGCTCAATAATTGGTCGGTCCCAACCGGCTCATTATCAATGGGAGAAGATATTGCGATATGGACACCATCTAGAATTGGAACTTGGACCATTGGCGTGGTCGACCAAGGCTTGTCGACAACGCTGGAAGTGGAAGTGATTCACGGTTTGATTACCGAGGTTGAAATAGTCATAGATTCGGAATCGGTGATGTCAGGCGAATCGATTGTAGTATCATTAATTGGCTTGGACGGAGCAGGAAATCTGCGTGCTGTGAGCGCGGCTTGGACAGTAGACTCTCAACTCGGATACGAATCATACGGTGGCTGGATTCTCATTCGACCAGGAGAGGTTGGAAATTATACCATCAGTTCAACCTGGTTCGATAACGAAACCGCGATAGTGCACGAAATTTCAAAGCAAATCAAGGTTGAATCAGGCGAATTGGCTCGAATAATACTTGCACAATCAGGACTTCAAGTACCATCGGATGGAATACTCGACTTGAATCCGAGATTTGAAGACGAATTTGGCAATGTACTCGAACCGATTCAAATCGATTGGTTAGTCGATGGTGAAGATAGGACGATGGAAATCAGAATCGCTGAGCAAAAATGGGCACCTTCATCGCTTGGTCTTCATGAGATTAGAGCGATGGGTGCGGGTGTATTTGCAATATTGGAGGTCGAGGTAATTCCGGGTTCAGCCCGAAATATCTTGACCAATGCTGATGATGGTTTGATCATCATCAGTGGAGAAGAGACCGAATTAACAGTTTCCACAGTTGATGTACATGGAAATAGCGCTTTAGCAACATCGGTAGAATTCGAATTTGAAGACCCTATTGGCGAGGTAATACCTTCACCGAAAGGTGCTGGTTATTGGACGGTTTTAGGTGGTCAAACCGGGCAATGGAATCTAAGATTAATCATTGGGAATACTACCTCTGATCTAACCTTAAACGTCATACCGGGTCCGGCGATTCGATTGGTTGCACAGATCCCAGAGGAAAATCCAGAAGAGGGTAGTACCTTCATTCTCAGGGTCCATGCCATCGATCAAGCAGGAAACCGAGTGGAAGTTCCACAATCAGATTTAACCATCGCTTGTACAGTTGGTCCTGCAAACCACATCACCGGGGATACTTACGAAGTAGAAGTCGACCAAGCAGGTCAATTCCAATCTTGCAATGTCCTTTGGGATGGTTTGGTAGCTCAGAAATTCTTCGATGTTGATGCGGTTCTATTCGGTGGTGGATTAGGTGATACTAACTCTGCTCTTACTATGGTAATAATTATCGTAATTTTGGTTTTGGCGATTATGGTTGTATTGATGAAACGGATGAATAATTCCGATTCAACTGAAAACTTATGGGATGATGATGAAGGAGTGGAAGATCTAGAGTCATTCGATGAACCGGTCAAAGAAGTCGTTCCAATTCACACTTCAGCGCCTGAACCTGAACTAGAGCCTAAACCGGTTTTAGTCGATGAAAAAGAAAAAACTGATGCGATGCGAGACCGCCTCGCCGCAGAAGCCAAACGGACCGGTATTATGCAAGCAGCACCGGGGACAGAACAAGGAAAAACCGGCTGGTATATCGATGCTAGTGGTGAATTAACATCGTGGCAAGTCTCCGATATCGGAGAATGGACGAGGTTGTCCTGAGGTGGTCACCATGTCGAAAAGAACCACCCTCATGTGGGTGGGAGTTTTACTCCTACTCAGCCTGCCTTTAGTCGCATCTTCAAGTCCTGAAAGATTGGTAATTACAATTGATGGAGTTGCAAAACAAGGAGAAGAAATTGAATTTACCATCCATGCTATCGATGAAGATGGTCGAATCATTCCAATTAATGCCAAAGAGGTTACCGTAACATCTTCTGCAGGTGAAATCGAAATTTCAGGGAACTCATTCAGCCTTAGCGCCGATAATTCAGGCCAGATGCATGAGATAAATGCCCGCTGGCGAGATGTTTCTGGCCAAGCACATATCGACATCGAAGCGATGCCTTTCGCAGGTAGGCTAGGTGGGATTCCACAATTGGTATTAGTGACAATTTTCATCATTGCAATAATGAGTGTTCCAATGATAAGTTCAGTATTAAAAATGAGAAAGATCCCGGTTCAAAAACGGGATTCAATTTTCGATGACGAAGAATTTGTCGATGCCTAAAATCCACCATAACCGAAATAACAACCTTTGCTATTATGCTTGGTCATGCCTTGGCGATGACTTTGAGCTCGACCGCGATTGGGGTTGGAAGCGCTTGAATGGCTAGAGTTGTTCTAGTCGGTCCGACCTTGCCGAGAGTTTCAGCCCAGACCTCGTTATAGCCAGCAAAATCCCGGTCCATATCGACCAGGAAAGAGGTCACATCGATAACATTGTCCAAAGATGATCCTGCCTGTTCCAAAATTCTCGCTACATTGTCGATAGTTGCTCTGGTTTGAGCCTTAATATCATAATTGAGTGGATTGCCATCGGCATCCTTGATCGGCCCACCGGGAATCGAATTATCGCCCGGTTGGCGCGGCCCAACCCCGGATAAATAGAGCAGGTCACCTTCGCGTCTTGCATGGGGATAGGCTCCGACTGGCTTTGGCGCGAGGTCGGTATTGAATGAGTTTCCCTTGGTTGTTGGTTCGTGCAAGGCTACACCGTGGTCTTCGGTTGGTTCTGTGTTATCGAGAACACCTCGGTCACCACCGTAAAATTCGACATCATCTTCGTCGTATTCTTTATCACCCGTGCCACACGATTCTGGGCTGAGGGCTACAACCGCTGCTCCAGCCCCATGAATCTCTTCGTAAGCAAGCACTTCACCGGTTAGATCGTTACGATTTCCATTCATTGCCGAAAGCCACCACATCGGTTTGAATGCTACTACTTTCTTAATTCTGATTTGAGAGTGTATAGTTCGGCTTAATTGGCCTACGTCTTCGAGACGTCCATCGGCCATCAACTCGAGCATTTTTTGATTCCATTCATCATCTTTCAGCGAATGAATTCGATCTTCTTCAGGTTGAATAGGTTCGGTAAACATTCTGTTTGAAAGGCTCATCACCGAAACCGCTACCGCTTTTTTACCTTGAGCTTTGACAACATCCAAACACGCTTTTGCCAAGACCGTGGTTTCAGCCCGGTTTGAATAAACATTGGTCGAACAGATAACCGCAGGAATACGGTTGCCCCGATTCAATAATTCCAATGCGACAACCGAACCTACATCGACTGGAAAACCATCGTAGTCAACGGTTCTCGATGTCAAACCACGGGCGTGATTTGCATCGTTCCATGCATGAGCGAATTTTGTGTCGATGCTCAGACGGTATGGAATTGAGCCTAAATCGTGAAAGTCTGCATCGACCATCACCCATTCTGGGTGCTGTTGAGCCTGAATTTGATGACCGATAATACTCGGCCACAGAGTTGAATAAATGATGATCAAATCAGCACCGCTCTCCTCAATTTGGGCAGCCGCTGCATCATAAGCATCCCGAATCGCTTGCCAACCGGGATTTTTCTCTGGGCAAAGCACCGGGTGAGGATGTGGAGGAACAACCAATGACATCACGATTTCACCGGACATCATTGCTCACCCCATCGATGACAAGGCCATTCCATAATCGCATTTCCAGTACCGATAATAGTACCGTACCCGTGCAAAATTGCTGGGTGGTCCGGCACACCCATCGCATTCAAAATCCAACTGAATGCGCCGCCGTCTGCTTCCGAAATAGCTTGTTCGCAAAATTCTGGCATCTCGTCTAAAATTTGCTGAGATTTTCCTGCTCTCATCAACTCGATTATTCTCATATCCCACAAGTGCATTGCATGGCTTTCGATATGCTCTTTACTCATGTCTTCAGGTACATCGTTCTCGGTGGTAAAATGACGATGTGAGAGTGAATTTGAAGCGATCAAAACACATTTTTTTCCACTCGCTTCAATGGCTTTTGCGGTCGCTCGACCAAGTTCAGCCATCATTTCCTGCATAACCTCAGACGAATAATAGGACATTCCTCGATTGGAAGATATTACCACGACCGGCTTATCCCAAGCCGGTCGAGTCATATGAAGGGAGACAATGGTTCCATAATCGACTCTGAAATCGGGGTTTTCCATCATCTTGACCGCCATGCCGGCCGATTGTGCTTCATCGTGAATAGCCCGTGATAATTCAACATCGACATTCATGTCATAGTCGAATCTGAATAGGTTCGGGAAAACCGGATCGACGCTTTTGGAAGCACAGTGTTCCAAACCAATAAAATGGGTTCCAACATAGGTTTGCCAATGGGGCGAAAGAATTACCAACACGTCGTAGTCGACCTTTTCAAGCGATGCTCTGAGGCTTTCATAACCCCATCGAAGTTGTTCCCAACCACCTTCTGAAACAGGTTCGTTTTGAGGAGGGTTCTCGGCGTAAACCAAGTGTGGAGGATGAGGTGCGAGACATCCGGCTACAATGCTTCCTTTGCCCATATATCCAACCAAAAGGTTCCGCATCTTCTATGCATCGGAGACATGTCGCCCTAATATGGAGGACAAGCCCGACCTCAAGTTTCGCCATGTGCTCTATCCGGCAGGATTCGGAATTGTATTGGTGATAATTTGCGGTGGTTTATTGGCCGAATTTGCCCCACCGATGTTATTATCGATGGTTATCGCGGTATTGGTTTCGCCATTGATTGGAAAATTAACCAAAACCAAAATTGGTTGGGATTATTCATTTGGAGTTGCAGTCGCATGTATTCCCAATGGTTTACTGTGGTTAGCAGGGCCAAGTTTTTTCAATACAATTTTGCCTTTTTTTCTTTGGACTTGGTTTAGTATTTCGTGGAGTAAGCTCAATTTACCGCCGTTCCGCTATGGATTATGGCACGGTTATGGCTTGGCATTTTCGATATTGCCTGGTGCAATGTTGTACGCAAAGTTATTTTGAATCAATAGGATTCTTCTTTATTAGGAAAATCACCGCTTCTCACATCTTGACAATATGCTTCGACCGCGCCGGTAATTTGGGTTTCAAGGTCGAGGTATCGTCGTAAAAATCTTGGACTAAAATCGGTGGTAATTCCTAACATATCATGGAGAACTAATACTTGGCCATCACATTGACCCCCGGCACCAATACCGATTGTTGGAATAGATAATTCCTCACTAACCATCTTTGCTAAATGGGCAGGTATCTTTTCAAAAACGATGGCAAAACAACCCGTATCTTGTAATAATTTAGCGTCAGCGATCAATTTTTTCGCTTCTTCGTCTTCCTTTGCGCGAACTGTATATGTTCCAAATTTGTAAATCGATTGTGGAGTTAGGCCAAGGTGACCCATCACCGGAATTCCAGCGCTCAGGATTCTTTGAACGCTATCGACTATTTCCGCTCCGCCTTCGAGTTTGACCGCATGGCCATTCGATTCTTTCATTATTCGAATCGCGCTTTCCAATGCGATGCGTGAATTTCCTTGGTAAGACCCAAACGGCATATCGACAACAATCAAGGCTCTCTCTACCGCTTTTTCAACACATTGTGCATGATAGATCATATGGTCAAGACTCATTGGAACCGTGGTTTCACGGCCAGCCATGACATTTGATGCAGAATCACCAACCAAGATGACATCGACGCCGCCACGGTCGACCAATTTCGCTAACGAATAGTCGTAAGCGGTGAGCATGGTAATTTTTTCACCAGCTCTTTTCATCTCTTGTAAAGTATGTGTGGTGATTTTACGGGCTTTTGAATAGACTGACATTTTAATCCCTACCAAGCCGACCCACAATGGTCCAAGACTTCAATGTTGCATCTGGCAAATATTGATCGCTTCTGAGAAAAATCCAATCGACCACATGCCGCCTTCACGACCTACGCCGCTATTCTTGATACCGCCAAAAGGCACCCTCAAGTCCCTATGCAGCCAAGTATTGACCCAAACCATCCCCGATTCTACTCTCTTTGCGACCTCCATTCCTCTGGTCTTTGACCAGACCGAGCCGGCAAGGCCGTATTCGGTGCAATTAGCCATATCGAGTGCTTCTTCATCGGTTGAGAATTTGTGAATGGTGACAACTGGGCCGAAAATTTCCTCGCTTGCGGTGCGAGATAAATGGGAGAGTCCGGCGATCACCGTTGGTTCAATCCATGCACCGAGCCGGTTCGAACGGTTGCCGCCGGCGAGGATTTCGCCGCCTTCTTGTTTTGCCAATTCGATATAGGAGAGAACTTTTTGTGCATGTTCTTCTGAAATAACCGGGCCGATGTTGAAATCGGCCACAGCCTTGAGGTATAATGGAATGAATTCTTCATAAATATCCTCGTGAACCAAGACCTTTGAACCGCATAAACAAATTTGGCCACTATTGAGGAAAGAGGCGCGCACAACTCCTGGAATGGTAATCTCCAAATCAGCATCCTCGAGCACGATGCTGGCGTTTTTCCCACCCAATTCCAAACTTAATTTTTTGAACATTGGTGCTGCGGTCGCCGCGACCATCCTTCCGGTAGAAGTACCGCCTGTAAACGAAATCGCCCTGATTCTAGGGTGTGAAACTATGGCGTGTCCAACCTCTGGGCCCAATCCGTGAACGATATTGAGCACGCCGGCCGGTAAGCCGATTTCGGTACAGACTTGTGCGAGGAAGTGAGCGGTTAGGGGGGTGATTTCGCTCGGTTTTGCGATTATACAATTTCCCATCAATAATGCAGGCGCAATTTTCCAACTGAGCAAATATAATGGCAAATTCCATGGTGAAATAAGTCCAACTATGCCAACTGGCTTTCGGATAACAAAGTTGGTAGCATTTTCCATTTCAAAAGTTTCTGCTGGCATATTGCGGCCAAAATCTGCAAAAAATCTAAAATTTAAGATGCTTCTTTTGGCATCGATATTTAGGGCAACATCGAGCGGTTTGCCGGTGTCGAGTGCCTCGAGTCGTGCCAATTCATCGCTTTTTGATTCGAGGGCATTAGCAATTTTGTCTAGCCAATCTGCGCGCTCATTCAAACTGAGTGCACTCCAGGATTCAAAAGCATCATTTGCAGCTTCCACCGCATCATCGATTGATTTAGTGCGGGGAATAGATGCGATTATACTACCGTCCGAAGGAGATCTATCGACCAGGCTTAGGTCGGTAGTTGAGAATTTGCCGCCGATTAAATTCTCAACGGTAATCACAACTCCACCTCATATTGCCAGCGGTCTTGGTCTGGGTCCCACTCATCCCATGTAGGAATGGTTTCAAGGACTGGGTGGAGGTTATCAGGGACAATTCCCGGGACGATGAATGCCTTTTGGCGATGGAGTGGATATGGATTCCTTAATTCAATTCCTAAGCTGCCAAGAATCGCTCTAGCCACATACCAAGTCGCCTGAGAATTCCAGCCGTGAGCAATCTTAACCACAATTCCCAACCCTTTGGGGTAATCGGGGTGTTCGATGGCCATTCCTAACAAACCATCCGCTCCTTCTTTAGCGATGACTCGGCCTTCGCCTGCTTTTAGAATAGTTGAATCTAAGCGATTGAATCCGCCGACGATATCTGGGTGGCGGCACATCGCTTCCCAGATCCAATCATCGTTTTTATCGCGTACCAAGCCAGCATAGATCTGGGCTAATTCTGCGACCGTATTGGATACGGTCGGCAATCCACAACCATCTTTTGCAATTCTTGCAGGCTTCCAATCTTTGCCCAGATAGGCTCTCAATTGCTCCATATAAGCGTTGAAAACCTCATGGGTAGGTAGAGTATATCCAGCTCTTTTCCAGCCTTTTTTCCGGCAGCCGTGTAAGATCGCCGCATGTTCACCACTACAGGTATGATACCAGCGCCGAGGCCGTCGAACTTGGCGTCCGAATTGTATGAGTGGAACATCTACCGGGGTGAGCATCAAGGGCCATTCGGCCTCGCTGAGTAAGGACTGAGCCGCTGCAACGTGTTCGGTATCACCATTATGGCTCGCGACCGCAATCGCTTTTTGTTCCCAAGAGCAATCTTCCAATTCATCCGTGAAAGCTTTGAGCATAAACGGCTTCATCATCGACCGGCCATAGCATAAAACATTGCCACCAAAAGAATGGATGACCTCATCGCCATGAGCCCAAGCAACCGCACCATGAATTGTATTTTCACTTACTCCATTTCGTCGATAATCGACCAATGGTTCCCATTCGACTTGACGCCCGGTAGGAATGCCTTCAACATCTTCACCCAAAGGAGAATCCGGATAGATGGAAGAACCAGGTTTGCCCGGGGCAACCGCCGAATTAGCATCGTGGCGCAAAGACATCAGTTCACATCCAATAGGGGTACTACTTGTTCCCACCATGCTTCCATATTTCGGATGACACGAGCACTATCGTGATTGAAGAAATCAAACCAACACATAATGCGGTCATCCGGATGGAATCGCTCCAAAATTTGAGCAGCAACCTGTGCTGGATTACCAATCAATGCATTATTGGATGCTTTCTCTACCTTTGAAGGGTCGATGGTGCCTTCCAAAGCCTTCCAATATTCTCCTAATGCGTTTTTGGCTTCGACTTTTGCCGCTTGTGAGCGCTCGGTTGAACTCAAACCCTCTTCAGCATTTAAGAATACGAACACGGTTCTAGGCATATCTCTCCTTTGCCACTTCCCACCATCAGGATGGAATAACTCACTCATTTTTTCATGGGTTGCATCGATAATTTCGGGTGAGGTTATCGAGAGATTGAATACCTTGACTGGCAAGATCTGGTTGACGAATTCTTGTGCTCTTGGGTCATGGGTTCCGGCGACCAATTCCAATTGTTGGCGCGGCCAATTTTTTGGCACTATCGATATTTGCTCGAATTGGTAACGTTTTTGAATTTCAATCGAATCATCATCGCTCTGATTTGCTTCTTGAACCGCAGCCCAATCCTCATCTGAACGGAAGTTTTGTCTGGTTAAAGTGGTAGAACGAATATCGTCAGAACCGATGGTATCTCCGCGCAGAAGCCGCAAGAAAATCTCGCTTGCTTCCATGAATATTTGCCCTCTTAGAGCCGGCCAAGATGCTTTCTCAACCGGGTTGCGTGGGACGATTCCATATGGTCGAGCCATGAACTCGAATCGGCCAGCTGCAAATCCAAAGTGGAGTTTCCTTTTTTTGTCGATCATCGATAAATATTGGACTGTATTAGCAACCCTTTCGGCATTTGCAATCGGTCCACCACTTGCTAAAATACTCACTACTGCCGAACCGATTTCTATGTTTGAAGTCGCTTGGAAACTCATCAGTGCCAATTGGTAAAAATCGGTGCAAAGCCCAACCTCGCCTTGCCAATGAGGCACGACAGGGGATGAATTCGATTTTTGGGTTTCAGTCGATAAATGGGCTTGGGCTAACCACCCAACTCCGAATCCTAAACGGTCGGCAGCTTTGAGTTGAGAAAAATATGATTCAAACATCTCGGATTCACTTGGTGTGAATCCATTATGGTCGGGAGTTTGAGAAATTGAAAAGAAAATGTCGAACTCCATAAACTCCCTCTCCCTCGGGGAGAGGGCAATGCGGTATCAACCTCACTACGAACTTGTTAGTTTCTCGACCCTTGCACTAACTGCAGGAGGTGCGATTTCTCCCGCTTCCATGAATGCGGTCATGATGTCGGAGAGTTGGACCATTGCTTCATCTGGTTGATTACTGATTTCTGCCAAATCTGCTAAGCCCCATTTAGCCACCAAAATCCCCGAAAGGTCTTGAATTTCTTCAGCGATTTCGAGCGAGGATATCAACCTTTTTTGAGCGTCTTCCAACTCGTTCATAGTGGTATGAGTATGTGCTAAATCTGCGAGCGCTTCCATACGCTCGAACTTTTCACTCTCTGGAATTATTTCCAATCGCTTGGTTAAATGCAATTTTGAAACCTCCCACTTTTGATTTGTTTTTGCGATGTGAGCAAGAAGTGCATGCCCGTAAATCATCCCTTCAATGTCATCATTTTCAACACGTAATTGCATCGAACGATTAGCAAAAGTCTCCGCATCATCGCTGCCGACCGTCATCAAAGCCAAATGATGATAAATGCCAGCGGCCAAACCAACCAAGCCATCATTTGAGGATTGCATTGCTAAGCCGACCATTTCTTCCATGGTCGAACCGTCGTATTTCATCAATTCAAATTGGCACCAGCCTAAATCCTCGTCACTGGTTGAAACATCAGCCGCGTGCTTGAGCAAACGGCCGACCAAAGCATCGCGGCCTAATTCTCGAGCCAGATCTACCAGATGTAATGCTAGGCTTGAATTAATGGCTTCAAGGGACTCTCCCTCGGCAAACATATTGAGCAATTCTTCGGCTTGACTCGGATTCAAATCTTGCAACAAAACCACCTCAGATCGAGCGCATTCTACCGCCGTCAACCGCTAGAGATACTCCTCTGATCGCTCCAGAAACCGGCATGCAAAGATATGCGATTGCCGCTCCGGTTTCCATAGGGTCAACCAATCTCCCAATCGGAACTTCGCTCATCCAAGTCGAATGAACATCTTCTACCGACTTGCCAGTTTTTGCACTAATAGAAGCGGCTAAAGAACCTAATCGGTCGGTATCTGTGAAGCCTGGAAGGACGTTATTGATGGTAATACATGCCGGCAATTCTCGAGAGAGTGATTTTGACCATGACGCCATCGCACCTCGCAAGGTATTAGATAAGCCCAAATTAGGAATCGGCTCACGAACCGAGGTCGAAATGACATTGACAATTCGACCATATCCGCCCGCTTCCATCAGGGGGACCAATCCTTTGACCAAGCTATGAGCCGCGTGCAAATGTCGCTTGAATGGAACCAAGAAATCCTCGACATCATTCAAGAGGATTGGNNTCTTCAATTGAAGAAATAAATTCGCCAATTGCTTTCTGGTCTTCCAAATCAACGCTTGCAGCCCGATGTCCATCACCGAAAAGCGTGTCGACAAATGCCTGAGGATTCCTGCTAACAGCAGTAATTTTAGCACCTGCCATCGCCATCATTTGAGCGGCAGCAGCACCAATTCCTTTTGAAGCGCCACAGACGATTGCGTGCTTTCCAGCCAGAGCGGTGGTTGAGAAGGGGAAGTCGGTTCCAAGCCAGTCCATGGCCATCCCAACAAGCAGGGGCATTTCAAACTAGTACTGACAACACTAGTTGAACGGTATTGTCAGTACCAACTTAAAACCAATCAAAAATTGCATCTTTTTGTACAAGCCAATCATCACTTGCAACATCGATTATCGAGAAATGATCACCCGGAAGCCATAATGTTTGAACCTCTTCACCTTGGGCTTTGAGCGCTCGAATATATGCTTCGGATTGGCTCCATGGGACCTCTTCATCGTTTTTCCCATGAATCAGGAGTATGGGGCATTTTGGAAGATTGGAGATTGGATTTAATTGATCCCACAGTTTTTGGTTTTGCTCTGGTGAACAGCCAAGCCATCTTCTTGCAGCATCACCATCATTGGATAATTCTGCTCTATCAGCTGCGACCAAATCCGCGATTGGTGCTTGGGCTACGACCAACCATGGTTTTCTCTCGGCTTTTGATGCCAATAGAAGTGCGAGTTGGCCACCGGCTGAGTGGCCAATTATTCCTGACCTGACAATATCGATGCCCGGCAAGAGAGCGAGTTGACCCCAAGCCCGCATTATATCGGACATGGTGTCCATCCAAACACCTTCTTCATCGGCAGTTGTTCGTTTGAATTCGATATTCCATGCGGCGATTCCTGATTCTGCCAAATCTTCTGCAATCGGGGCCATCAAATCCATGCCGTACTCGGATTTCCAAAATCCGCCGTGAATCAACATCATGCAAGGAATGCCGATGTCCTTTTGGTATGGCGAAGGCTCATCGGGCATGTAAAGGTCGGCAACTTGCCAATCTTCAGCGCCCCATTGCATTCGATCGACTGCCATTTAATCACCGATAAATAGTCTAAATCTCAAGGGGTTACACGATGACGGTCTCTTGGAAATAGCACGGTTTCTCGTACGTTTCTTGCTCCGGTTAGAACCATCAATAATCGGGCTACTCCTAATCCCCAACCAGCGTGAGGTGGTGCGCCGTAGCGGAAACCATCGGTGTAAAACGAGAAGTCTGCAGGGTCGAGGTCTTTATTGCGCAGATTTTGTTCCAACACATCGACATTATGCTCACGCTGACCGCCGCTAGTCATCTCATCCCGACCATAATTTAGATCGAAACCACGGCTGAGTTGCTCACCGGTTGCACCGGTATCGCCTGGAATATGGTGAATGTAGAATGGTTTCATTTCCATTGGCCAGCGCGGTAAAAAGTGGAAGCCAGGGTATTTCTCTGCAATTATATCACAATGAGCCGAATCGATATCATCACCCCAAGTGATGTCAGCACCGGATTCTTGAATCATCTTTATCGCATCACAATATTCGATTCGAGCAAATGGTAGGCTCGGTACATCGACGGTAATCGGTTGGTCACCTTGGGATTCACGGTAATGGTTGATGATATCGATTTGGTCTTGGTCGTTATCTGCGACACATTGCCAAATATGGTTTATCATTCGCTCTTGAACACACATCACGTCATCGTCATTCATCCAAGCACCTTCGATATCGAAGGAAATGAATTCGTTCAAATGACGGTAAGTGTCGTGGTTTTCAGCTCTAAAAGCCGGTCCGATTTCAAATACTCTTTCCATGCCACCAAGGATGGTTAACTGCTTGTACAATTGTGGGCTTTGGCTGAGGAAAGCCGGGGTGTCGAAGTACATCATTGGAAATAGATTGGTCCCGCCTTCGGAAGCAGAAGCGATGATTTTTGGTGAGTTGATCTCTTTGAATCCTTCAGTAATTAAATGATCTCGACCATATTGCAAAACCTTGGAGCGCAAGGTAAACATCGCGTTTACATGGGCTCGGCGCAAATCTAGAAATCGGTTATCCAAGCGGGTGTCCAAACCGATTGATACCGTGTCGGTTACCCCTAGTGGAAGCGGGGTTGCTGCAGCGGCGATCACAATAAATTTGCTTGCGACCACCTCATAAGTTGGGCTCGGAATTGGTTCACCTTCAGCGACTTTTGGCGGGCGCTTTTGTGCGACTTCACCAATAACTTGGACTGTGGATTCACGACTGAGGTTTTGGGCAGCCTCCAATTCTTCATCGCTAACACCGCCGTGTTTGAGGAAAATTTGTACTCTTCCGGTTCCATCTCTTAAATCCATGAAACAAATCTTCCCTTTGCCGCGGTTGGCTTCCATAAAGCCACAAACGGTAACTTCTGTGCCAACCAAATCAGCGCCCTCGCTTTGAATTTGTTCTAAAGTATGGGTGCGGTACGAGGTTGCATGCCATGTGGTGTTGGTGCCCATAGAGGAGGGCGAGTCGATTTATGCCATCAAGTCATCGCTCAATTTCGCACAAGGATTCATAGGTAGCCGATGGCGGCCACATCTCCATGGCCAATGATTTGTTCACTTCCGAGAGCGTAGCATCGGGTCATCCCGATAAGCTGTGCGATGCGATCTCGGATGCTATTGTCGATGCATGTTTGAGCATCGACAAATCCGCAAAAGTCGCGGTAGAAACCAGTATTAAAGGTGGGAACGACAAAGGATTAATTCTTCTTGCTGGTGAAGTCAAACTCCAGGGCGAAGAACCTGATTATGATTCGATTGCACGAGCAACTGCGGTGAGTATTGGTTATGATGACCACGCGATTGGTTTTGATGCTTCTAGCGAAAAATTCTGTGAGGTCATAGTTAAAATTACCACCCAATCACCCGATATTAATCAAGGCGTGACCAATGAGGAGCAAGGTGCTGGTGACCAAGGATTGATGTTCGGATATGCTTGTACTGAGACCGAGGATTATGCTCAATTAAAGGGCAGATACTTTCCTCTGGCTGCCGCTTTGAGTCAAAGGTTGACCCGAAGGATGACCACTTGCCGTGAAAATGGAATTTTGCCTTGGTCACGACCAGACGCAAAGAGCCAAGTCACAGTCGAATATGATACAGAAGGCAAACCATCGAGGGTGCATACCGTTGTGATTGCAATTCAGCACGATGATGCCCTCAAGAATCGATTCGATGGCGACGAAGAAAAAGAACACAAATTCATCACCGAACAAATCAGAGAATTCGTGGTCGAGGACGCAATTCCTGCCGAGCTATTAGCGTCAGGATACAAATTGATAGTCAATGGAACCGGCCGATTTGCAGATCCTGGAGGCCCACATGCAGATGCTGGATTGACAGGTCGAAAAATCATTGTCGATACCTATGGTGGCATGGGTCGTCACGGGGGTGGGGCATTCTCTGGAAAAGACCCTTCAAAAGTTGACCGCTCAGCAGCTTATGCTAGCCGTTGGGCTGCAAAACATGTGGTCGCAGCAGGCTTAGCCGACCGCTGTGAAATTCAGATCGCTTATGTGATTGGAGTTGCAGAACCTGTCAGTATGAGGGTCGAGTCTTTCGGCACCTCAGAACTCAGTAATTCTCAATTGACTCAAAAGGTCAATTCAATCTTCGATTTCACACCAAAATCCATCGCAAACGATCTCGACCTATTACGTCCGATCTATAGTCCATGTGCTGCGGGCGGCCACTTTGGTCGAACCCCTGGCGTGGATGGAGAATTCCCATGGGAACAACTCGACGAGTCGAGAATCGATGCACTTCAAAATTGATTTTGTCTCGGCCCTTAGGGCCGATTGGATGAAATGGTGCAATTGAGTCGGACCAATCATGCAGAGGCGAGTATCAGCAATCATTCTGGTTTTCCTGATGGGAATTTCTCCATTGGTTCCTCTGGCAAGTGCCGATTCTAGCATCGGTCTTTCCAGCGATATATCTCATGTCATTTTGTCGCCAGGTCAAGCTACAAACTTAACTCTCTCAATCCATAATAATGGTTCATCGATAGAATCCTACAATGTTTCAGTTTCCGGCGCACCGAGCGCCTGGGAGGTGATCCCAACCGAATCTGTCGTCAACAACGCCTTCCCGACATGGACAAAAAATACAACCATCGCAATTCGCCTTGGTACCAATGCGACCCCAGACGATTCTGGGACCGTCACAATCACTGTGACCGAGCCGGATGCAAATATTTCAACAGATTTAGTAATTTTGCTCTCAGTAATGCCGCGTTACCTTCCAGCAATAGATGCTTCACAAACCGGCGATAATGGTCTGGTCGATATGGCTCCTGGCGATTCTTTCAATCTTTCGATAGAGGTTAGAAATGACGGAAATGTTAACGATACAATTCTCGTTTCTGTAGACCAGTCGCCTGATTTAGTCGGATTTTGGGCCAATTGGACAAGTGGACAAAACAATTCGAATTCTTCGGGGAACAATACCGGAAATAATACCAATAACACAGGTAATGGTACAGGAAACAATACCAATAACACAGGTAATGGTACAGGAAACAATACTGGTGGCAATAACACCGGGAATGGTACTGGAAACAATACTACGATTATGATGTCTGGGCCTACTGGCTGGGAGGTAAGATTTATCGATGATTCATTGGATAATATGACCGCAGCCGAAGTACGCCTAACCATTCTGAGAGTGACGATACCCGCAAATGAAAACCCCGGTTATTTCGGATTTGATTTATTCGCAGCTAGCGCATTAGGCAATTTTTCAGTTCAAAGTACTCTCGTCATCAATGTTACTTCAGTTCATGATTTATCACTCTCCCACCAAGTTGGTGCTGATTTACTGCCTGGAGCAAATACTACCTCTTTGATCATGATTAACCCACTCTCTACTGCAGATGCTAATTGGACTTGGGAAATCAGCGTTTTATCTGGGAATTGTTCAGCATCTTTACCAGTAACTAATTCCAGAGTGGTTTCATCTGTGAACACGACTACTGAGGTACTTATTGAATCACCCTCGTCGGCTTATTCTGGCGATGAATGCAAATTTTCTTTTGATGGTGTGCTCGACCAAGATCATAGTATTACTGAAAGCCTAGAATTTACCTTAATTGTTGGACAAGCTTGGGGTTTAGATATGATTTTGCCCGGCGATATATCGCTTGAAGTCGATGTATCAAAAGACATTCTGATTTTATTGATGAATAATGGTACCGAAACCGACGACCTATTATTGACTGCTGATGATGTTGAAGGTATGACCATTACAACCCCAGGACCACTAACATTAGACCGTGGTCAATCACAATATGTGACGGTCTCACTACAAGCAGATTCAACTCTTTCGGGAATTATCGCATTATCTTTCAATTTGTCTAGTGCCAATAGTGCAGGCTCGAGTATCATGGATTCGATGAATGTCGATGTAGGTGAATTTGGCCAATTCACCTTATCTGGACCTTCTGATAACCGAGTCATTCTAACCCCGGGGCAAACCACAAATTTGAGTCTTACATTGGATAATACCGGTTCAGCAGACTTGAGTTTGAGCGTATCGACCCAAGGATTGCCAGCTGGAGTGATTTTGATATTTGACCAAGATACATATTTGTTGAATACTTCTGAATCGGTTCAAGCAATGCTTTCTTTTGTTGCTGCAAATGATTTGACACCCAGTCAAATCAATTTTTCTATTACCTTTAAAAATGGTGCGAGTTCTCAGACTTTAGTTTTGGATATGATTGTTGAAAACCGCCACGGTATTTCCTTATCGAGCGCCAATGACCGAATCATCGCTTCACCTTTGGCCGACCAAACTTTGGAAGTAATGGTAACCAATCTCGGGACATCACAATCCACTTTCACCCTTGAAATGGATTCGAGTGCCTCTTCACAATGGTTTTCTTCCTCCATCGATGCACTCTCGGTTACCTTGGATGCTGGTCAATCTCAAACCTTGACAATCACGGTTCGAGAAACCTCTGCTGGTGCCTCCTCTTCTGGTGTAATTCTCGCCCTATCGATAACCAGTAATGCCGATTCCCAAACCGTGGATTCGCTAAATATTACTTTGATTCCACAGATTGCAGATGGCACTATTACCGTCATGTCCGATGATGATGATGCAGAACCTGGCCAAGTGATTTACGGAAATGTAGTCATCACCAATACCGGTACTGGAACCGACCAGATGATGATCACAACTCTCGAGATGGACTGTGGAATCGACACCGTGGTCGAATTAGCACCGAGTGCTTCATCCCTACCGATTACATGGTCTTGTGTAATTCCCGAAGGAGCCTCAGCAGGTGCTGATATCATCACATTCAGATTAACCTCATCGGCTCGAACCGATTTGGTCATCACCGAAATTGAAGCCTATATGGTCGAACCGGTTTGGTCGACCAGTGGAGTGGTTTCATTCGTCATCTCCGATGTTGATTTCAATATGGATATGCGCGATGACAAGAAAGTCATGGTTAGGGTTTGTAATGAAGCCAATGCTCAAATTAGTGGAACAGTAGAAACCACCGGCAAGAATTCATTGCGCATGGGAGCACAATTTTCCCATACAGGAAAAGAGGATCTCAACAATACATTCGTTCTCTCAAGCATGGGTTGTCAAGACTTTAATCTATTATTGATCTCAAATGAATTAGATGGTTATGATGCCGAAATCAGTATCAGAGCGGTCACTCAAATTGAAGGTGCTACCGTCAATGATGAGTCCAATTCCATCTTGATAACCGTCGAAGGACCTCATGTCGCCCCAGATGGACTTAATTTTGGTGCGGTTGAACTCTCAAATAAAGATTCAATAACTGCTTTGGCAGCAGGTTGGATTCTTGTCATTTTATTGTTGACATTTATCAAATTGCGAAGGCCGGTTGAAAAATTGGATGAAGAGGAAGACGAGGAAGAAGAGATTCCTCTTGGTGTTAACGAGGTTAGAATCGATGATGAAAACAAGGTCACCTGTTGTGGTTGTGAAACACTCCTAGGGGTTCCAAGAGGTAGTGAGCCGCCTTTCAAATTTACCTGTCCAAAATGTGATTCTAAAATCAGGGTTGTAAATTAAACCTTCTGAGCGAATAACAAAAACGCAGTATGGCCAAACGGCCCATTTATTGGCCTCATTCCACCTTTACTTGTACGACCCCACGGCCGCTCCATCAATTCTCCAGCCCACTCGACTTTCAGACCAGCATCCTCGCAAGCTTGCCAACAATCTTCCAATTGACTGGTCGTTGGCGCATAACATGCTAATCTTCCGCCCAATTTCAACGTTGGAGTGCTAGCCAAAATCGCCGGAACATGAACCGGCATATCGAGAATTATTGCATCGAATTCCATTTCTGGAACAACGTCTTCTAACATCCCCTCGATATGGGTATGCTGTGGGAATTCTTCAAAGCAATATTTTGCTCGCTCTAAATTGATCAAACCGACCTTAGCGTGTTGGTCGCGCGGTTCAGCAGTCACCAAATGACCCGAGTTTCCTAAGACCTTTGCCAGATGTAAAGATAATCCACCCGAACCCAATCCCGCTTCTAATACACAATCTCCAGCACCGATGCCTAATTTGGTGATGAAAGCACCAGCGTCTTTTGCGCTGATGGTTTGGGCTCGCCTGGCCATTCCAGCGATCAATTCGGGCAGGCGAGGGGGCATTCTTTTGAGATATTTTTGACCGATTAAAACCTCTTGGCCTATCTCTAAATCTCCGAGCAGTCTCATGGTATTGATGACGCCTAAGCCCTTGTGCTTGCGAAGTTCATCCTCGAGTTTTACGATGTGAACTTTGCCCTCATTCTCCATCAGGACCATCCACTCAGTCATGGTTGTCCGAGAACATCCATGCCAAGAACGATTCGCTTGAATTAGTGTTTCTCCCCCCGTAGGGGGGAATGGACAGGGGAAACTTATGTTCATATACCTGATATACGGAGGCTTAGAGCATGAAGACTGCACCTATGACTGCCCTTTCGATTGCTGCTCTAATGTTTTTGAGCATTTTCGC
>PSPR01000016.1:11796-41295 GCA_004195515.1 Methanobacteriota archaeon | reverse complement strand
AGCTCTGGTCGAATTCGAGACAAATAACCCGGATGATGATGGCTTAGATGCGGCTTGGGAGAGCCTCTACATCGCAGAGGGCAGCGATTGGTTCTGGTGGTACGGGCTCGACCAAGATAGTGGTTATGATGAGAATTGGGATGTTTTATTCAAGGTCCACCTCTCCAATGTTTATCGAGCGATCGGCTTAGAATTGCCACCATATTTGCAAGACCTTTGGACCAACCCCGCTATTCCAGATCCAACTTATTCAGGCACTCTAACCCCAATGATCGATGGGTTGGCTTTGGCTGGGGAATGGGATGGGTCGGCGAAATATGATGCTAGTGATAGCGATGGGCAACCCTTCGATATCAACTCATTTAGAATTGGATACGATTCAAATAATGTCTATGTTCAAGTAAATACCTCGGATTTTTCAATTGATGGGAAGGCATTGGAAATTTATTTTATGCAACCAAATGCGGTCAACTTTAATGAGGCTGAAACAAATTTCAGAACCCTTGTCGGTAGTGAAATTATTGGGTTCCCGGCCAAATATATGGTTCGGTTTGATTTCGAAGAATTGCGATCTGATGGCCGGTCAAAATGGAATCTTTACCAAGCCAAAGGCAAGATTGCCGACCAAGAACGCTGGACATTATCATCTTCATCAGGTTTGGGCGGAAGTGCTTTCGATGAAGTATTCGAGTTTGAAATTCCTTGGTCCGACCTTGGCTTAGCACCACGCTATTCAACCAGAATCAAAGTAGTGACAGCCGATACCTCAACCGGGGTGGACCATGAGATGGCACCACCGGCCCCTGCTGAAATGATTCTTCCTGAATTGGAAGAATGGGTGACCTTACTCGACTTAGCCGATGCGGTCGGTGATGAAACCGGTGACGGAGATTATGTTTATCCAACCGCAAGCGATTTCGCACCAGGTGCTGGTTTATTCGATATAACAAATCTGAAAATCGAACAGTCGGATTGGAATGCCCGATTCACCATCACCATGGCTGAGATCACTAATTATTGGTCCTTATCCAACGGTTTCAGCCATCAAATCGTTCAGATCTATGTCGACCAAGGAATCACGGATAGCGAACGAACCGCGATGTTGGTCGGAGCAAATGCAGAGGTCCACCCAGATTGGGCTTGGGAGGTTGCGATCAGCGGAACTGGCGAACCAGGCGCGGTATTGGCGGTCCAAGCCGATACCGGTTCAACTAGTGCAAGAGGAATTGAGGTAGAAGCCGATAAAGATGCCAATACAATTATTTTCACCATCAGCAAAGATGTCATCGGTGACGATATCGGTTCTTATCGCTATATTGTTGTCATCGGTAGTCAAGATGGATTCGGTACCGGGAAATGGCGAGATGTCGATGAGACCGCCAAAACCTGGGCTTTGGGTGGCGGAGCCGACCCTGCAGCTGATGATGGAATTGACTATGATCCAAATATCATCGATGTGGTGATGGAAGGCGATAATCAAACCGCAATTCTATCGGGATACGATGTTGAAGCCCACAAATTTGCCCAATTGACCGGCATCGAAATGCCAGAGGTTGCTCAACAAATCTATGGAGCGAAAATACTTGCAATCACCGATTCATCAGCCTTCTTTGAATGGTCGACAACAGGAGAAACAGATTCTATAATCAAATGTAATGGTTTTACCTATGATAATGATAATTTGGCCTTAAAACACACTATTCAAGTTATTGACCTTGATAGTGATAGCCAATATACTTGCACACTTTGGACCGATGAAGGAATAACTTTTGATTTGACTTTCAACACCTCTAATCAAGCCGATACGACCTCTCCACAAATTCTAAACTTTAGAGTCGAATTAAACGATGATGGAATTGCGACACTATCCTGGTTCACCGACGAGGATACTTTTGGATATATTATGAAGGATGGCGAAAAGGTTCATTCTGAATCTGGTTTGGCCAAAAACCACAAGATTTCAAATGTAGATCTTTGCGTTGGCCAACATAATCTCGAGATTATCGCAACCGACCCTTCACTAAATAAAAATCAACTTGAACAATCTTTCTCAATCGATACTGAAGGCAAGAAATGCTCGTATGACATTACAAAAATCACCGAAGAAACCGTCTCAAGCCCATTGGATTCAACCACGATTCAGATTGTGGTCCTATTTGTCATACTGCTAGTGATTGGAGCTTTATTTAGAAGCAGACGAGATAGTTTCCAATAAAAGCCGATAACCATAATTATGAAACATCATTTCGCTCATACTAATGTTACCTGAGGACCAAGCGCCAGCAGCGGCTGCAAGGAATCAAATGTTTGAAACTACTAATCAATTAGAATGCAAGGAGCGTCTGCGTGGATTCATTAAAATTGGCCAACAATACGATATTTATCTGCCCAATATCGAAGCACCAGCCGGATATTGCCACCGAGGATGGAACTTTCCATTCATGGGAAGTGATTTCAAGTTCTACACCGATGCGACCAAAGCTCAAGAAATTCTTCACATCAAACAAAATAATGGCTTTGATGCTTGGGGCGCATTCGAATTATACGATTCGGCTAACGGGCAACACGTTTGTACTTTTGAGCGAAAATTCTGGGCTGGAATGTTGCAAAGA
The DNA here is from genome assembly GCA_004195515.1 of Methanobacteriota archaeon. Classification (GTDB taxonomy): domain Archaea; phylum Thermoplasmatota; class Poseidoniia; order Poseidoniales; family Poseidoniaceae; genus MGIIa-K1. Next base: position 38,683 of record PSPR01000016.1, on the reverse strand, counting down.
AAATGGATAGTTACTTCACCTGAAGGCGAAGAATTATTCATGATTCAAGAGGATAGTCTAGTCAAGTCACTAGTCCGGAGACTTGGCGGTAGCGTAATTCCTTTCCTCGATATGATTCTGCGCACAAATATGAATTTCAGGTCGCTCGATGGGGCTACAGATTTCGGAGCTTTTAATCGAAAGTTCAGCTTAAGAGACCGATATGAAATCAGTCGAACCAATGAAAACTTAGACGGTAGAATCCTTTGGGCTGAAGGGCCACTATTGGATAACGCCGGTGGAAGATAATATTCTTCTAACAATAATTCATTTATTTGAGCAATTGTACTCAATTTGCAATGAATTTTCCATCGTCGATGACTTGGGTATCGTCCAACCAAACAGATGGTTTTGTAATGACTCCGGGAATATGAATTCCAACCAAGGCATGACCGCCTAAACTCGAATTATCGCCAATCGAAAAATAGCAGGTTCCCAATTTCTTCTCATCCTCGAGCACATGACCGGTCAAACGGGCATTTGGGTTCATTCCGAATCCAAATTCAGCAACCGTCCAGACCATCTCACGATCTTTTGATTTGAGCCGAGTGGCCGCTTCACCGAATTGTTGCCTGATTTGAGCCGCGGTAGAATCGCCTTTTATATCGATTACAATTCCTTTTTCGACGGTTAGTTCAAGTGGTGTTTCCAATAATGTAGATTCCCATGAACCGTCGATGATGATTGTCCCTTCCATCGTTCCTTCTTTTGGTAAAACGAATACCTTTCCGGCTGGTAGGTTAGTGATCATGCGCGGTCGATTACAAACACCGTGGTCATCCATCTTCCAATCACGCCAAGAGATTTCAAATTCCACATCTGTGCCATTTTCACAAGTGATGTGTAGCAATCGCTTCCGCCGCAATGTGCTAGATAAAACCGATATTTGCTTTTTGATCGCAGAAAAGTCCGCGGTCATACCGCCTCCGATGAACATCTTATCGGTTATTCCAGGCATCGTCGCAACCCTCGCTCCCTCTTTAACCGCAGCTCTGATGGCCCGGGTATGGGTGAGTGAATATTTTGTTGGCGCAATGACTATCTGTTGTTGCCGCATCAAATTAGAAACAGGAGAGGGCGGTTCCTCGCCGTGGTGGCGGCCTTTTGGCATCACTATCAATAGGATTCTATCCGACCTTTTTGAGGCTGCTCTGTGCAAAGCCTGGCCAATTTCGCCAGTGGTTGGGTCACAGACGATCAGAACGTTTTCACCCCTCCTAATATCCATACAAGTATTGATCACCATCTGAGCCGATTCATTCATTTTTTCGGCATCATCAGTTAATTCATCAACGATTTGAGCAACTGATTCATCAGTTGCTTCGGCGTCGACAACCGCTTCGAGATCGAGGTCATCATCAACCTCGGGAGGTGGTTCTTTGTCTGGCCCGGTACGAGGTGGTCTGCGGGCCATGGAACACGCACCGGCCACATCGACTTCAAACCATTCCCGGTCAATTGAGGTGGATTGAAGAGGGGAGGCCCTGCCATTCAGGTTATGAGCCTTGAACAAGACTTTTTGGAACATGTTAGAAATATCCATCGGTTTACAGCGATTCAAGGTCATTTGGGTTGGGACCAAGAGACTCAAATGCCCAAGAAAGGCGCTCGTGCTCGCGGTGATATTTTAGCTTGGTTAGCAACACAATCTCATCAATTATTGACCGATTCCGAATTCGGTCGAATGCTCGATGAATTAGAAGGCCAAGACTTGGCACCATCTCTTAATGCAAATGTTAGAGAAATGCGTCGTAAATATGATGAGGCGATCAAATTGCCAAGTGAATTCATCTCCGAATTCACCAAGGTTCGAAGCGGTGCATTGGTGGCTTGGCAAGACGCTAGGTCAAAGTCTGATTTTTCTTTATTTGCTCCGCATCTAAAAGCGATTATTGATTTGACTCGTCAAAAAATCGATTATTTAGGCTTCGAGCATACCCCTTACGATGTGCTATTGGACGAGTATGAGCGCGATATGAAGGTTAGTGATTATGATCCATTATTTGCAGGGTTAAAAGCGCGTTTGGTCCCACTCCTAAAGGCTATAATGGACTCGGGAGTCAAACCGCTCGCTCTGCCAGGAGAATTGAGTTTTAGCATCGAGGATCAAATTTCATTCTGTCGAAAAGTTTCAACCAAAATGGGATTTGATTTCGATGGTGGAAAAATGGATGTTTCAACCCATCCATTTTGTGCAGGGCTTTGGTCTGGTGATACCCGATTTCTTTATGCTGTAATGCATGAATCGGGGCATGGTCTTTACGAACAAGGGTTGCCACTAGAGCATGAATTGACTCCATTAGGACAAGCTGTAAGCCTTGGGGTTCACGAATCACAAAGTAGACTCTGGGAGAACCAAATCGGCCGAACTAGTGCATTCTGGGAAATCGCTTTACCATGGTTCAAGCAATTATTCCCACAGATTCCAAATTGGACTGCTGCTGATTTGAATTTGATCGCGAATGAAGTCAAACCGGATTTCATCAGAGTTGAAGCGGATGAGGTGACCTATAATTTACACGTAATGATTCGATATGAGATCGAAAAGAAAATTTTCAACCAAGATCTTGAAGTCGAGGATATTCCTCAAGCTTGGAATCAAATGTTTTCCGATTGGTTTGGATTGGAAGTTCCATCCGATGAGATGGGTTGTTTACAAGACATCCATTGGTCGATGGGAGCATTCGGTTATTTCCCGACCTATACTCTCGGCAATCTCTATTCGGCACAATTGCTCGAATCGATGGCAGAAGATCTCGGGCCAATCGATGAAATCATCGAATCGGGGGATTGGTCTTCCATGTTAGAATGGCTCGGTGGAAAAATCCACGCTAAAGGCTCATTGTTAAGTCCTTCAGAACTGATTGAACAAGCGACAGGGTCTGCCCCTAGTCCAGATGCTTATCTCAAATATGTAGAAGAGAAGTATTCAAGGCTTTACGGCCTTTGATATCATTCGTCTTCTTCAGATTCATCTTCTGATGACTCTTCTGCAGGTGCGGCGTCGCCGCCACCCATAACCTTGGTTTGCAGGTCGGTTAGCATTGTGGTCATATCTGCGATAGCATCGTTTAGGTCGGTAGATCTGTCATCTTCATGGTCAGTTCCAAATGTTGTTCCCAATAGGGTCATCATTGCACCAGATAGCATTACCACGGCAGGCCAATAGACGTTCTCTGCAGTCATTCCTTCTCCAGCCGATAGGCCACCCCAAAGGGCACCTGCGACGAAGATTACCAGTCCGATTACAATCTGTTGATAGCCCGCGCCAAGTTTTTCTTCAAGTTCACTCATAGTGTTTCCTCAAAGCGGCAGAGGCCAATACAGGTTAAGAACTTGGTGGAGAATATTTCTATTCCTAGGTGGGAATTCAATTCCAAGGCATCATAACGAGCGGTTTTCCAGCCTGACCCGGTCCTACTAGAGCTCGTCCTTTATCCGAAGAATCTCGGGAAAAAACAGGTACACCGTCAACAATTGTTAACATTGGCCAACCAACAAGTGTTCTGCCATGGAATGGGTTCCAACCAACTTTGGTCCATGAATTATCATCGTCGACCATGATTTCCTTATTCATATCAACCAAGATTACATCTCCGTCTAATCCAACTTCAAGTTTTCCTTTGCTAACCATTTGGTAGGCTTGAGCTACATTTGTGCTCATCCAAGCAACCACTTGCTCAATTGTGCATCTGCCATCTCTGGCATGGGTGAGCATCACCGGTAGCGAGGTTTCGACTCCAGGCATACCCGAAGGTGCGTTTGGCCAACCTTTTGCCTTGTCTTCAAGCAAATGAGGTGCGTGATCGGTTGCTATACAGGTGATTGTACCATCCAAGAGGCGATTCCAAAGGGTTTCCCGGTCTTTGCTATATCGAATTGGTGGATTCATTTTGAGCCGGACTCCTTTGGCTTCTACATCGTGTTGATCGAATGTCAAATGTTGAGGTAAAGCCTCGGTGGTAATTTGCATTCTTTCCTCTTTTGTTAATGTTGCAAGGAAATCCGCTTCTGCAGCGCTGGTCAAATGTAATACGTGTAATCTATGACCGGTTTTTTGGGCGAATCCAACCGCTAATTCAGTCGCATTTAATGCGGTAATATCGTCTCTCCACTCGGCGTGCGCGGCAATGTCGGTGCGGTTTTTCATCAATTCAAAGCGCTGCTTTAGGCGATTCTCGTCCTCGGCATGTACTGCAATTAAACCGCCGGTATTTGTGAAAATATTCTCCAAATGCTCTTTTTCATGAACCAATAGGTCCCCGGTTGAAGAACCCATGAATATCTTGATACCGCAGATTCCAGGGATTGCTATGCCTTGGTCGGGTTTGCCAACCGCCTTTTGTAATTCCGTGAGATTGGTGGGGGTTGCACCGATAAAAAATCCATAATTTGTTATACATTTTTTGGAAGCAGAATCGATTTTAGCCATCACCGACTCCAATGTTATTGCAGCCGGATTATTATTTGGCATATCGAGGAAACTGGTAATTCCTCCACTTGCTGCGGCTAAAGAACCACTTTGCAAATCCTCTTTGAATTCATGGCCAGGTTCCCTAAAGTGAACCTGAGGGTCGATTCCCCCCGGCAATAGGTGGAGGCCATCCGCATTATGGATTATTTCGTCGGCTCTTGGGTCGAGACCGCCGCCGATGTGGATATCGGTAATTATTCCGTTTTCAATTCTCAAGTCGCCTTGTTCTATCCCTGAAGGTAAGACCATTTTTGCACCGGTAATGAGTATATTTCGGCTCATGGTCGCTTCACCTTCTCCTCGCATTTTTAGGCCTAAATGCCTCACATATATCGTCGTTCATGTCGATATATGGCCCACCGATTAAATCTACACAATATGGGACAGCTTTCCAAATCTCATCAATTGTTTCGCGAATTGCTTTTGGACGTCCAGGCAGATTGAAAATCAAACAGTTTCCGCGAATACCACCAACTTGTCGCGATAGAATTGCAGTCGGTACAAAAGCGAGAGATATAGCTCGCATCTGTTCACCAAAACCAGGCATGATTCGCTCACAGACAGCAATCGTTGCTTCAGGAGTGACATCTCTAATTGCAGGCCCTGTACCGCCTGTTGTGACGATAACATCGCATCCTTTGCTATCACTCAAATCGATGAGGGCTTGTTCGATTTGTTGCTGCTCATCAGGGACTATTATGCTGTGGTGAGTCCACTCACTTCTGACAGCTTGTTCAAAAAACTCGAGAATGGCAGGGCCACCCTCGTCTTGATATTCTCCTGCATGTGCACGGTCCGAGACAGTAAGAATCCCAAATTTAGCCGCGTCACCAACCACAGTAATCCACCTCATTCACTGCCGTATTTTTCTTTGATATCGGCGTGGAATGAATCCAATAGAGTATCTTCGAATAATTCGGTTTGCCGACGATTTTTGGTCGAACGCATATGAAGGAAAGCCATTCCTACGAAGGCGATAATGGCGATTGGAATAGCGGCTTCAAGTTTGTACTTGTGCATCACAGTAACAATTCCTTCAGCGGTATATGCCCATGTTAAGGACGCAGCAGCACCTCCGAAGAATGTAGCCCATAATACTCTCATGAAATTCATTCTACTCAATAATCCGAGCATTGCACCGACCAAAACCCCTGATGCCATGAATGGAATCCATACGAATACGATGAGGCCCCAGAATCCCCATTTGTTGATCATCTCGCGCTTTTCATTGGCGGTATATTCTACAGTCGAAAGAATATCGCCGAATAATTTAGTCTGCAATACCCTACCGCCAAGACCATCTTGTTTTGCTACGGCTGCAACTCTATCATCGTCATCGCCTTTGGTTGCTAGGGTTTCGACCCGTCCTGCTCCAGAGCGGTCGGCTAAGGTTGAGACCAGATTTCTTCCTTTGACGATCAATTCTTGCGATCCGACCAACTCAGGGTTTTCGCGCGAGATATATGCTCGAAGAGCATTTTCGATATCGTGGGTAGATTCTTTGAATCTAAGGTAAGCCAACCTTTGGTTTGGCTTATATGCTACCCTTACGAAAATAATCGAATCTTCACTTGTTACTGTTGCCATCTGCAATAATAGGTCGGATTTTGAACGGAAGAATCCTTTGACGGATTCTCGAACCTCGTCTTCAACCTTGGATAACATGTGTAAATCCCTGAAGAATGCCGTATAGTCTTGGTCTTGGTGAGATTGTTGCTCATCGACCATTCCAGATCCTACGCCAACTCCGGTTTCGAAATCAATAGCTTGGTTATCGCCGATACTCCGAACGGTTAACTGGACCGGTTTGAATACCCTGAAAGTTGCGAATTCCTCGAGGATTTCCCGCAATAATTCCGAACGAATATCACTAGTATCCAATAAGGTGCCATCGGTATTATGGTAAGGAATCATGATGTCGATAGATAAGTCTCTAACCTCGATTTTATACAGATCCCAATCCATTGTGATGTGCAATTTTGATTCGGCACTTGCAATTACATCGGCAACAACTTTTCTGATATGAGTTCTTGAAAGCATATCGTCAGAATCTTGGTGATATAATTTGTACATCACGGGATAAGCAAGTAAGAGGGAAATTGCCGATAATGATAGAGATACAAATGCCATCCACCAAGCGGGAATTCCTGCAGCACCGCCGGTTAGCATTGCGGTTTCACGACCGCCGCCCAATTCAGCACCCATCAGAACAAAGCCCCAGTTGCCCAAATCTTGAACCGACCAACAAGAACGAGGACCATCATCGGTTATACGGGCTTCTCGCGTGATATCACCATCGATGCCTGGGAGGAATGAAAGTCCACTTTCGGTAGTGCTGACCTCAAAAGAAATGGTTTTGTTTATTCTTTCTCCGCCTTCTACATGCTTCCATTCAGAAATATTTGATTCGTTATACACGTCGATGAAAACCTTCAATCTGTATTCGCCTTCATCCCAATCAGAAAATTTCACTTTAGTCTTATGACTTTCAATACTGCCATTGAACTCATCAGGGGTACTGGTATTGCCAACTCCGGCAACAGTCCAATTGAGAACAATATGGCCATCTGCTAAATTATGTCCAGCGACTTTGATCGACTCGAGGTCGTTATCGGGGAATGCGTGAATCCATGGTTTTTCGGAAACCTCTTGGCATTGTCCGCCAATATCTAGGAATGTATCACTAGCATAATGGTCCATCGAAGTCGATTCACCGAAAACACCGGTCGTCATTGAAAATAGCATCAACATGTAAATGCCGGCATAAGCGATTCCTGCTAGTAAAACCCAGTCTTCAATAGCCGATGGAAATTTCACTCCGGTGTCCGTAGTACGACGTTTTCGAATCGAAGCCAACTCTTTGGCAATCTTATCGACCGGCTTTTTCTCGACCACTTCAGATTCATCTTTGTCCGAATCAGCCCGAGAATCATCAGACGCCATGAATGCCCCTATGGGGCATAAGCACATGAACTCTATGGGCAAATCAAAACGGAAACCCATTTCCCAAAGTGGGTTAGGCCGGAGGAGAGATCCTGGACTGAGCGCAGCGAGGGAAGGTCTCGACTAGGCCTACCCACGTGTACAATTCATAGCATTAAGAGTGGGTTAGGCCGGACTTGAACCAGCGACCTCGGCATCTTCAGTGCCGCGCTCTCCCAACTAAGCTACTAACCCGGGATAGCCTCGCCACGGACAACTGCATTTCAAGCCTTGCGGCTTGGCTCACTCGATATCGACGAGCACAGCAGCTTGCATATCTGCTAACTTAGCAAGCCCATTGCGAGCCATTTCTAATAATGCTTGAAGTTCATCATAAGAGAATGTTGATTCTTCTCCTGTGCCTTGGACCTCAACGAATCGTCCATCGGAAGTACCGACTACGTTCATGTCGACATCGGCATTAGAGTCGAGGATATAGTCGAGGTCGAGGAATACATCATCGCCCAATAGCCCAACTGAAATCGCTGATAAATCGTTAGGAATAACGGCATTTTCATGGTTTTTTGCTTCGGTTGGCGAGAGGGTTGGAGCGGTCCAGCCACTTTCTTTTTGCTCACGGGTAGGACGAATGTCTATCGGAAGACATTCACCCATTGCAATCAGTCGGCGAACCGCCAAACGAAGTGCGATATTTGCTGCGGTGATCGAAGCACATCGGGTGCCACCATCGGCGTTAAGCACATCACAATCGATGGTGAGTGCGATCGGGCCAAGCGCTTCAAGGTCAACAGCCCCACGAAGGGAACGAGCAATCAATCTCTCGATCTCTTGAGTTCGACCTTTTGCTCCACGGCGCTCGCGCCGGAAGCGGGAATCAGTAGAGCCCGGAAGGAGGGAATACTCAGCGTGAACCCAACCTTTGGTAGCGTCACGAGGGAACCATCCCGGCAGGCGTGCTTCTTTGGTCACACAGCACAGGATGTGGGTATTTCCTTGGCGGAAAAGGATACTTGCTAATGCGTTTGGAGTGAAGTCGATCTCGACCTCGATATTTCGCATTTCATCCTTTGGTCGGTCGGTCTCGATGCCGGACTTGAATTTGGCCATGTTGGTGGGCACAACCCTTGGGTCATCAACGCTTCGCTCAAAGGATGGATTCAAGAATCGGCAACATCTCGGGTTGTTTATGGCAAGGGTTGCAATCTGTGGCGTCGCTCGAACTCCGATTGGGAAATTCATGGGAAGTCTTTCTGGCTTTTCTGCAGTTCAATTAGGGATATTGGCGGTTGAAGAATTACTTAGCCGTTGTAATATCAATCCCCAGAGTGGGGTTATCGACGAGGTATTATTCGGCCAGGTCCTACAATCAGGTGCAGGTCAAGCTCCTGCCCGCCAGGTCGCATTAGGGGCTGGATTACCAACTTCTATTGCTGCAACGACCATCAACAAGGTTTGCGGTTCTTCTCTCAAAGCGGTGATGTTAGCGGTAAATAGCATCCGGGCAGGCGAATACAAAGCGATTATTGCTGGTGGTATGGAGTCGATGACCAATGCTCCTCAATTATTGATGAAGCAGAGATTTGGAGCAAAAATGGGCGATTCAAAATTGGTCGATTCGATGATCCACGATGGTCTCTGGGATGTTTACAATGATGTTCATATGGGTATGACTGGAGAAACCGTTGCCAATGAATGTGATATTTCCCGCCAAGACATGGATGAATTCGCTGCTCGCTCTCAACGATTGGCCAGCCAAGCCCAAGAAAACGGATGGTTTGATTGGGAGAAATTTTCAATCGAGATCCCACAGCGCCGAGCAGACCCGATTATTTTCAATGTCGACGAAGGAATTCGTTCTTCAACAACTCTCGAAAGTCTTGGCAAACTAAGACCGGCTTTCGACCACGAGGGGTCGGTTACAGCAGGAAATGCTTCAACTCTGAATGATGGGGCGTCGGCAATTCTGGTTGCTGATGAAGACTTTGCAATTTCCCAAGGCTGGGAAATAATCGCGATTATCGAGGACCATTGCACAAGCGGAGTCGAACCTGCAAGAGTGATGTACGCTCCGGTCCCAGCGATTCAAACCTTGCTCAACCGAGCAGGAATGGACGCCTTAGACATAGATGTTTACGAGCATAACGAAGCTTTCGCTGCCGCATCTTGTGCGGTCGCCAAAGAGATAGGAATCCCAGATGATCGATTCAATCTTCATGGCGGAGCCGTCGCCCTTGGCCATCCGCTTGGAAGTAGTGGTACCCGTTGTTTGATCACAATGTTAGGAATTATGCGGCGCCTTGATGCGAAGAGTGGAATTATATCACTCTGTTTGGGCGGCGGAAACGCGGTTGCAATGCGCGTTTCCAGATCCAACTAAGGCCCAATCAACGATTTTGGGTGCCACAAACCGGACAGAATTTCCAATTCGGGTCAACGCCAATCCTACAACCTCTACAGGAGATTCCTGAGCGAATGGTTGGCTGCATCGGCTGAGTGGGTTGGCCCCAACCCTGTTGTTGTGGTGCTTGTTGTTGCTGCATTTGTTGTTGTAATTGCTGTTGTTGTAATTGCTGTTGTTGTAATTGTTGTTGTTGCCAGGCCTGTTGTTGTAAACGCTGTTGCTCGAGTAATTTCTGTTGTTCGGCCGCTTGAATTTGCAATGCTTGCTGTTGCAATTGAGCCGGGCTTGGTTGAGGTTGAATCGGTCTTGCAACCGGCTTTACCGGTTTTGGTAATGCCATTTTCGTTGCAACCTCTGGCTTCGCCTTCAATTCTTCAAGCGTAACCTGACCATCGCCATCAACATCGGCTTCAGCATGAAGTATTGCAGCCTCTTCGATATCTAAACCGGTCGCTTCTGCAACCTCTTCTACCGAAAGACCTCCGCTACCATCCACATCTGCTGCTGCGAAAGCTTCCTCGAGGCTTACCTCTTCGTCAATTTCTTCTTCAACCTCTTCCTCTATGATAGCAGTTGATTGAACCTCTTCGATGACCACTGGTTCAGGTTTGCTAACCGGTTCTGGTTTCACTACTTTCTCTGGCTCGCTAAAGCTAAACGCACCCGAAAATGCATCCTCGGTCTTTTCTGTATCTTTACGATCATCTACGATGACCTTTGGCTCATCTAATTGTGGTAATGGTACGCTTATTTCCTCGTTTGGAAGCGGTACTGAAACCGGTTCGGGCTTGGTTGCTATGATCGGTTCAGCTCGCTTTACTGGCTCAGGTTTTACTTGTGGAATTGAAGTTGGGAGAGGAGCAACATCCGCAGCCTCAATCTGAGATGCCACGGCGGATGAACTAGCTAATGATGGGATCGGCATGACGTGCCCGCCAACATCAAACGCGGCTTGTAAATCGCTTGCAAGGACCAATAACGCATCTTTATTCCTTACCGGTTCACCAAATATCGACTCCATACCCTTGAGATATTTTGTCGCCTCACCGTCGCCACCGGTTTGGTATGCGATCGCGAATAATTTAAGCAAACGCATTGGATCGGCAAGAGGTTGTAATCTATCGGCATCTGTTTGAGAAAATTGACCTTCACTCAATGCTAAGGATAATTGTTCAGGCATCGACATCACACCTAGATGTCCTGCAACTAAAAAGTAGATTTCACCGCCTTCACATGCTAATCTTTGACTAGCTAATTCAAAATCAAATTCCCCAGCTTTGAGCACTAAATCCGAGAGTAATGCAAAAAAACGCTCGAAAGCTTGTTCCCTCGGCATCTCCATCATTTGATGCAGAGCATCCGATGATGCGAACACGCCGAAATAAGCTGCTGCCTCGTCAACTTCGATACCGTCTGGCATCGATGCTCCCTCGACTTTATCACTCATATTGACTCGGCTCCGATGCTTGCGAAATTAATATCCTTCTTCAGTTTGGTGGCTACAATGTAATCAATGTTGGGCTAGGGTAACTATTGCTCTTGATTGGGGTGCGCTCCACCCAGTACTCTGTAATTGCATCATAATCGCCCGATCGCTCTCTCCATCCTTGAGCGCACCAACACTCCAAGAGACTGCAGCGGAGCGGTCCGAAATTTCAGAGGCTTCGAATAGACTTGAATCGATCTTAGGTTTTGCTTTGCGAACCCGGTTCTCACCCGAAACAACGCGTTTCTTAGCGACTTTACCGGCTGTTGCTGGACCAGAACCCCGTGCAGGACCGCCCGGGCTAGGACCACCTCCACGTTGTGGGCCTCCGGGGCTAGGGCCTCCAAGTTGTGGACCTCCAGGGCTAGGGCCACCAAGTTGTGGACCGCCAGGACCTCTTTGTGGACCACCAGATTCACGACTAGGTCCTCCAGGACTTGGTCCTGCTCTCTGACCACCGGGGCCATGTTGTGGGCCTCCGGGCCCTCGGCTTGGCCCTCCAGGTCCTGATCGAGGAGGTGTGCTCTGAGTTGGCCCACGGCCACCCATCACGCTAGACATGAAATCATCTTCATCGTCTTCATCATCGTCCCAATCATCATCGTCATCATCATCAATATCATAATCATCACCGCCGCTGATTTTCCCGACCAAAACGATTAGAATCAATAAAATGACCAAGCCACCGCCGCCAGCAGCGATGTAAAACATCATAGGTTCCAGACCGAAAATCATTTCCTGAGAATTATTTCCTGCATTCTGATCGATTATTTCGCAACCATCGGTAGGGTCGACATCTGCACCTAGAGTGGTATCTGCACAACGATCATCGATATCTAAAATCCCATCTCTATCGCTATCCCTTTGGTTGGAGGCACAGCCATTATAACCGGCGGTTTCAGCTTTTCTAGCCACATCTGTTCCCAAACATTGGTCGGCATTATTTCCGCTTGAATTATCGCCAAAACCATCGAGATCTTCGTCGATCCATTGAGTCTTATCATCAGGGAATGGGTCATCGTAAATATCGTCATAACCATCGCCATCAGAATCTACACAACCATAGCGGAACTTCTCGGTTGAATTGCCCCAAATATCAGGGCAATCATCTGGAGTTGTAGCATTCTGAGCATCGTTATCACCGAAGCCATCAAGATCTTTATCCCACCACTGAGTGGCATCGGTTGGAAATGCATCACCGTTATGAGTGCCGTTGGAATAATTGTAAACCCCGGAATAGCCATCACCATCGAGGTCTTCTTCCAAAGCCATTTCATCGGTACAGCCATCGCTCAATACGATATAACCGGTAGGAGTATCTGGACAAGCATCGTCGGCATTGCTGACGCCGTCCTCATCATCATCTAATTGAGCATCAGCACAACCTTTTGCATCGACATCAGCGTCCATTTCTGTTTGAGGGCATTCATCGTATGGATCGTTAACACCATCAAAGTCACTATCGACCTCGGTTTGGCTCGTAGTACAGCCATCAGAATCAACCGCTACATCTGGTTCTGAATCTGCACATTTATCCAAATCATTGCTTATCCCATCTTGATCATCATCTTTTTGATTTTGAGCACAGCCAGTCAGATCAACTTCTAAACCGAGGTCTGTATCTGGGCAGTTGTCATAGTCGTCAAGAATTGAATCGCCGTCTGCATCCTCATCGTTGATGACCGGACAACCCGTACCGAGTGTGCCATTGAAAACACCCGCAGTAAAAGGGCATTTATCTGGATTTGTACCATCTTGAGCATCGCCCCAGCCATCACCATCAGAATCTGCGACTTGAGTTGGGTCTAGCGGGAAATCGTCAGCCGCATCCATCACTCCATCACCATCGGTATCGGTACAACCGTGCTGGGGAGAGGTGGAATTGCCCCAGTCTTGGGGACAACCATCGATTTCTAGACCTGCTCTATTTGAACCATTATCCAATGATGTCCAATTATTTGGATAACCATCTTCGTCGCTATCGTTTGCTGCAGCGGGATTTGCAGGGAATTTATCGGGTGTGGTCGCACCTTCGGACGAGTTATCGCCAAAACCATCGCCATCGCTATCGGCCCATTGGGTAGAATCGTTGATCCACCAATCAGCACCGTGCGACTCATTCCATTCTCTATGAGTCCCAACCCCTGATGGATCTGAAGAGCCGTCGCCATCACTATCGACGCAACCTAAGCGGTCACGCCAAGAAAATCCTTGAATCCATGGACATTTATCTCCGAATTCGACATCGTCTTCGTTATCGCCATAACCATCGTTATCGTCATCTTTCCATTGTAAGGTATTGTAAGGGAAAAGATCAGGTTGTTTATTGTCGAATGAGGTATTACAGCAATCTGGCCCATGATTATCACCGTAGGTATCACCATCACTATCCAAAGCTTGTTTCCAATTGGTAGGATACCGGTCACCTGAAGAATATACTGCGTCATTATCCGACCAGCCATCTTGATCATAATCATCACAACCATTTCGACCCCACCATGAAGTTCCGTCATCGTTCACACAATCATCGCCAGCATTTGACCAACCATCAGAGTCATAATCATCGCAACCGACTTGGTCATAAATCGAAGTACCTGCAGAATTTGGGCAGTCGTCGGTCCATGGCCCCATGGCACTATCGCCAAAGCCATCGCTATCCGTGTCTTGCCATTGGCCTCCAACCGATGGCAATTGGTCGTGGGAGTCTGGAATAAGATCGCGATCAGAGTCCGATAGGAATCTCATCATCGAGAAATCGAGAGATTTGTCGTTGTGGAAAACGAATGAGAGAGCACCATTTGCAATAACCATCGGCGCGCTATCGGAAAGTGTAATCGCAGGGAATTCATATGAATGAATCAAATTTGTAGAGCCGAGTGTCCCGGTAGTCCACACCAATTCATCGTTTGAATTTGTACTGGTAATATGCCAGCGTTGGCCATCTACAATGAAGTCAAATCGGTTTTTTGTGCTTGGTAAATCGAATGAAATCGAAGACCAATTACCATCTGAATCTCGGCTTAAGATGCCCGAATAAAGTGAATCAGATTCGAATAAAATAGACGAACCAGACATTGTAATCGATGCATTTTCGCTAACATTGAATAGATTTAGAGATTTTGTAATAGTCCAATTTCCACCACTCAAATTTCTCTCCATCACTTTTAGATTTGAACCATCTAACCAACTTAGGCCAATTGTGGTCGAATTTACCATATCGAGTTCAAATTCACTCGAAATATTGGTGATTGTGAGATTGGAAGTTGTTGAGTTGAGGTTTTCATCATACTCGACAACTTGCAAAAAGGTATTCGTAGTCCAATCTGATTGAACAATTTGAGCCAATAAAATATTATCATTATCTAATATTAGTGAATCAAAATCATCGCCAATGGTAGTATTTGCCAATTGGGTTAGAGACCAAGACGAATTAAAGATTGCAAGCTCAACTTGTCCTTGGTCATCAACATAAATCAAATTGCTCTGGTCGTTAGAATCTATGTGTATTTGAACCGGCTGAGACAGATCTATTCCATCTCGTACTTGAATAGTAGTCCAGCCAGAAGTGGATTCGACACTATGGTAAATTCGTGAATAATCACTAAAGGAGTGTCCAACTCTTTGAGACCCATTAGAGTCGACCGCTGAACTCATCATCGAACCGAGATCATTGGCTGATAATGAATACTCAATCGCGGTATTTCCTTGAGGGGTAAGCAGATTAAGAGTAGATGAATAATGATGAATAATCGTTGGTTTACCAGCGTGTGAAACACTAAATGCAATCGCATTTGCAAATCCGAGACCGGTTTGAGACCAACGGCCTGAGGGGGTATTATCAGCACTATGCTCCAATAATTGTAAACTCGAATCAGCAAGGTGAATCAGGAGCACAGGGGAACCTGTTTGACCGGTTTTCATCTCGAGATCGATGACCTCTTGATCGAATTGGAATTCGATAAATTCCCAATCTCTTTCGGTTTTGATATTGAGGTCGACTGCGAAAGAATCTCCACGGGTCAAATTTCTTGAACTGTATAGAATATCACCCATACCATCACCATCCAAATCCAATCCAGCCAATAGAATTAAACCGGAATATTCGCCAGAACTTCCATGAGTGAAGGTTTGAGTATCCGACCTTGGTCCATTGGAACTGCCAAGAATTAATTCTACCAATCCGTCATTTCCATTTCCGATCGCCATCACCAAGAAATCGTCAAAACCATCCTCATTAATATCGCCGGCTGGGGAAACGCTGGTTCCGAATAATGCATTAGCATAAGAACCCTTTTCGCTCCAATTGACGAAGGCCCCAGAGGTTGATCCTTCCCAAAGGTGGACCTTTCCAGAATGGTATGGAGTGGTTTGAGCAAATAATTCTGAGATGATCAAGTCTTCAATGCCATCTCCATTAATATCGCCAACAAATGATAATGCCGAACCATATAATCGCCCTTGTTGCAGCAATTCATGACTATTTGATGGTAAACTAGCCAATCCACTTTGGCTGCCATCGAAGAATTCTATCGAGGAAAAACCAAGCGGGGAATCGCTTGTTCCAGTATTCGAGACTACCAAATCATCGAATCCATCGCCATTATAATCGCCTCCGGCGACAGCTTGTCCAAACATTGGTCCATTGAATGTTTGAGTCAGAGTTCCGGTGTGATTCATCGAGGTTGAATTGCCAGATAAAAGGACGATTGAGCCTTGCAGTTCATCATCCTCAACCATGTAAGTATTATTGGAAACAACAGCAAGATCTTCACAACCATCATTCTCTATATCGCCAATAGTTGTCATAGACCAGCCCAAGCCATCGCCGTCATTGCCACTCATATTCCACCAGGAAGAGGTTTCTAATCCAGTTTGGGAGCCTAGTGTAATATGAAGATAACCTGAAGAATTATTCCCCATTCCAGGCTCGGAAATAGCTAAATCATCAAAGCCATCACAATTAAAATCTCCCAAAGCAATCGCTTGCCCCAAATTCGATGTCGAGTTAGAACCTACTAGAATTTGGTCTGGCGTCGAAGCCGGACCGGTCGAAGAACCTAGATGGATTGAAATCGTACCATTTCCAGCCGGGTTTGAATACACCAAATCGTCCTTGCCGTCACCGTTTATATCACCGAAGACCACTATTGGTTCAACCACATCATCGGATAATTGAATCGACCATTTCTCGTTTGGATCGATTCGACCTTGGTCTTCGCCCATCAAACTTCTCAAAAGCGATACTGTGCCGTTTCCTTGGCCATCACCAAACGAATATGAGACCTGTTCTAGCGAGTTGGTATCGAGGTCCATTCCTATACCTTGTCCGAGGAAATCGTTTCGGCTAAGGGTTTGTCTTACCTCGGCGTTTTGGTCAAATCTAACCAATCGTACCTCTTTCTCCCCGGAATGAGTATAGACTGTATGAATCGTGTCATTGGAATCGATTTCGACCGCGATATCTGGTCCTACTGGGCCTGGATCGAGGATTGATTCATCCCAAAACGCACCATTGAACCAATAATGATGAAGTGCTAGATTCACATCTTGGAACACCACGTGCATTTTACTTTGAGAATCACTTACGATGTTCAAGCCACCATCGACGATATCCTCGGCGATAGTTCGCAAATGCCAAGTGGGATTTAGATAGACTGCGTTAGGTAAGGCCAGTCTTCCAATCCGCAAGTCATCACCGACCGAATAAGCCAACATTACTCTCGAGGTTGGGCTGAATGTAATTGCACAATCGCCGATGCCGAGGGCAGAGGTTTGGACTAAATCGGTTTCAATGCTACCATTTGTATGGATCAGATGGTAATTCAGGTCATTGCCATCGATTGAACATGCATGAATAGTGCCCTCAGGTGCGACAAACATCGAGATTTTACCATTCGAAGAATTGTAAATCTCGCTATCGGTCCAGAAGTCTAGGTTGACCTCAGGTCTGATATCGTAAGTGATACCATCGATGACCATGGTTGAACCGGCTAGATCATGACTTGTCGCGTTAGAGTCCAAACCGGTGGACTGGGCCCTTAACTCCAAATCAAATTCGTCCAACTCCCCTGAGGAGGTAGGCATCAATGGAGCAAAGGATTGGATTAAAAATAGGACCAGAATCAATGCGGGTACTATCCTCTCCCGCCCTGACATAGTTCCCATCACAAAACCCTTCATTGATAACCCCTGCCAAGACAAGTGTACACGGCCCCCTAATAGGGGGCCGGGATGAGTCCATTGGAGCGAACTACTTGAAACGCTATTCCGACTCGGGTAAAACATGGCGGATTTCACCCTTGTGGTCGGTAATGGAATCACTCCAAACCAAGATGATTTTCAAGCATTGATCTCTAGAGCTGATTTTGTAATCGCATTGGACGGAGCAGCAGATAAATTTGAAGGTTGGGATATTGTGGTTGGCGATATGGATTCAATCGGAAATTCTCAATCCAAAATAGCCGACAAATGCAAGAATTATTCGGACCTTTCCAAGGCGCTTTCATCGTATCGAGTCGATGCTATAATCGGTATTGAAGGCGGAAGGGTCGATCATCGCCTCCAAGCCTTTACTTCTCTGATTGAAACCAAATCAGATGCAATTCTATATTTTGACGGCGGCAGAGCTTGTTTTGTACCAAATAGTGGATTGGAAATCAATCTGGAACCTGGGATTAAATGCGGTTTGTTTTCTTTTGGAATTACAAAAAGTATAACCCTTACTGGAACAAAATATGCCCTTAAAAATGAAGATTTCTTCACCGGTTCGAAAGGGGTTGGAAATCAAGTGCTTTCCGGCCCGGTAATTATCAACCATGAAGGTGGAGATTTGATATTTACTTGGCAGGCAAATTAGCCCGAATATGAGTCGAATAATCTGATTTTCCATCCCAGGTTTGGGCTTGCTCATCGATTCTAGAAATTCTCAACGTTTCATCATAGCCGCCCCAATCCTGAATTAGTTTCAAGCGGTGTGCGGCTCTTACAGAATGCCCCGGTAATAGTGTCCTCCACATCGGTGGAATTCTCCCTGGTGCGATCAGGTTGATTTGGTCGACGATAGCGGTCGTACACGAGCTGGTCAAGGTGTGGTACCATTCGGGATTTGTTGCTAATTCATTTGCACGGTTACAAAGAGCTAAGAACAAAGCTTTGTCATTGCCAGGTTGCGGTGTAGCACGGAAAAGGTGAACCTTGTGTTTACGTTGATTTGTCCGAAGCGCTAGCGCATCGGATTCGGTTGATACTACCAAATATAATTCATAAGCCCGCCAAAGGCCATCCCAAGGATGGTACCTCTCCCCAAGTTCTCTTCGGG
This sequence comes from Methanobacteriota archaeon, assembly GCA_004195515.1. GTDB lineage: Archaea > Thermoplasmatota > Poseidoniia > Poseidoniales > Poseidoniaceae > MGIIa-K1. The sequence continues at coordinate 20,022 of PSPR01000016.1, read as the reverse complement.
TTTCGAATGAGAATGAGATACATTGACCATCCTCAAATTTGAATGATAACATAGTATGAGCCAATCCTTTGATATCATGGAAATGGTCGACGATATACCAAACATCCACGATTTTGTCAACATTAACCTTGGTTGTAATCCATTTTCCGTCATGGTCTCTTTTAGAAGTCCAAGTGAAGTCTCTTAAATCGGTTAATTCGACGATTGAACCATCGATCTTTGCTTGACATAACCCCTTGCAATCCTCGACCCATTCAAGATCCAATGAGGGGCTGAGATTACGAAATCTGCGGAATTTTAACCAACTAAGCCTACTTAAGATAATGAGAATAATGCTGCCTGAAATAATTGAAAGGGCCATTGCTATTGTCTGTAACATATTACCACCTGTGCCAAGAATTTGAGGTGGAATCCCACCAATCGACCTCGCCATCTAGATGACGTCGCCAAAGAACACCTTCGCCATCGGTGTGGGTTGAGAGGCCTTCGGCGTCGGGTTGTCCAGTTTCATCCAACATCGAATCGTCACCGATTTCCATTTCATCATCCTCAGGACTTTTTATCATGATCACGAAAACAAATAATCCTAAAATTAGGCTAAGGGTAACGATTCCATAGATTCCAAATGTATTGGTTTTGGTATCTGCTCTTTGTGACTGTATCGGAGATTCAACTGTCTCATTGACCAATTTACCCGGTAATCTCACCAACATTTTCCCTTCGGTCGAATGGATTCCTTCCTCATTTGTTACAGTCAGCAATACCTTGTAAACCCCTGGGCTCCAATCAGCACAATTTACCGAACTGGAATTTGCCAACATCGATACTGGCGGAGTGACACTCCACTCTTTGGTGAACCGAGAGTAATCTGCACCTAGGTTTGAAATCATCCCAATAGAGCAGGGGGTTTGCACATCCAAATTTTGGCCACTAACATCGAGGCTAAAGTCAGGCGGTGGCCGGTTTGCAATGAATAGGTCAAGTGTGTCGCTCGCGGTTTGGCCTAGTCCGTTTCGATAGGTTTCGGTTATCGAGTATTCGCCAGCTGGCCAATCGCTACAATCCAAATACACATCTGAATCGAGAACTGTGAACGGTGTACCCGAAATCGAACGAGTTCCATCTTGATTCCATCTGGGCCCGGTTTCATCCCAGAAAATCCTACGGATTTCGCAATCATCACCAGTTTGCATTATTTCTGAACCATCGAGACTCAAGTCTATCTTTGGTGTTCTCAAGGCCGGGACTAGGTCAAATAATCCAACATTGATAGATTTGAGCAAGATACCATCTGCATCGCTAATTTCTAAAGTTAAGCGATGTTGACCTATTGCCCAAGAATCATAGCTAATACTAGCATTTTCTTGACTGGAAAAGGAAAGTATTTGTTCTTCGGTTACAGTCAATCCCGAATATTCGCCGATCAAAGTAAGAGTCAAAATAGTCCAATCCGCACTTGAATTAAGAACTAAAACAACCCTGATTGCATCAAAACTGCCATCTTGATTACTGTCCAAACTATCGTTGCGTAAAGCGACCAAAGTCAATCCGGCATCAGAGAAAGCATCATTCTCCTCTTCGGCGCTAACCCCGGTGCTAAAACTTAGCGAAACTATCAAAACGATCAAAAACCACTCACGCATCGATATCACCGCCTTGGTCTATTTTTAGAATAGAAGGGGAACGGGTCGAACGAACGATTGCTGCCATCCCTATAGCGACCAATAATGTGATGCCGAGAATCATATATGACATCCAACTGGAAACCGGGTCTTCACCCATACTAGAAAATGCTGCATTCCAACCGCCATATTCGTCGGACCAGCCGTTCCCATCGGCGTCAGGACAACCTTGAACATCCCGGGTTGAAGTTCCTGCTACATCTGGGCAGTCGTCCCTTCGAGCCCCCATTGAAACATCACCAAAACCATCATCATCGCCATCTTGCCATTGTAACCTATCGGTAGGGAAGGCATCGGCTGAACCCCATGGCGAAGCCGGCCAATCTTTGGTGGGATCCGACCAACCATCACCATCGGAATCACGGCAACCAAGCCGGTCAAAGAAGGATTGACCTCTTTCTTCAGGACAGGCATCGCCTTCGTGACCCAACGGATTATCGCCGTGGCCATCACCGTCTTGATCTCGCCATTGAGTTGGTTCGTGAGGGAATGAATCACCTAGATCTGACCAGCCGTCTCCATCGGTATCATGGCAACCCCATCGGTCGCCACCAGCGGTTGGGCCGACCGATGTGCCTGGTACATCTGGACAGACATCAGCGGTAGCTCCCCGAGGATTATCACCGCGGCTATCACCATCTCGGTCGTGCCATTGAGTCTCATCATTAATCCAAGCATCTGCATCGCCGCCCGGACTTGCTAACCAATGGGTCGTTGGATTAGACCAGCCGTCGCCATCGCTATCTGGACAACCCCATCTATCCATCGTCGAATCGCCTTCGGTAGCAACGCAACCATCGCCTCGCCAAGCTTCACGCCAGGTTTCGCCATCAAAATATTCGATATTATCGCCATAACCATCATCGTCGGTATCATGCCATTGGGTTGGATCATTTTCAAAGGCATCAGCAAAACCATCAGGGTGTGCCATCCACCAATCATCCGAATCCGAATATCCATCCATGTCAGAATCTAAGCAACCGAATCTATCAGCCCAACTAATCCAACCGCTCTCTACCTCTTCGATGGTACTATGCAAGCAAACATCGCCTTCGTATCCGATGAGATTATCACCATAGCCATCGCCATCGCTATCACGGTATTGAGAATTAATTAATGGGAAATCATCAATTTGAGTTGCTCCATAACTCTGGTTATCTCCCCAGCCATCACCATCGCTATCGAGCCATTGGCTTGGGTTATCCGGGAAAGCATCGACCTGTTCTGCCCCTTCGGTTTGATTATCACCCCAGCCATCACCATCTCGGTCCGACCATTGGCTTGGGATTGTAGGGAATGCATCAGCACCTTCGGCCTTGGTCCAGTTTTCATCTGGATTAGACCAGCCGTCGCCATCCTCATCAGGGCAGCCAAAACGGTCTTGATTAGAAAAGCCGGTGATGAAAGGACAAGAATCAGGTGTCGTCGCATTATCGAGCCATTCTCCAATCGACCAATTCGCTCTGGATTCGTTCCACGAACCATCAGCCCAATTATCGCCGTATTGATCCTCGTCTGTGTCTTGCCATTGAGTTGAATCGAAGGGAAAAGAGTCGCCAAGGCCGGCTGGATGAGCGAACCACGGTTCTACGCCATCGAGGCCACCGGGGTCTTCATCAGACCAACCATCGCCGTCAGAATCCAAACAACCAAAACGATCGTTCATGGAATAACCCCGACGGTAAGGACAATGATCACCCTCGAATCCATCGATTTCATCGCCATAGCCATCGTTATCGCTATCCATCCATTGACTTGGTTCCAAAGCGAAAGCATCTGCCCCATTATTTGGCCCCCAACCTTCATCAGGATCTGACCAACCGTCTGAATCAGCGTCTGGACAGCCCTTTCGGTCGTTGGTCGAGGTGCCTTGGGTATAGTCACAATCATCTTCAGTATCGATGAAATCATCCTCGTCAGTATCACGATTATTTTCATTCAGTGAAGGAGTTAATGTATAATCGACGCCATCGTTACACCAACTATCCTTTCCTTTAATTTTTACAAAAATTGTACCTGAGGTCGGCATCGTTGTCGAGAGAGAGGCCGATGATGAATCATCACTCATCGCTTGGGTTGAAATTTGAGAACCTGCAGCATCATATAATGAAAAATCTGCTTCCCAACCATCACCGGGACACCACCAGCCACCATTATTCATCGAGCCTGAAAAACTGATTTCGACAATGTCGCCTTTGTAAGCAAAAATTTTCCACCAATCGATTTCATCTTCAGGTGAACAACCATCATTATAGCAAACATAATCATTTACCGAGACCCCATTTGTCAATGGATTAGCATTGGCCATATCATTATCTGCAGCAACGATTGGAATGAAAGATAATAGCGCCGCGGCCAAGTAAATTACCAGCCAGCGTCGCGCCTGCATACCCGTGCATGCGAGGCGTGGGGTTTTCAAAGGTACGCCGGCATGTCAGTCATCGGTAGCAATCCATCGGACGGATTGGACTTCTGCCTCTTCAGGCGGAGTTACAGGCTCAGGTACTTCACTAACAACATCCCCTCTAACGAATTTAATGTATCTTTGTTCCTCGTTATCTTCGAACGGATGGAAACCAATATTTTGTTGGTAAGCAATGCCCATCCATGTTCCATCAGGTGCGTGGACCGATTCAAAGAAATCGTGTAGTGCGTGGGTATCACTATCTAATTGTTCATCATTTGTCACGATATGAAGTGGAGTTGGGTCGGCGATTTGCCATTCAAATGAATCGTTGGAATGAGGTTCATATACCGCACCTGCCATGAGATACCATTCATCTCCAATACTATATCCATCGCCATTAAAATCGAGACCGTAAAAGGAAACGGAGACCATATTGTTTTCACTTATCGAAACGAATGGATACATCGACATCCCACCGTCTTCACCCCAATTGGGCGTGATGGCCCAAGAGTCTTCCCAAGTTGTACCATGATCATATGAGATCGCCATCAAAATATCCCAAGCTCCAACATTGCCATTAGGGCAGTCTGCCCATACGACCGAGACGGTCCCGGCCTCGTTATTGTTGACGACAGGATAACCCTCTGGGCAATTACCATTTCTCGGCCCGACGATTACCGGTGAAGCCCAACTTCCATCCGAAGGGCCTGGACCAGTACCAATGCCAAAATCATCGCTGATTCTAATATGGACCGAACCCGAGGGAGAATCTTCGTCCTCTTGAGCGACATAAACATAGGGTCCGATCTTTTCTGAAGAAATTGTCGACCAACCGCCTGGCATCGAGAAACATTGAGAAAATGAATTGCCGCCATTATCCGAATGATAATACCAATATCGGCCATTATCATTAGTACATTCTGGCGGTGAAGCGCCCGAGTTTCCAAGATAATGGATTATTCCATCGCCTTGAGCCGCGACCCAAGGACGATCGTCTGCTGCTAGAGTATTCATCCGCTGGCAGGCATTCATTTGATAGGTTTCGCCACCATCTGTAAATCGGTGCCACCAATTATCTTCTAAAGTGGTATCGAGATAGTAAATCACATCGTTTGCATCGACCGCAATATCGCCTTCATCACCAAGACATTCGCTGCCCCCCGCAAGGTAATTAGCTTGTAATTGATTGCCAGGAGTTGGGTCGAAATCTGCACCATGACCCCAAGTTGAACCATTATCGGTCGTGGTCCAAAACCACGATGCCCAATAATCCCATGAGGTTGAATCGCCTTCACTACAAGCGTACCATAATCCAGATTCACCGCCGGTGAAAGGATAGACTGGAGCACCTTCTCCGCCCCAAGCCAAATCCTTGTGAGCGGTGATTTGCATATTTCCTTTGGAATCGATTGAGAGCGATGGTTCGTAGCCAATTCCATATTGGATATAATCCGGGTCTTGGCCATTATTTTCATCGATACATTCTTCGTGACGAGGCATGTAAATCGGCTCACTAAATACTATTTCAACCGGATCTCCCGGCATCAATGGAGGAGTTGATGCTGAATTATCATTCTTCAAGACTTCGCCAATGGTCGAAGCGAGGATCAAAAAGGCTACTGCGACCGCAAAAGTGATCGCCAACATGCCGTTTAGCATATTGGAATCGCTGACTTCGACCAATTCGGCCTCGAACATCTCCTCCGCCATAATTCCAACCTGTAAGGCTACCCATCAAGAGTCCTTCGTGTGTTTGAACTCACTTTTCAATCGCTCTTAAGAAAACTTTTTCATAAGATTCTGCATTGTGCTCATAGGTGAATTTATTCAATACCATTTGCCTACCAATCGATGCTTTTTCGATTCTGTTGGTATTGGAAAGCATTTCATTAACACACCTTGCTAAGTCTTCTGAATCGCCGCGTTTAAACAGGCCACCATTTTCTTGAGTTATCATTTCGGTTAAGGGGGCAGCATCAACTGTGGCCACAGGTGTACCGCTCGCTAATGATTCGAGAGGGATCAGGCCTTGGCCTTCATAATATGAAGGGTAAACAACCAAATCTGCTGAACGGAAATGCTGAGCCAATTCTTCAAACGAGAGTGAACTTCGGATGTGAATCGATTCTAGAACCCCTAGTTTTTTTGCATTTTTTTCAAGGCTTTTTCTCATGTGGCCACGGCCGACGATCACCAATTTCGCTCCAGGGTTTTTTGAGAGGATTTTCGGCATTGCCCGCAATAGAGTCATGTAGCCTTTCCTTGCGACCAAACGGCCTACTGCGAGTAGCATTGGGGTTTTGGTAGATGGTGCGTACGAAAGTGCTTCCTCGTCGTCACAACCATATCTTGTTCTCAGACTTTCATGAGCTAATTGCTCCGATTCCAAGTCTTGATTGGGAGGCCGGAAAACCTTGTGATCACAACCCCACAGAATCACTTCACAATCAAAGTCATCATTTGGTCGATACCATTTTTTGAACTCACCTAAAGTTGATTTTGAATTAGCAACACATATTGCAGATTCTAATACACCGGCTCTTTCATAGCGAGAATAATATTTTCCAGTCGTTAGTATTGCCAGATCGTTTGGGTTGGCCCAAGTAGCGGACTCTTTGGCAGCAGCGGCACGTTTAACCCCTTCTTTTTCACCGAGCCAAGAACCGTGTAAGCACGAGACTACTGGAGCGATATTCGCTGCTAAGAATCGGAATTCTTTAGCTTTCCACGAGACCAATGGCAAATGAGCATTGATGATGTCGATCGGCTTGCGAGCATGGAGTTTTCTGAGTGCTTTAATGGCATTTTTCCCATAGGATCGAGTGAAAGCCATCGGTAAAGGCGCCCATCTGACCGGGATTACTTCGACCCCTTCTTGAGAAGGCGGTCGGTTATTATGTGACCTTGTGATGATGCTGACCTCATGACCTCTCTCGACCAGATGAGCCGAGAGATGGAAAACCACCGACCCGATTCCTCCCCATCGCGGAGGATATTCACCCGATACGATTGCGATATGCATGTCCAACGAGACTTGCCAAACTATGGTTTACTAAATAATCGCCTGATAGGTGGCTTCAAGACCAATCCATTGGTCGACCGAATCATGGCGGACAAATTGCCGGTCTCAGTCACCGTTATTTTGCCAACTCGAAACGAGGAAGAAGCGCTCGGGCCAACCGTAGATTCAATCCCGCGTGATTGGTGCGATGAATTAGAGATAATGATCGTCGATGGTTCATCTACCGACCGAACTAGAGAGATCGCACTCGAAAAAGGCATCAGGGTTCACTTGGAACCTAGAAAAGGTTACGGTAGAGCTTACCGGACCGGTTTTGATGTTGCCAAAGGTGATATCATTATCACGATGGATGCAGATTGTACCTATCCTGCTGAAGTTGTTCCGGATTTGGTCAGGAAACTCCTCGACGAAAATTTGGATTTCATCACCTGTGACCGCCTGACCAAGGCTGAAGAAGGATCGATGTCTGGCTTACATGGCTTCGGAAATTGGATGTTATCGTTCAATGCAAGAATGGCATTTGGCTATGGAATCAAGGATTCACAATCAGGGATGTGGGTTTTCCACAAGAAAATCTTTGAAAATCCAAAAATGCGTCCGACCAATGATGGAATGCCCCTATCTGAGGAAATCAAAATCCTCGCTCGAAAGGTACTTGGCAAGAAAAAGGCAATCGAGGTTTCAGTACCATATCGGCCTCGGGTCGGTGATGCTGAAATACACACTTGGGGCGATGGTTGGAAGAATCTTAGATTTATCTGGGCCAAAAGATTCGGTCTTCACCGAACCCGTAGCGAATGGGGAGCACTCGAGGATAATCCCGATTCACTCAACGGCGATTTACCCGAACAAAAGTAAGGCTCATATTTGCTGAGGGCACTCGATTTGTGCTCGTTCTGCCAACGATAAACCAAGTGGTGCCAATAGGAAAAATATCATCCAAAATACGGTTAGTTGAGAGACGAACTTTCCTTGGATTACAACCATTTTCCCTTCCATCTCGATATAGGATGGATGGTCTATTCCCGGTGGGTTGGCAATTATTTCATCGAGTTCAGAATAATTGACCAAACCGAGATCAAAACCTGTGGTTTTGAAATCCAATTCGGCCGACC
>PSPR01000016.1:0-11787 GCA_004195515.1 Methanobacteriota archaeon | reverse complement strand
ATTGTTCGAAATCAAAATCTCCGATATAACCAAGCGGTGCTAGTATAATCAATGAAATCAAAATCCAAAAAACAAGGCCATTGAGTATTAAACCAATCAGCCATCGATTTTTTAATTGATACATATTTAGGACGAATAAAAATATACTCAGAGCCGCTGCTATTTTCACCATGACCGGGATCGATTGTTGTAATTCACTCAACGGGGTCAATTCAACCTCCGAGCTATAGGTTTCACCTGCGATCGAATTGTCGTTGCGAGCATTTTGCCAATTCAGCCAAGTAAAAAATCCATTGATATGGATTTTTCCATCTGCACTATCTTGGTCAACAACCAAATCGATCTCAATCCCAGCACCAGCCGGTTTCCCAACAGTATATTCAGTATCGAGGCTGGCGCTATACCACATTTGGTTTGCAATAACCCCTAAAAGTGAAAACAAAACCAAAACTTGGACAATGTGCAAAGCGACCCGAAAGTCACGAAGTCGGCCCCCCATCAATGATAGGCTGGCCGCTTCCTTACTGTCAATGCTTTGGATTCTATTCCTTGCGTGTTCGTAGAGTTGCTACGATTCCAGCTAATGCGACCATTGCGATTGTTGCTGCTGGAGACATGAATGGAAGTAGACCACTATTGGTGCCCTCTTCAATCACTTCGTCTGCGCCAGGAGTTTCGTCTTCGCCCGGAGTTTCATCTTCTCCTGGAGTTTCGTCGCTTTGTCCATCAAAATCTATACCGGTTGCTTCTTCGAGGTCCGACACATCGTGCTGGCTCAAATCTACTAAGTCTGCTAGTTCGGTATTATCCTCTATCTCTTCCACTTGAGTAACCGCAGATACTCCCGAGAAGTAAGTCATCGAGATCGGGGTTGGTGCAGTATCATAAGAATCTGAGTCTGGTCCAACTAGTGTGAACATATCCTCGGAATCATGGGTGCTAACAAGCAAGTGGAAGCCAACGATCATATCTGATTCGGTATCGTATAGTAAATATGCCATTCCGTCGTCATAAGGTATATCTGCTTCATAACCAGATAATCGGTTTTCCAAATTATTTCCAAAGTTTTCCATCACGTTTTCAAGACCGGAATCTTCGAAGCCTTCTGCGATTGCAACGAGTAATTCAGATGGTTCTGGTTCTTGAACAAAATCCATGCAATCTTCTATTACGACATCGTCACCGGTTGGCCCACCTACCAAATGTTGAGTTAGCTCGACACAATGATTGCCCCAGCCATCTATCTCAAGGTAGAGATTTTCAGAATAATACCCATCTTCAACAACAAAAGAGTATGTATCAACCGTTTTGCCAGATGAATCGCTCATGACGATTGAAATTTCATATATTTCGCCTTCATCGGAGTCTAGATTCCAATTATAAACATCCAATTCCAAACCGCTACCTGATTGCCACCCATACATCTCTACACCATCAGCGAAGTCATTCTCGGCATATATCTCATCTGATCCGCCGAGATCGGGTGCGTTTTCTTCTACTGTACTTTCGAGTAAATCCGCATATGGGAATGATTCTGGACCATCGCCTTCTAGCGCATTCATGAATAGATTTGCTATTGCACAAGTCATGCCCATTGGAAGTGGTGAGCCCCATGCTTCGAAAACTTCCAAGCTACTTCCATCGTCCATGATAATAGTTTGAGCACTATCTTCGTGAATCATGAATCCCATCTCGCAAATGAATTCGGTATCGAAAGATCCGCTATCTACTGCATCATCGCTAACCGAAACATCCCAATCACCGGCTGGGTAACCGAGTTCTTCGGATGGTAAGCCATTAAGATGGAATGAGAAATCTATAGCGGTTGAGAAGTCGCCAGTGTGCGAGGAAGCATCTTCACCGATATAGACCTCTTCATCATCAGATTCTGAGCCGGTTCCAACCCTAGGGTCACCGCCATCGTTGTGGTAAGTCCAATCTCTTGATTCTGAGTAGCCTGAATTTTGATCAAAATCATCGGTACAATGCCACATACCATCATCGGCATCCAATTCACATAGATACCACCAATTGTCGTAATCATCGCCAGTGTTTCCATCGTATTTGCAGGTCCAACGGTCATCGCCAAATGAGAGATCGCCTTCCCACGCGCAGTCAGGATAAGTATCCCAGTAAACGCCGGAATCTTCATCATCCCAATCATCATCGTCATCATCCGATTCACCAATCTCCCACATTAGGACTTGGCCGGGCATGAGGTCGGTTAATTCTTGATGAACCGAACTACCTTCATCGAATCTGACAATGCTGTCGGAAGAGACGATCTCGTAAGTTGCACTTGCATCTGTGTGCATATTGAGTGGTAAGACTTCAGAATCATCGCCTTGAATCGAGCCGTCGATATCGAGAGATGCCGAGATATCTACCAGCATTGATAATGTGGTATCGAATCCAAGTACCAGACCATCCGCGTCTCGGTATTCAACATAATCAGAATCGATATTAAAGACGTTCTCGGTGCTTTGGGCGATGGTTAGATCCCATCCTGCAAAAGAATCCGACCATTCGGTAATAATCGCACTATCGGAAACTATGCCGCTCCTGAAAGTCAATTCGGTAACAAACCGATCTACAGTAGTCGATTCTCCACCTGGGCTAGTCCAGTCTTCCGAACCATCTTGATATTGGTCGATGATAAGGCCGGAGGTTCCGGTGTTTTCCTCAAGAATAATGAGGCCGATTCCGGAATCGGCTGCCGATTGCATGATATCTGCGATGATTTCCTCCATCGGCAGACCGCTCATTGCATTGATGTCTACATTAAGGTTTGAATAATCGTATTCAAATCCGAATGCTTGGTGTTCAACAGGTTCAACTGCACTGGCCTGAGGTATGAAAGACATACACAAAAGGGCGGCTAGAAGCAGGGGCTTGATGGTCGAGAGACGTTTCTCCATGATTGAGGAAGAAAAAGGCTTACATTTAACTGTTTAGCCGTCACTTTAGAAGTGTATTTTCTAATTCTTCATCTCCAAGATGAGTTTTCTCTTCATTCCCGAAAACGCCCCAATTGTCGATTAGATCGATGTCGGCCAAACGCTTTCGGCGGCGCAAGACCACAAATGCTATCGCCAGCGAGAGCAGAATGAATCCGCCGATTCCTCCGCCTACCGCAATTAATGATGAATTATCCTCGGTGATTTCTCTAAATTTCAACTCGGTAGAGATAGTGTCGACATTATCGCCGTCATACGCAGTTACTTTGAGCGAAGGCCGACCAATATCACCGGGATTTATCTCGGTTCCACCGGTCCAAATTCCATCACCGTCTTCGTCGCTAAGATTGAAATTCCAAGTTTGTAAACCAAGAGTGATTTTCGCCTCTACCCAAGTGGTGGTTCCATCGGGGTCGTCCAATTGTACACTCACCTCGATCTGTTTTAAATGCCCAATGGTGAAATTCTTGTCGTCAACAATCAGATTTGAGAGGTCTGGGCTGCTCGAACCAGATGTGATATTGAGATGTACTTCATCGCTTCCACCTCGGCGGTCCTCAACATAGAGTGAAAGATGATGAGAACCAGGACCTAGGTTTGCATAATGGTGCTCATCATTCGATAGGATAATCGGGTTTAATTCATCAGGGGCATAAAGGCGCCATTCTCGTTTTGTGATATCATTATCAGCATCGTTAGTGCCGTTAGAATTGAGGAAAATTTCAGCACCTGGCGCAAAATATTCGCTGTTTAGTGGTTCGTAAATAACCGCTTGAGGATCAGATTCTATGACGGTTAATTCGATTGTTTCAGTCCGGCTCAATCCGGTTTCATCGGTTAAGGTAAAACTGAGAGAATGTATGCCTGCTGGTAATTTGATTACATGGGTTGCTTCGGCAGACATATCTGTCAATAATGGTTGAGCAAGCAAATCGCTTGCTAGACTAAAAGTAAAATTATCACCATCGTAATCGATGCTATCACTAATGTCGACATAGATCGAATCACTCGAATGGTATCCTTGGCTAGTATCTGGCAGAATCAAACCAAGAGCAGGGGCTGAAGCCGCGACTTCGATAATGATTGAATCGCTGACTGGGTCGTTGATTCCGTCGTCCATGGAGAGGGTAATCGTGTGAGTGCCGCTGGTTAAATGGGTCTCGAATATCAACCAATCATAGCCGTTTTTTTGCAATAGACCATCTATATCAGATTGCCATGAGTAGATGAGCCATTCCGAACCAGTTGCAGGTTCGGCATCTGCACAATGCCAAGTAATATTGGGCGGGAATGTTGAACAAGCGCTATCATAATCGCCAGATCCACTCGAATTGAATTCGAATAGATGACTCGAATCATAGGTCCCGTTTTCATTCGGACTCGAAATCACCACCTTCGGCGGGCTGTTTTCAACCACAACAAGACTGGTATTGGTACTGGTTGAATTGAGGTGTTCCATCCTTCCATCGGTGACCGAGAGAGAAATTTGGTGGACCCCTCGGGATAAGTATCCCACCCATGAGGATTCATTGCTCAAAACACCATCGAGGTTACTGGACCAAAGATATTCGATATCATCGCCTTCAGGGTCGACGGTAGTACTGACCAACGAAATTTCATTTTCTGAAAAATTAGCTTCACGTATAACATCAAAAGAGGCAATTGGCATCTCGTTATACAATTCGACCGGAGCGACCCATTCGCTGGGAGAATTGATTCCGTCGTCGACATATAGGGTCAGGTCAAACTTGGTTTGGCTCATATCGGCAAAGGAAAGGTTTCCAGATTCATTTCCGCAATTATTCAATTGAACCGTATGGCTCGGCCACGACCAAGAACATGAGATATTATCGCCTTCAAGGTCGTAAGTGCCATTCAACCAGAATTCCAAAGGCTTGGTGATTGGAATGTGTAATTCCCCCCAAGGGTTGACCCCGGGATTGGTTTGCACCGATACGATTGGCGGTTGGTTAGATAATTCAATAGTTCGAGTTTCCTCAACACAATTCCCTTTATCATCGCAAACTTTGAGGGTAATATCATGGATTCCGTCTTCCAAAACCAACTCGAATGCTGAGCCATCGTTGGCGGTGAACATACTGGTTAATCCAAAGATTCCGTCCAAAGATGAAGTCCATTCAAAAGTCATAGTATCATTATCCAAATCCCAAGAATTGGAGGCATTGAATTCTATTTCTGCATGGCTCGGGTAAACCTCTTGGTCGAGCGGAGTTTTCCAAATCAAAAATGGTGCTTGATTGGAAAGTGGTAGGTGGCACCAAACGACCCGGTCTTGGTCAAGGGTAGTAGAGGTAGAATTACTCACTCCATCATAGGCACAATCGATGGTTATTGTAGTAAAAGGACTCACTCCGTTGCTGGTATATTTTTTGCCGCGCAAATCCAAGAATTCGACCATGCCGAAATCATTGGTCGATTGTGAAATCGAGTTTTCCAGTTGATCAAATCCAAGGTTTACATTAGCATATGGGATTCCATTTGAATTATTATTAATCACCCAAATTCCTAGATCCCACGCTTCTTCAATCCAACCATTCGGCTGAATAATCGCTGATGCATAATCGATATTACTCGGTTGGTGAAGATGGAGTTGTGAAGATGAATCCACATTGAATACGTGTGAGGATTGGTCGGAGAAACCGCTCCAATTCAAGAGCACCGAATTGAAATCTAAACTACCACTACAAGCTGATGAAATCGTGTTGCCAACACCTGTTAATTGGTCGTGGTTCGACAGGTTCAAACAGCCAGAGCCAGAAATAATTGCATTTGAGAGGATACTGTTCCGCTCGACATTATGGTTTGCATCCCAAACGATACCTGAATGGCTACCGTGCATTTCCAATCCATCGATCTCACCTTCGGCTTGGGCGATATTCAAAGCCGGTGCGCTGGAATTTTGCCAAATTTCAGCATCGTAAATGTGGAATAAACCACCTTGTACTCCGATATTTAATCCACCGTTATCTACATCGATCGCCGAACCGTTTAGAGGGTCATGAATCTCGAGATCATCGAGATAAAGGTCGACCGAATCTGTGACAATAACACCACGTTCATCGCCGGTAGAAGAACAAAAGGTACACCTTACATCACCAGAACTGGATTCGATGTCGTTTGCACGACTGAATTCCATTCCAGCATCACCGTTTCCGCTGCTGGTCAAATTGGTTAGAAAGACATAACGAGCATCATCGATATGAACACCTGAATCACCATTATCGGTTAATTGTAAACCGTTAACTATCGTCGCTGCACTCTCCAACTTGAATCCTTCAGCTCCATTATTGTGCAAATTCCAATCTTGGCCTTGAATCGCACCACCACTGATTGCAAATACTCCTGGGCCAATAGAATTTGAGATTTCGAGCCCGTTGAATTCCGCAGCAAAATACGATGAACGAATAGAGATGCCAGCCCCTCCTGCTCCGCTGCCAGAACCGCTGGAGTTATCGATGGTTAAATTGGTAAATGTGGTTGAAGAATCAACAAAGTATAATTGTACACCAACCGCATCGTTATCTTCTAAATTTGCTTCTTCAATCCAAGCCCCGGTAGCATTGATTTCGATGGTTGCAGTCGCTAAGCCAGGTGTTTTTGAATCTGGACCTCCAGTACCTGAAATCTCAAGACCTTCGATAATTGCCGATTGGTAATTCGTGTAGTTCAAATGGTCTTCTTTGTCGACGACCAAAGCTTTGTACATCGAATTTTTAATGACGACATCACGCATTACCGCTCTGGTTCTAATGTCATCATCAACATGTCTGATGAATACACCGTGGTCGCTTTTATTCACTTCAAGAAATTCTACCAATGGGCGACTATCCTCGATCCAAACACCGGCAGCGACCGCCAAGGTGGCTCCACTTACTCCCGAGATGGAAATATTTCGATAAACTCCGCCCGAATTACCCCAAAAATGTAGACCTCTGGTCACAACATCGTTCATCGAAACTCCATCGACAAACGGTGCTGACCCATCGCCCACAGATAGACCGATTCCATAACGCCAATATGATGGAAAGGTCCAATCTTGACCTGCTTCGTCAATAATTAAATCCCTAATGGTCGGAGTTGCGCCAGAGAAGAGGTCGATTCCGACATCGTCAGGGTCGAAAACTGAAACATTTCCAAGATATGGATTGGACGAATATATTGTTATGCCATAGACCGAATGAATTATCGAAAGATTATCGATTTTACTTCCTCGGCCGTTCGATGTGCTATTGAATACGAGTCCTTTATGGTCTTGGCCACCGTCAGAATCAAAATATACCGGGCAAGCATTTGTTCCTTCAATTGTAATTCTACCCTCGACATAAATCCGCGCACCATTTGCGATGGTTACATTGGTACAAGCAGATATAATCAACACGTCAGTCACCGCAACAGTATAGTCAGAAGTGAGCGACTGGGTTCCAGACCAAGTGGTTTGAGCCCGACCAGATATAGTGGCTGATGTTAGCATAGGACTCATCGATGAAAGCAAAAATATGCTGACGATTAACCATGCAGCACTAGGTAGTCGTCTCATCATGGAATGCCAACGGCACCCGATGGGCATTAGACTGTTCCCCTCCCCGTTCAACCATGATTGAACCAATCGGTACAGTCAAAAAGGGAGGTCAGGTCGCCCAAAACATGCCTGAGGCTTTTGTTCTGTTCAAGACCGAACCATCTCGTGAAAGAGAGGTATACATCTCACTGACTGAAAATGATTCTGTTGCCGAGGTCCACGCACTTTACGGTGAATACGATTTATTGGTTCGAGTTTCAATTGAAGACGAAAAAAATCTGGCCAGCATGTTGATGCGAGAATTCCGTCAAATCCAAGGGGTACGCGAAACCCAAACTCTGATTGCGGTCGATTACTGAGGTGGAAATTTTGGCAACAGCATTCGTTTTAATCACAACCGCTCCAGGGCGAGAAAAAGAGGTTAGCCAGGCCTTGGACAACATAGAATTGGTGACAAAGCGCTGGATGCTCTTTGGAGAATACGATGTCATCGCCAAGGTAGAAGCCGAAGATGAATTCACTCTAACAAGAATTATCGTGGAAGAGATCAGGCCAATCAATGGAATTGTTGAGACAAAAACCTTGATTGGTGCAGAAATCTAATCCATCAAATCAGTAAATGCATTTTTTGGGCCGCTAATGCCGAAGCATTTGGGCACATCGCCATCTTCCAAAGTGCGATCGCTTCGGCTAAGGATGAAAACTGATTATGTGTAGCAAACATCGATCGTTGATACCAGATAATGGCTGCGATTCGGCGGGCGGTAGATAGATGGGCGCGACTCGGTTCATCAGGTAATGAAATTCGCTCAAGTAATTTTTTCCCAGACGAAGGTGTGGCCTTTTCCAACAATGCTAATTGTAACATTGTTGCCCTTAATCCCGTAGTTGAAAAAACTCTTTCAACCAACTCATGATAGGCTTTTGTTTCTGGAATAGTCTGAGCGATTTTGTCCCTTAAATCCAATGCTTTTACTTGAGGGTCTTCGGGGTTTGATATCGAAATTAAATTCTCTCGAATTTGCTTTGCTTGGTCGAATTCATTATTTGCAATCGCTGATGCATGCTTGATATGTGCTATTGCGACCAGCATTACTTTACGCATTTCTTGACCAACATCACCAAGATCAATGCTACCTAATAGAGCCTCAATTTCTTCTTGTGGTTTCCCTCCGGGTAACCGGTCATCGATTCGCCTTGATGCTTCGGATAATATAGATTTGATGTCCTTCAGATCAAACTCTTCAACCTTGCCTTGTAATAAGGCGAGAGAATATGATAGATCAGGCGCATCACAGTGCTTCAAATGATTTTCGGCAATTTCAGATTCACCCCGTTCAATCGCTACCATCGCGGCGATGCGGTGCATCTTTGCGGTAGGGTACCTCGCGATGGCCGAAGCGATCAATGTTGCAAGCGCTGCGTTTGATCTCACCATCAATGCTTCAGCATTTGCCAAAATGTGGGCTTCTATATCACCACCAGATTCTAAAATATGGTGTAATTCGATCAATCTAGAAAGATCGCCTTCCTTATTCGACCAATGTTCAGCAGCAGCCTTGTGATCGGATTCTCCCAGCATACTCGAGCGAACGTTTCTAACCAAATGATGTAATTCCACCCCCGAATCATGCCAACGTAAGAGAGCATGATCATCCAAAATTCCAATCTTATCTTCATGCTCAAGATCATCTACTGGAACTGGAATTGGCAATAAAGCCAATTCATCTAATGCAGCGATCTCTTGTCCTAATCCGGCTAATACGACATCCTTCACCCATGCTTGAAGATCTTCGCCTTGTTCTGGAAGTTCGGCTCCCTCATCGTGTAATTGTAGAGCCAAGGGGTGGCCACCAAGCCGGTCGGCAATAGATTCTCTATTAATTAGATGAGAAGGAAGCAATTCAATCGCTGCTTCTTGGGATAATGGTTGTACTTCGATTTGTTCCAGAGATGACACGATTGTTATTGGGGCTCTACAAGCAACAATGATTTTCGAACATCTTGAAATGAATTTCTCTATTCTAGATAAATGGCGTGGGCTGACCTCTTGTAATTCATCCAAAATGAGAACATCGGATTTTATTGCATTGAGTGCTGCTCTTTCGGTTGAATAATCCAACCCCCAATCTGAAATTATTGCTCCGATATCTTTGAAGGATTCCATTCGAGCAAATCTCACGGTTTTTCCTTCCTCGACCAATTTTTTTGCTAATTCTGCTAAAATCGCAGATTTCCCGATTCCGGGTAAGCCTGTAATTATGCAACTTTCAACAGAACACAAGCGTTGGATCAAATTCGAACGGCCTTTTAGATCGATTAAAGTAGGTGGTTTTCCAAAGAGCTTTCCAAAAGAATCTTTCTTTTTCGGCTCTAATTCGGAGCAAAGTTTTCTTCCTTCCTCGCTGATGTGGAATACCTTTCTTTTTCTTGAACCACCATCTATTACATGGCTTTTCCTTTCGGTCACCAAATTGTCTCGAACCAAATCTGCTAGCGGTTGGTGAAGTGCTGACCGAACCACTCCAAGAGCTTGAGCGATCCCAGGCAAGCAAATGTCTCTCGGTGCGTCCCATGTCGTTTCCAAACTGGTTGGAAAAATTGCTAGGTGGGATAGGATTCTCGCCTTTGGGCCACTCACCATGAGCCAAGGCTAAATCACCATTCATCATTTTACTTCCCCCCTCCTGTCACGTCGATGTCTTCTTCATGCCCTCGCCCTACAACCGCCATATGCCGGTTGGTGCTGAGGAGGTTGACCTACCGGCTTGCCCCGGCGTTTATCTGTTTCAGACCAGCGACGGAAGGGTTCTATACGTCGGCAAAGCAACCGTTCTCAAGGATCGGATTCGCTCTTATTTTGCAGAAAATCCAGATCGACAAATGATACCTGAATTGGTAACAAGGTCCGATAAAGTCGATTTCATTATTACCAATTCCCCTCAAGAGGCATTAGTGCTCGAAAGACAATTGATTCGTGAGCATAAGCCACGATATAATTCGATGTTGAAGGACGATAAAACATACCCTTTTTTAGCACTAACAAAGGATGAGTTTCCCCGAATTCTCTACACTCGGTATCCACCGAAGGAAGCATGGTGTTGGGGACCATTCCCAAATGCAGGGGCTGCCAAACAAGTGGTTCAATTGATTCGAAGACATTTCGGCATTCGTGATTGTAAGGAATTATTGCCTCAAGGTTGTTTATCTATGCATATTGGTTTATGCTCAGGCCCATGTGTTGAGGTTGGAGATTATAGCGAAAAAGTGCTTGCTGTACGCCGAATACTTGATGGAGATGCCGCTGATTTAATCGAGGAAATTGCGCTTGAAATGGACAGGGCTAGCAATGCATTGAATTTCGAGTTTGCTGCAGAAAAAAGAGACCTGATAAAGGCGGTTAGAACCGTCACTAGCCAGCAGGTTATCTCGTCGACTGTCTATCGAGATTGCGATAGTATTGGCATAGGAGTTCAAGGAGAATTAGCAGCAATAGTAGTCCTCCATGCCGACCAAGGGGTGGTAAAGGGCCAAGAGGCTTGGCCGATGATTCATCGCGGAGATGAAGGTGAAACAATAACCGCGTTCGTCAACGAACATTATTCGACCCGAAGGCCTCCAAAATTACTCTTAACACCAATTCCATTACCCGATAATACATCTGATTGGTTGAGCTCCCAAAGAGGATCTAAAGTGGATGTTCGTTGCCCTCGGCGAGGTGACCTCGTTACCTTGACAAATCTTGCCGGACAAAATGCCAAAATGCAAGTTGCCAGAATGGCGACCAAAGCTAGTGGTTCGCTCGAACAAAGATCTGCTGATGATGGTGCAATTCTGTTAGGCATGGAAAGTTTGAATCATATCGTCTGTTTCGATATGGCTCAATTGGTTGGAGATTCTAGAGTAGGTGCGAGCATCACATTACGAAATGGCCGACCAGCGAAAAAAGAGTATCGAAGTTATTCGGTTAAAGGCGACTGGATGGATGATTTACGAATGATGCGAGAGGTGGTAGAACGCTGGCTCAAAAGACAGGATGAATGGCCAGATCTCCTCTTGATAGATGGTGGTGATACCCATCTAGCAATAATTGCCGATCTCATAGAAGGCCATGGCTTGAGAGGCAGATTTCAATTGGCTTCCCTTTCAAAAAGAGAAGAAACCATTCATCGTGAAGGCCTTCCAAATCTAGTTTTGGACCGGCGGGGTAGGGTGATGGTTCATGCCCGAGATGAGGCTCATCGATTCGTCAATAAATTCCATCGGAAAACCCGAGCAAGGTCACGCTTA
>PSPR01000076.1 GCA_004195515.1 Methanobacteriota archaeon | reverse complement strand
GGGGGCGGTTCATCGTTTATATCCTCCCTTAATTAGGATTCAAGCATCGATTAAATCAGCATCTTTAGTTTGGTCGCCACCAATAATGCCCGCACGCTTGAATAGCCAATAGATAACCAATCCAATAATGACGTTAAGCATAACAAAACTGCCCAATCGGGCAAAGTGCCATGTAAGGCTTGATCCAAAATCTCCTTTCCAAAGCGAATCTATGAATGAAAGAATACTGGATTCCGTACCGAAGAATGCCTCACCGGTGAGCAGACCTGCTGCGATCATGAAGGTTCCAAGAAGGATGAGTGCTCTTTGTTTTTCTGCGACTACAACCCCCTCTTTTTCACGGATTGCTTCAATTCGTGGTTCGAGTTTCTTCTCTTCCCACTTGTCACGAGCTACGCCACCGATCAACATCGGTAATGTGTGTGGTACGTCCAAATACATGCCAAGGCCGAATGAGGTACCCATACCAGTTGCCCATTCGACAAATACCCCGAGCATAAATCCAAGTCCGAGCAACATCATATCTCCTTGACGTTCAGCAAATATTACCGAGAAGGTTGCGAATGCATTCGCTTGAGGAGCGATGAGATCAATTCTTCCTTCAGCAAGTTCTATCGAGAGGAAAATCGCTACGCCAGCACCGATAATTGCCCCTGGGACGACTCCCATGATGTTCCCTTTGGAAATATGATATGGGCGATTACCGATGTAAAGGCTATTCTTGTAATCACCGATTACGGTACCCGACATCGAGATTGCAGAGCCAAATACTGTCGTGCCTACCAAGCCGAGTAAAACCGCTTCTTCGGTACTGAGACCAAGCAGGTCGTTGAAGTTAAGAAATACACCTAAGAGCATCAATAATACGATGAACGATGTTCCAGAAACCGGTTCAATACCGGTTTCGCCCATCACTCTAACCGCAATTGCACCCAATAAAAATGTGGTCATGATAAGCACAATTGCGAAAACAATGCTCGCCAGAATTGGGAAATCACCTAACCAAAATACCAAAATCATGGTTCCAAAGGTCATCAACATGAAGATTGGGATGTGCGCTAATGGCCATTCGTACCAGCCTTTACCATCCATATATTCTTGGCCGCCGTCGCCTTTGAGGGCCTTGCCGATATCTCCAAAAATATTGATGAAGGTCTTCCACATCTTCAGTAGGCCGAATAGCCCTCCACCGACAATGCTTCCGATCGCAATTGTGCGCACGGTTTTTGCAAATGCGATCATCTGAACCGATCCGGTTGCAAGTTCATAATCGACAGGATTGTATGCATTCAAGGCCGCTGGAAGATCCTGAACCGGAACATTTACTCCAAGTTGTGCCTCATAAACTGGTACATTTAGGTATACAGCCAATGGTACTAAGAATAACCAGCCGACCAAGGTACCGAGGTTAACCAAAACTGCAACTCTGGTTTTCATGAACCAACCTATTGCAAACATCGAAGGTGTCAAAGCAACCCCAACATATGTGTACATGAATGGATTCCACCAAGTATCAGGGTTGTAATGCATTGGGCCATCTACCTTACCATCGATCACTTCAGCGGGTTGGTGAATTTTTCCGTGTGAATAAAATGATGCAACACCAAAAGAATCGCCGGTGAACATTTCAGCGACAAAGTCGGTAAGAGTGTGGGTTTTCCCCTTTATCCAAACTAGTGGATATTCGATAATAAATAAACCAATCATGGTCAAACCAGTCCACAGACCAATGGTTTTCAAAGAGGCGCGTGCGTGTTCT
Organism: Methanobacteriota archaeon; assembly: GCA_004195515.1. Classification (GTDB taxonomy): domain Archaea; phylum Thermoplasmatota; class Poseidoniia; order Poseidoniales; family Poseidoniaceae; genus MGIIa-K1. The sequence continues at coordinate 2,432 of PSPR01000076.1, read as the reverse complement.
ACCGCACCACTGTTGACGTCGCTAGCGATATCTAGCATTTTCAAAGTGGCCTCGAAACCAGGTAAAGGTAAAGGATCTTCAACCAACCAAACCCGTCTAAAGATAATGAAATACATCACACCGAGGAAGCCAGCAAACATCGATGCTACTATCCCTACAAATGCTAATCTCAATGCTTCACCTTCACCTAAAGTGATGAGTGGGCCATCTGCCAAAAAATACCTTGGATCGGTCGCTAATAGGAAGATTGCTGGGAAAGTAAAGATAAATCCAGTACTTGCATGGGTTGCTCCAGTAGTTGCACTAGTCGCAATATTGACCTCGGATGGTGACCATTTGAGTGCCATTCCTAGTACATATGCGATATACCAAGCGGCCGATATTGCCAAACCTAATTTGAGCCCAATATATGCTGTAACCCCACTAAAGAGGGTTCCAATTGCAATTCCAAGCAGGACTTTAGGAGTACTCCAATGAGATATTTCAAATGCCTCTTGGAGATTTTTTTCTTCAAGGTATTGTTCTAAGACACCGGTGTTGAGATTATTATACATCTCATCATCGAGCCAGGTTAGAGTACCTTTTTCGATTGCTTTTAGACCTTCAGGAGTTACCGGTTGTCGGTATGCAGATTTCTTCACACCCATAGTATTCCCCTCAATGCCTTTCTGTTAATGAAGGCTGATAATATCAGTGGTCTCTGACAATTTTGAAGCGTCCAAGCGCTTCCATCCACATTATTTCCTTGCCAGCTTCAATAGAGAGTCCCTCTTCCATTGGCAAAATCATCATTGAATTTGGTTCACGCATATCCATTGCATGAACTTCTTCGCCCTCGATGTGTGTGACCATCGCAGCACCCTTTTCGATTAAGGGAACATTGATTGAATCGGTAACCGACCCGACGTGGGAAATCTTTTGCCCACCAAAGATATCCGTGAGGTCAAGGCGGGCTTTTGCCGCGCCGTGCTTTCCAGGTTTGGACTTTGAAATTGAATTGATACGATATGCTTTATCGTCAACACAACAATATCTACCAACCTTCAAAGTGCGGATTTCTACTCGAGTTGTACCTGGCATAGTTTCTCCCTATTGAAGGTGCTAATGTCCCACCTTATGACGCTTGCCATCGTTTTCGAAGGACCACTCATAAGTCCCGTACATCTAACCTTTGACCATTCTCTCCAGAATCACCGATACAAAATGGTAAAAATTGTTTTGCGACAACTTCCGGAGTGCTCAATTCGCCATCGGCATGATAACCTCGGAAATTGTCAACTAAAGGAAAATTATCAGCATCTCGAATTTTCACCTGCATCTGGGTATCGACGATTCCTGGTGCGATTGATATTGCAGAGATATTGTTCGATTCACCTTCTTCCGCCATGCAAAGTGCCCACATATCCAAACCCGCTTTTGCCACACAATAAGCGCTCCAATGTGGAATCGGGCGTTTGGCTGCACCGCTTGAAACCGTGATAATTCTGGTATGATTCTTACCACCAATCATTGGCGAGAGCCGATTTGTCAGATCTTGAACACCGATTAGATTTACTTGAATTGTTCGAGCCCAATTAGATCGTTCTACATCGAGCATATGTTCTATCGGGCCAATTGTACCTGCATTATGAACGATTCCAGCAAGGTGAGTATATCGACCAGCGATAATAGCTGCTGCTGCAGAGATATCTGCTCGGTCGGAAAGATCGCAATTTACAGTGAACGAGTCGCTATTTAGATTTGCTAATTCTGCACCGGTAACACCGAGGTCAATCGATTCTCTTGCTAAAGCGATAACCGGAAAACCTGCAGCTGCAATCTCTTTCGCAATTGCCCTACCCAAACCTTTTGAGGCTCCAGTTACCAAATATGCTCCTGTCATAACCGGTGCTAAACTGACTCAGCACTTTAGTTTAACAATCGGAGATTCATTCTTTCCAGATTTCAAAACCATTCTCAGTTGAGTGCCAATGCTGGCCGTCATAATCTAGATACCAATTGACTCCAGAATCATCAGCAGGTAACCAATCGCCAGCAGGTAAGTCCTCCCAAGTTGCTACCATTGTGATTTTTTCTATCTCAACCACTTTTTTAATCGGTTGAGGCATTTTCTTGTTTGGTTGAGGCTTTTTCTTGTTTTTGAGTAAAGATAAAACAACTCCAAGCAATACCAAGACAAATCCACCTGTTGCCATTATGATAATTGTCATAGTATCCAATCCACCTTCATTATCTACATTGGACTGAACATTATCACCGGGAGTATCTGTTTTCAATATCTCTAAACAGCCTTCGTATTCCTCAGCAAAATTAGAATATAATTCAGGACACCTATCTGGCCACATTGCTGCTTCGATGTACTGGCCAATCAAACGACCTTCAGTCCAATTTTCATTATTCCAATTATCGCCATATCCATCAGCATCGGTATC
>PSPR01000015.1 GCA_004195515.1 Methanobacteriota archaeon | reverse complement strand
TTCGTCAATAAATTCCATCGGAAAACCCGAGCAAGGTCACGCTTATCGGATCCATTGGAATCAGTTTCGGGCTTAGGGGCAAAAAAACTCCAAGCTTTATTACGCCATTTTGGTGGGCGGCAAGGAATTGTTCATGCAAGTCTTGACGACTTGAAAACGGTGCCAGGAATTGGGCCTTCATTAGCAAAAAGAATCTATGAAACCACTCATGACCAACTGTCATCGTCATAAAGGCCTGCTCCACTCGGATCATAACCGCCTGAATCGCCCATTCCTAAGGAAGAGAAATCCGAGTCGGATAAGCCGCCTTTATCCATATTGACTGCAGCGAATTCAATCTCTTCACTGGCAGCTCGCTTGCGTGCCTTCTTTTTCTTTCGAGCCCAAATTCTCCAAATAATCAGTCCGATTATTATTGAAGGATATGCCCAAATTTGTCCGAGGATATAACCCCAGCCAACATTGAGACTGAATGAGAATTCATCGCCTGCTGCGAAGGATTTCAAACTGATAGTTATCTGTTGACGGCCATCTTCTGTAGTCACGGTTTCCCACCCGTTTGCGGTTTGGAAGTTTTTGAGTGTAATTCCATCCGGCATGGTGAATGTAACCTCGCCACGTAGGTCTAAATCTGCGGATTCGACGATAGTCATATCTGTTGATTCAATTGGGAAAACCAATGCTTCACCATCATTATCTATAGTCAATCCGCCGCCATCCGCAGCGAGGAATTGGCTGCCCATTTGAGTGAGTGCTTGAGAGAATCCTTGAGCAATTTCAAGCATAGGAGCGTATAGGGATGTCGCGATTCCAATTTCGGGATTGCCACCGGTAATTCCGCCCCAGCCATTTGTCACGCCCGCTGCTATTGTGAATTCGGGTATTTTCAAAGTTAAGGAGATTGGAGTTTGATCTTCGACCGTAGTTCCCATTCCACCTAAGCCCTTTAGTTCGGTTACAATTTGAATTCCACTCAAATCTATCGATGCGGTTTCATCCTCAGCACTCAGCAGTTCTCCTTCCTCATGCAATTTGTCGGTGGTGATTTGCCCCATTTTATCTACCAGCCGCTCCAAACCAGAACGGGTGAATGAGAAATTTAGGAATTCCCCTTCTGAAATCTCAATTTCTGAAGTATGGGGTTCTGCCATTCTGGTGGAAATATCAATACCTAATCGCAACAGATCTGAAGGGATAACAGCCATATCTACTGTTGTATCACCCAAAGTCATTTTGTCGCGCAAATCGGTTGGGATTTTGAGACGATAAATATCGATTTGAGCCTCTACTTGAACCGATACTTCAGCACTTGGACCCCATTCATTAAAATCAACATCCGAAATATCTAAATCCAAAATGAAATTTACACAAGACCAATCTGTTTCGTGAGCAGAACATATCTCTTTTCCATCTGCATCCAATATTGCATGTCTAGGGTCATATCCATCCGGGCTAGACATAGAAATATCTAGTTGATCTTCGCCATACGACCTTTCGATCAGAATAATTGAGGAATCACCTGTTGCTGCTTGCATCCATTGTGGTAAAATCAATTCTAGGGTTAAATCAGTGGATGGCATGTTTTCTGGAATCATATCTTGAAGCAAATCTTGACCGAATTTTGTTTCAAAGGATAAGCCTGCTTCGAGCAACATTCTCAGGTCATCTTCTTTGAGTGCGCTCAATGCCCCTGAATCGTCGGATACCTGTTGTTTGAGAATGTCCAATAAATGCAAATCAAAAGTATTTGAATATGAACGCAAATATATCGGATTATAACCAGACATCGCATTTGTCCCCTCAATACAATAATTCACTACCGTACCCGGTGGTAGCGATTCTGAACATACTTCATGAGTATAATTCAAACCTCCGCCCGGTTCTATCCCAATCAATCTGGAATCAGAGACCCAGTTCATTTGATTCATATTGATATCAGCCCCACCTGGGACCGCACTCGATACAGCATCACCGATCATATCCATTGGGAAATTTTCAGTAAAGGAATCCAATTCAACCAATCCGTTATGGTAAGCCATTCGGATACCGTCTGCCGTGACCCAAGGCACGGATGCATTCTCGGTGACATCGACTAAAGAAACACCCCAGTCGTCCATTGTTGCTTGGTCGAGATGATGTACGGCAGCGATAACTTCTATCGAGGCACTACTCTCGTCACTAAGGTCCAACGTCACCCGTAAATCTAGACCTTTATCCTCGGCTTCTACGACTACACTTTGGGTTTGGGTCGAATTTCGATGACCAATTTTAAGACTTACATCTCTTTCAATACGATCTGCGCCTAAGGCTGCATCGGTGTTATCGATGGTCCACTCGGCTGCGAAATAAGATGGTGTTCCCGCACGAATAGTAGCGAGCCCTGTGACGTCAGTTCCTTTGATGGTGGCATAATCTGGTGGATTGATTACGAACGAAGATGAATGACCAGGGTTTGAGAATAACGAAAAGCCCGTAGTGACATCTGAGCCCATTACCAACATGCCTTGGTATACTCTCTCTAAGGTAAGAGGGTCTACGGTTCCAAGGTTGAAAGTTGATGTTGATAGAGAGACGCTTGCTTGAACAGAAAAACAAATAGGTGGATCGAATACATTGTTTGGTAAACCTGCTTCTTCGGCTGTATCTGCTGCCGGGTTATCGGTACATTGGGTTATCACTCCAGCATTATTTATCGAATTTGTATAGGTCGTACTTATCGAAGAAACCGCGCCAAAGCCGCTTCCTAGCAAATCCCGAATTGTATTATTGACTTCCATTACCAATTTTTCTTTGACCGTTGGAGTACCAGCTCCACCGGTTTGTTCATCGAAGAAATTTCTAATCATGTCTGCTGGTGCACCATCATCTGCACTCAAACCTTCAATCAGTAATGCCATCTCGGTTAAATTATCATCCAAACCTAAGATCGAGCGGTTAAATTCGCGTAAAGCCCAAGTCATCTCCATATTGATAGTGGAGGTATCTACCAAATCGAATTCGTATACTCCCTCAATCCAGTCTTGTTGGTTCGGTGAGCCATCATGGGCTTTATTCCATTCATCACATTTACCGCCGTTAGCAGTACAGACAGTCATGCCGGCAGCACTTGCAAAAGGCATCAAAACCGGTAATAAAAATATCGCGAGCAGAAGGGCAGACAGGCTTGTGCGCATGGGGAACAACTACCGATGGTAGCGAGGACATTTAACATGCTTTGCCCTTCAGCAATAAATTGTGGAACACTCTTTCGCCTATTTTTGTTCACGGGATTCTGCCCAAAAAACCTATCTTAAATTGAAGGATGATGGAATATTAAACACCGCCTTAAAGCCTATGCCGCAAGGCGATTTTATTGCTTTTCCAGTCACTTCAGGGACCGAGAAATTGATGTTTGAGCCAAATGAAAAAACCAATTATTTTGAGAGGTTATTACCACTAATGGACCAACCACCATCAAAGTGGAATATTCTCGGCAACTTGGTGATATTTCCCAAGGGTTCTTGCACCGGTGAAGAAGAATATGACTGGGAAAAAATCGCTCAGGTATTCGGCTGTAAAAAAATAGGCATTCAAGATGAAATTAATCCCGGTGAACTTCGGCGATCTCAGTTGAAGTTGATTCATGGGAACAATGGCTGGGTTAGCCACCAGGAGAACTTTGTCATCTACGAATTCGATGCGAGCAAAGTAATGTTTTCATCAGGTAATATTACCGAGAGAAGGCGGATGGGCCAAATGGATTGTGAAGGGGAGATTATCGTCGATGCATATTGTGGAATCGGCTATTATTCGATCCCGTTTTTGGCACGTGCAAATGCGGCTCATGTTCACGCTTGTGAAATGAATCCAGATAGCATTGAAGCTCTCAACAAAGGGTTACTCTGTAATGGGATTCAAGAAAAATGCACTATTCATCAAGGTGATAATCAATCAACCTTGCCTAATTTGAGAGAGATTGCCGACAGGGTAATCTTAGGGTTAATTCCTAGTTCTGAACCAACATGGAAACTTGCAGTCGATTGCCTCAAACCTGAAGGTGGAATTATCCATGTTCACATGAATGTTGATGAGAGAAAATTGGATGAGTGGATGGCCCAAACCATCGACAAATTCTCACGATTGAGTGGGAAGAAGGCTACTGCGATTCATCTTGAAAAGGTGAAGTGGTATTGCCCTCATATTCGCCATGTTGTGCTCGATATTCGAATCGGATAATGGGGGGGGCCTATTGGGTATTGTTGTCCCACCAATCGATGTTATCTTGAACATCGGTATTTTTGCCAAGACGTTTTGCGATTACTTCACCATCGGCTGCAACCAAGAACACATGGGGGATTCCTTCAATTTCCATTTGGGACGCGATTTCTGAGCCAAGAGTAAATGGCCGATTCATCGAACGATTCAAACTTTCTTCGGTATCGGCATGCCATTCTGACATATTTGAATAATTAACATCTGCTTCTCGGCTGAAAATAATCATTCTATCTACCGGAAATGACTGGTCATATGCATCTAGAGTGGTCTCACAATGAGCGCACCAAGGGGCGGAAAAATATGCAATCCAAGGTCCGTCCGACATCATCTCTAGCGAAAAATTGGTGCCATTATGCGATGTGACGTTAAAATCAGGGAAAAATACCGGCTCCGAATCCATATCATGATCCGGATCCATTTCAGGTTCACTCATGTGGTCGTGTGAGTCCTCAGTAGCCGCGCTTGGCTCCTGAATACATCCTGAAAGCAATAGCAAAACTAGTAGTGGAAAAAATCGCATTTATATCAACTCGTAGTGAAAGTATGGTCTGGCGACCAAGCCCCCCCGTTTGAATTCTCTCCTAATATGCGCCAATGATAGGTTAAACCAGAGCTCAATGAGTTTACCGCTTTTGAATAGTTTCCAACCGTGCTGATTCCATGAGTCGAACAATTGGTCCAGGTTGCTTTATTTGTCCCCCCATCGACCAATCCCCAACAGATGGATTGATTGGTATTGGTGCCATTATCATAAACACTCCAACTCAAATCAGCCGAATTTGAGGTAATATTATTCGAACTGAGATTTTGGCTGATCAGATCGTATTCAAAAGTGCCATTTCTTTGTGGGTCATCGGTCCAAACCGGCAGATGGTCGAGAGCAGCAAAGGTTTCGGGTGTTAATGGGAATCCCCAAGCTGCGTGAAATGGAGCCAGATTCCAACCGGTAGCATTCGAAATTCTAATCGTCCATTGGTTGAATTCTTCGGTCGAACCGCTCGGGGGATTGCTCATGGAATAATATTCGGATAAAGCAAAGGTTATCGGAGCCCAGCCGAATTCCTCTTTGACTTGTAAGTAGGTTTCGAGTGCGGTCCATACGCTCCATTGGCTAATTTGTGAACCGCCATTAAAATAGGTATCTCGCCGACTGATTCGGCTACTATTTTGCAAGGCTCCATGGCCTTGTCCAAGTTCGACTCCAACCAAATCTTCCATCAAATAAACGCTGTAAAGGTTGCACGTCGCTTCGGTTGTACCTGGTAATGTCGAAGGCATCCACTGGTGATTATGCCCGAGTTCGTGGAACATTCCCCAATCCCCACTCGTATTCATATGGTCGAGGTCGACCACACTCGAGACACTGGCAAGATGAGCCATGAATGGATACCCAGAATGCATCCATCCAGCGCTGATTTGGACATCGAAAACCGCTCGTTCAACCCGGGGCCAATCGCTCAAACCGGACAGATAATGCTCCATTTGCAATGCGGTTTCCCACCAATTCATCAACTCGATCGGATTATCGAGGTTTCTAATTTCGGATGAAGGGACGGTCAAAATGAATTTTGATGAAACCAATTCGGTCCAAGGAGCGGGATTATGGCGCTGAGTATTATTCCACTCGGCAAAGGTGGTCTGGTTGTGAATATAGGTAGGCGCAGCAATTGCATCTTCGATAATTACATCGAATAGCCCTAAGGTTGAACCTGCTGGAATAGTAATATAAATCGGGCCACCAAAGGCATTTCCGACCGAAAAATTTGCACTAAAAGCAGAAAACCCTCGGGTAATGCGAGGATGACGGGAAACTGTGTCTTTTGCCCAAAGTGAGTCACTATGAGCCCCGACTAAAATACCGACTCCAGTATCGATTACAGAACTGGGAACAGAAATGTTGACCACAGCACCCGGGCTTGCATAAAGACCGGTGCTGAAGCGGCCGGCAGAGCGTGCGCCCGCATAGCCAAAATTGGAAGGTAAGCCCGAATAATCACCATCGATTGTGATGGTTCTCGTTTCCAAAGTTGCATTGGCTGGAACCGAACCAGGGAAGTTTTTCGCACTTGGATGAAGAGGTAATTGATCGACCGGTAATTGCATTATCAAACTCTCTTGAATGCCCAAAAACATGTCATCGATGCCATCGGCTCCCAGATCGAAGGGATTGCTCGAAGAGATATCTATCCACCCGGTAGTATTGACCATTTGACGAATTTGTGGCCAAAAACCCGGCCAATCCATCGGCAGGTGGTCAGCGATTCTTTGAACGCAGCGTCAGCATCGTTGAGCAATGGTCCAGAATAGATGTGATTTTCAACCGCTTGAATCGCTGCATTTGGTCGATGGAGTTGACTCGGGGCATTTCTGAGATCTAAACCGACCGACCCTGAAGAGGTCGAAACAAAAAGGCCGCTCGATTGAGCGAATGAATTTCCGGGATAATTATTGGCAACATCCGAGTTCGAATATGACCAATACCATGCATGACCCCCCATTACTACGCCACCGCCATCGAGAAGGAACGCCTCGATCGCATTATTGCCAGTATTTCCGTAAGAATTCCAGAATTCGGCCAGAATACAATCGTATCCGCTTAGGTTATTGACATCGATTGAGGTGGTGACCGAATAGCCTTCAGCGGTCAAATCATCCTCGTAGAAATTATATCGAGATACCAATCCTATATCGCTGCCATCACAAACCCAATCAATCGCATTTAGAGACATAATCGATTCATTTCCACTACTTTGAGCGACGAAACCTTCGTGGCCATAACCGATGATTTTTCCTTTTTGTGCGTGAGAAGCAGTAATTATCGGACGGTTATTCCAATCGACTCCAACCGGGAATGACCAACGGCCGTGAGGGACGATCAACGAAGGCCAAGATGAGCCATAATCCAAAGTTCCGACCCCGTCGGCCAAGTCGTTCCAATCGGCATCGAGATCGTGAACAGCCAATTCCAATGACAATTCGAGCGAACCACCGGAATTATTGGCCCAAATTATGTATTGTTGCCAGCCGGTTCGCTCGCTAGGTGTGCCGGTAATATTTCCTTCGAGCAAACTCAAACCATCGGGTAAACTAGGTTCAATCTGCCAAGAATCAATTGCCGGCCCGAGATTTTCAACATTGAATTGAACCGAGGAATTTGCCTCAAATGCAATTATTGATTGGAACCACGATATGTTTCCAGGAGTCATATCCGAGATGCTAAGATTGAATTCTTCAACATAGGATCCCCCCGAATTATTCGCCCAAATTTTCAAGACCGATTGTGAGTGAATGGTATTTGCAATTCCATAAATCCGCCCTTGTTCAAAAATCAGTCCGTTGGGAAGAGTTGGAGAAAAACCCCATTCTACCACCGGTCCACCGCTTGTATTGGCAGAAATATTAACCGCGGTTTTCCAAACAAAACTCAATTCCATTGGGAATATTATCGATGACACCGGACGGTCGACTACAAAAATTTGAATTAATACAGAAGCGGAACCACCGCTATTATTGGCAAATACCTCAAAGTTATGAGTGCCTAAACCGGACGGGATTCCTGAGATGGTTCCATTGTCAAAAGACAAACCGGCCGGTAATCCTGTCACACCCCAACCGATTACCGCACCACCGCCTAATGATGGAATCAATGTATACATGGTTTCATTGACAAAGGTCGAGAGCGGGGCATCGGTATAACGTAGGTTAGAGACCGCATGATCAACGACCAAAATCGAGATTGTTGCATTGGACGAACCACCGCTATTATTGGCAAAAACCGTAATATTATGAACACCCAATTCCAAGGCAGTTCCGACCAAACTTCCACGATAATCGATGTAAAAACCTGCGGGGAGCGTTGCTTCCCAAGTGATGATTTCTCCACCTGAGATTAGTGGTGGGTTTTGTGAAACATAATCACCGTAGGTGAAGGTATAAGGTGAATCGGGATAATTAAATTCTAAGGGAGGGATATCTATCATCGAAATATTTAATTCGGTGATTGTCACACCCACAGGATTCGATGCTGTGATCAAATAAGTGGTAGTCAAAGAATCATATTCTAATGGTGCGCCTTTAATCACGCCTGAATTATCAAGCCAGATTCCATTTGGTAATGGTGGCTGAACACTCCAAGCATCGGGGCCGTCACCACTAAATGACGGGAGAAATTGTTGATTTTCCCCCACTCGCCAAATTACATCCGATGAGCCATAGTTCAATGAATTCGGCCCGATTAGGTCGATACAATCATTATCAAACCACTTCTGTAACATAGTACAATCATCGGGGGTTAATTCCACACGATGTTGTTCTTCCTCTTCTTCAGGTTCTTCATCGACAATCTCTGGTGGTTGAGTCATTTTCTCGGTGATGACAAACCACGAACCTGAACCTACCATCAATGCTAGGATTATCGCCGCGGCGACATTCCACTTTGATGAGGACATATACAAGCCCACAAGGCTTTAGACAATAAATGATTTATTAATCGAATAATTCTGCTTCTAATATTTCTGCATCAAATACTAATTCCCCTGGTAGTGCACTTCTAGACCACATGGCGAGTCCGACCAAGATTGCAATGCTGACCAAAGAGCCAATCGTTAGCTTTGCCTGAGGTGAGAACAGCCAAGATTGGGTTTTCAATTCTGGCTCATCCTCTAAGGGGATTATTCCTATCATCGAGATTTTTTCAATTTTTACTTCCTCTAGCGGCCTGCCTGCTGAAGATGCAGGATTAACCACAACCTCAGACCCGGTTGGGTCATCGGTGGTTGGAACCAGAGCGATTGCCCTAACATGACTCATTCCATTTCGTACGATTCCAAAGGTGACATAACCTTCATCGTCACGGTTTTCTGGATCCAAATTATGAGCTTCGGTTTCGGCGATATACCATTGGGTATCTGCACTATCGGGATCGGTATCTCGTGCCATTCCGATAGCACCATCAACGTGCGATAAATTCTCATGATGTTCCATCTTTAATGCATGACCATCGCCACCGCCACCGCATTGAACATTGGTTAGTGGATAAATTCCGACAGTTTCGCAAAAAGGGTCGCCTGCTTGAGTGACGAAATCATCTATGACCCGGTGGAAAAAGGTGCCATCATAGATCTCTTTCTCGATGTGCATTATCATATTTTCAGTAGTATTTGGAGCCCATTCTTCGAATAATTCGATAACGATTTCACCTTGGACGCGAGAGGAAAAAGGCCCAGTCTTATAATTCACTTCAATAGTGAATACCGCATCACCTGGGCGAGGCTCATCCATAGGACTTCCCTCTAAAACCGGCCCATCATCCCATTGGGATGGATCGACTTCGATATCGCGCCAAGTTTGTTCACCCTCTTCTGCAGTAACACCGATTACCGGCGACAATAACAAGACCGAAATCAGTATTATGATGCTCCGCATATTACCTCCGACGCGCTCAAACCTGATGAATGCTCTTTCTGATTGCGATGGGTTCATCTAGTGCATCACCAACTAATTGCTATGGAAGAAACACCTGCTGTCAAGGCAAATCTCTTAAAATATGCCAAATATATGACGATGATAATGCTTTTACTAGTCCTTGGTCAAGCGATGACTGGAGTAGGTGGTGCAACCGATACCGGACTTGCTCTAACCGCCTCTCATACCTACTCGGCGATGCTCGGCATGATGCTTGCTATCGCTACTGTTGGCCTGATTATGGCATCTAAAACCGAGGACAAAAAATTGAAAGGTTTCGGATTCGAAATCCTCACTATGTGGCTTGTAATGTATGGATTAGGAGAGGTGTCGGTGGCGGTTGATCATAAATTTTCGATGATTCACGCTGCGGTCGGATTGATCATGTTTGCAAGGCTGATGATGATGGTGAAGGCATTCCCCACCGAAGAAGCGCAATAAGCGAAGGCTCATCAAGAGCCATCGGTTCGTCGACATTGATGGAGGGCGAGGTCTTTGAAGCTGAAATTATCGCATCGAGTGATTCTAGTCGCCTCAACATCACTTTGGGAACAACCTTTGCGATCTCTGTAGTCTTCCTTTTTTTGGCGGTTGGATTCGGTGAAATCTTTTCTGGGAACAATTCGGAGTCACCTGCTTACGAATGGTGGGAAACACCACTTCATGAACGCCATTTGATGGACCTCGATATGAATCAATCGAGATCGGTATTACCGGTAAATGGCAGTTTTAAAGTCCTTTCATATACCGAACATTTTGTTTCGGTTGAACTACCAACCTCGGAAGAGGATGTCGGCTTCCCAAAAGACGATTTGATGCATGTGGCTTTGTGGTTACCCGATGTACCAGAAGGCACCAAAGTCCCAGTTTTAATGACCATCCACCCCTACTATGACTTTGGCGGAGAAGGCATGCCTGGAGTGGGCGAAGATTCGAATCCAAACACGGTTCCCGATGGCGGTATCGGCGAGTGGTTTTACGATAATTTCATCTCACACGGCTACGCATTAGCACAAGCATCAACCTTCGGAACCGGCAAATCAACCCATTGTCAAGACGTCAAAGGATTGGGTGAACAGACCGGAATTCAGGCGGTAGTAGATTGGCTCGGCGAACAGGAGTGGTCGAATGGCAATGTTGGTTTGATGGGCAAATCATATGCTGGAACCACAAATTGGGAAGCGGCACAAAACCCTAGTGACCACCTTAAAACAATCGTGCCAATTTCGGGATCTATCGGAGTCCAAGAGATGTTTTACCGCAATGGTTCGAGCGAGGCGAGAGCATTGGGCTATGATGCGGCTTATCAAGCGGCTACAAGTGATTTGACCAGCGATGAATTACGTGTTTGTTCCGATGATATTATCGGACCTCTCAACCCGTTTACAACCCAATTATGGGCTCAATACGGCGGTGCTGAATGGAATGATTATTGGGAAGAGCGAAGACACCTCCCCGATGTTTTGGAAAATTACCGCGGTAGTGTTTACCTAGTGTGGGGAATGCAGGATTGGAATGTAGATCCGTACCATGCGTTCCCGACCTATCAAAAATTACGAGATGCAGGGATTCCAGCCCGCGGAATAATGGGCCAATGGGCTCACAATTATCCTGACCAACCGGACCGCCATGGTACTTTGGAAAGCGGATATGGTGCCGAAGCATTTCCACAGATGAGCAGAATGGATTGGGCGGTCGAATTATTTGGCTGGTTCGAGTATTGGCTCAAAGGCAATGGAAGAGAGCCTGCTTCCATGGTTCAAATGCAAAGGAATGATGGTTTGTGGCATGTTGAGGAAACCTGGCCTGCAGCAGATATCGAATGGGAGGTTATCACTCTCGACCAAACCACCTCGAACGGGAATCGGGTTAGTTCAACCTCTAGTGCATCCTTCGAGATAGCAGCATCCCAACAAGATAGATTTATTTCTGGTCTGCCGACTTTACATCTTACAGTCAGACCAGGCACATGTGACGGAGGTCAAGTATTCGCTACTATGTTCGATGGCGAAACAAATCTCAGAATCGGTCATGCTACCATGGACGTACGTTATCGCGACGGTGGTCATCAAGCAAAGACCGTAGTTCCACTCGTTAGTTACTTGATGCAAATGGAGTTCAATCCAATCGATGCAATTATTCCTGCAGGTCATTCGATTAAAGTCGAGTTGACAGAAACCGGTGAAGATTATCTTTCAAGTGCTTGTGCACCGATTGGAATGTCGGTTAATTTAGATGCATCCAGTACTATTTCTCTACCGCTTCTAGAAAGAGATGCTGATGCTCCAGAATGGTTCCAAGTTCCTCAATGGTGGGAAGAATGAGGGTTTTGGCTTTCGAAGATTGTGTCGACATCGAAGCATTATTGTTAGCGGGCGGAATTGAAATGAACTCAATTGAGTTCAAACAATATTGGGATTCAGCAAATTACTTGGAACGAATTGAACATTTTGAGCCTGAGATATTGTTGCTCGATCACTATATGCCGCCGACCAAAGGCCTTGAACTCTTGAAGAACCTAAGAAATTCAAGCATCAAACAACCGATAGTTGTAGCTATGAGCTCTGCTTCAATAGCAAATAATGCAATGTTAAATCACGGTGCAAATTATGGAATTTCCAAATTTGATTTAGCAAATCTTGATCTTTGGCCTCATTCATCATGAGGTTGCCAATCGGCTTGACCTGGTTCTCTAAACCACCAATATCCTTCATCGTCTTTCCACCATTCTACCCCGTCATCATCGGTATAATAGTCAGAATCTCCTTTGGCATTAGGATCATCTAGACCACTTTCTGAAGCCATTTGCTTCTTTAGGTCACCGATGCCTTCCTCGGCATCGGCAAATACTCGATGCTGAGTCCGAATTTCAGCCTGATGATCACCTGCAGCAATCGCATCATCTGATTGATGATTAAATTCAGCAGCCATCGATTGGCGATATTCCTCGAACTCATCTCGGGATTTCATCAAGTCATCGAGGTTCTTGCGCTTGCCCACATTTAATTCAGGAGCGTCCGGAACATCGCCTGAATAGAATTCTTCGCTATCATCGTTTAATTTGCTGAATGTACGTTCTTCTGGATCCACATCTTCAATCGCTTCAAGCAATAGGTCATGTTCTTCATCATCGATGTTTTCTTCCTCGAATTGTTGACCTACAACCTTGACCAATTTTTTCAAGGTTTTTGCCAAAGCCTTGTCATTAGAAGCCTCATTTACGACCTTGTCGACCTGCTTCAAAAGACGCTCATATGGGCTACCTGTAATCGCACCGAGCAACCGGCCGAATCCACCCTTCTTCTTCGCCATGACAACTCAACCTCGGTTGGGGCTATTCAAAGATTCCCCGACCAGAGTCAATTATACAGAGGCCTTCATTGCTTTGGTACGAATGGCGAGTACATGGTGAGTGAATGGTTAGCCGAGGCTTTGGCTATTTACAACGATGAGTCGCACCACAAAAGAGAGGAGTATGTTGGCCAAGTCCATTTTCCAGCATCAATTCTCGAACAAATCCTTGAATGGGCGTTCAAATCGCTTCCAGATGAAATACTAGTAGGTTTGGACGTAGGTTTGGAAAAAAACCTTTCCACTGTTGAGATCGATTTTAAAGGAGATAATGAAAAAACCAATCTTTTCGCCGGTCAAGGCTATCGAATCAATGAGGCTAAAATGGTAAACCGTGGTGATTCATTTTCGGTCCATCATCTGCCAGAAGAATGGACCGACGAAGTCTTCGGAACCGACCGAGGACCTAGAGCTGGCCGATTCACACATTGGCTTCATACCCATCCAAATTGCCCAGCAATTCCCTCCGAGCAAGACGCAGATGCAGCCCAAAGTACCGATGGGGTTGATTTGATTTTAGGAATTCAATTTTCACCACAAGGCCCGTTGCCTTGGTTCGATGGGGTCGAAGGTGAGCGCAGAATTATCGGAGATAATCGCAAAAAACTCGGGCGAGCCATCACCGGACATAATATTCATTCACTCGAATTAATAGCATTCCACAAAGCCGGATTAGGCATCAACGTCGTCTTCGTCGACGATGATGGTAGAGTATTTTGATCAGCGTGAAAACTTATAATTGTTGATTACGACCACCCCAATGATGGCGACTAAGCAATCCCTTGTTTTCATTGCAGCCATAGTGTTATCATTATTGGCTTCAACCGTCCCAAGCAACAGTTTCCTAGGAAATAGTTATCAATCTGTTTCATCAAATAATACGGATTCCTGGGCTACATCTGCTGGTGGAGCCGGTTCGGATATGGCATGGGATATGGTACTAGATTCATCTGGAAATTCATATATTACCGGCTCTTTTTCAGGGTCTGCAACATTTGGTGATACCACTCTTAATTCGTACGGGGGAATGGACGGTTTTGTCGCAAAAATGAATGCTACGGGCCATTGGGTTTGGGCGAGTCATATTTATGGAACCTATGAAGACTGGGGGATTGGAATAGATATTGACGGGTCAGGAAATATTTACGTTACCGGAATTTTTATGGATGCCTCAGGCAGCACGAGTCCTACCACAACTCTTGGCTCTACATCCCTCAGTAGCCATTATCAATCAAGTTACGATATGTTTATTGCAAAACTCAACAATCAAGGGACTTTTCTTTGGGCGAAAACCTCAAAGAAAATCTCAAATTACAATCAAAATACTGGCCAAGATGAAGAAGAATTTTTACAGGTCATCCCAACCGATATCAAATATTTCAACAATTCAATATCGGTATCTGGATCTTATGCTGGTAAAACTTGGGTCCAGACCGATAGCCAAGGGGATTGGTATCAAGAGAGCACACTTGGAACCGCCGATATTTGGGTCGGTTTTTTAACTCCTAATGGAGCATGGACTTCGGCATTGGGTTGGGGGGGGAACTCAAATTATGATTCTGCAAGTGCTATCGCGGTTTCACCGAGTGGAAATTATTGGTATTTAGCCGGCAATTTCGAAGGGACTGTCGAATTTCCAAATGGAGCAATGTTATCCTCGAGCGGAGGATCTAGAGATATTTGGATAATGATGATTGATGATGCTGGGGTGATTCAATGGGTTGTACCCGCAGGCGGTTCTGGAATGGATCTGGTCAGAAACTTGATCTCTGATTCTCTAGATTCGGTCTATGCGATTGGAGAATTCGATGGTAGTCTTTCTGCTTTCGGCAACGAAAGGCTAACTTCGAATGCTGGTGGAACCGATATTTGGGTTGGAAAAGTTGGATTTGGAGGTTCGTGGAATTGGGCAAAAAAAGGCGGTGGTCCTTCCGATGACCTTGGGTTTTCACTTTCGCTTTCCCCCGATGAAAACACATTATTTTCTTCTGGACAAATCGCTGGTATGACGACATTTGAAAATTCAGCAACAACATTAATGGCTAATTCCAGTGGTACTTCTGATGCTGTTGTAGCCCTTTCTTCGACCTTGGACGGAGAATGGGAAAAAATCTTTCTCGCAGGTGGACCAAGTGGGGGAGATCGGGCTTGGGCTGTAGCTACCGACTCTCAAAATATTACTTATTCTGCAGGTCGATTCAAAGGAACCATTAGTGGTCCTGGTGAATTCGGCTCTGACGACCTTATCAGTTCAGGAGATTTTGATGTATTCATGTGGAAAGGATTGGTAGAGGATGATGATAATGACGGGGTGGCAAATGAAAATGATGATTGCCCAACAGTTTGGGGAAATGCAACTATTCCACCATTTATCGGTTGTGTAGATTCTGATGGAGATGGTTATTCTGATTATGATGACTCCCATCCTAATAACCCGCTAGAATGGAATGATAGCGATGGGGATTTAATCGGTGATAATACTGATGATTGTTACGGTATTTGGGGTAATTCGACCGAAGATAAACTTGGCTGCATCGATGACGATGGTGATGGTTGGTCAAATGAAGGTGATTCATTTTCACAAGAACCAACTCAGTGGAATGACTCTGATAACGATGGTTTTGGCGATAATTGGAACGATGACAATTTGACAGATTATTATTCGAGTTTAGGCCTTGGTATTTATGTTGTGAATGCTAAATTTATGGATTTTTGTCCAACTTTATCTGGATTCGATTCCTATGATAATCCGGGATGTCCTGATACCGATAGAGATGGATGGTCGGATGTAACCGATGCGTTCGCAAATAATCCGACTCAACATTTGGATTCTGATGGCGATGGTTGGGGTGATAACAATTCAATCGATGCTACACAAAGGGATTTTCTACCTTTTGATTCGACCCAATACCTCGACCAGGATGGAGATGGGTGGGGCGATAACCTCAATGGAAATAATCCAGATCAATTTCCCTTAGATTATACACAACAAACCGATAATGATTCAGATGGTTTTGGAGATAATATAAGTGGTTTCGAAGGTGATTCATGTCCCGGGATTTCAGCGGAATCCTGGAGAGATAGATTTGGATGTTTAGATAGCGACGGTGATGGTTCGTCTGATGAAGGCGATTTATTTCCTAGTGATTGGTCACAATGGGCTGATAGCGACGGTGATGGTCAAGGTGATAATTGGATTAATTCGGCCCAACAGGAATTGAGAAAATCTCATTGGCCTGGAATTTATCTCCCCGGAGGAACTAATTCTGATAATTCTCCCTTGGATTTCGATAACGATGGATGGGAAGATGAGAATGCTTCTAACAGTTCAGAACCATGGGATGATTGTCCTATCGAGGCTGGAACCTCTTGGCTAGATAGAATTGGTTGCGTAGATTCTGATGGCGATGGTTGGTCGGACCAAATTGATGTATTTCCTCAAGACCCAGGCCAATGGTTCGATAGCGACGATGATGGATTCGGAGATGAAATAGATGATTGCCCAACCTTGGCCGGAGAATCTTCACATGACCGCAAGGGTTGCCCTGATACCGATGGTGATGGTTGGTCGGACCCTATGGACATCTACTCACCATATCCATGGAATACCTCCCAAAACGCTGACCTATTTCCCGCAGATCCTTCACTCTGGAACTCTAGTCAAATTAAAGTTGATTTTGCTGGGTCTGATGAAAGGGGTATGGCGATTGGACTTGGGATTGGCGCACTAGTTACTCTTCTATTAGTTGGTGCTTTCGTTATTTTCATCATGAGGGGGGATGAAGAAGAAGTTGAGGAAGAAGAAGACACAAACGATGAAAGCGATTCTAATCAAACCGACCGAGCCGGGCAACTGGCTAGAGATTGGCAAGAGGATTCGGCTGAAGAACCAGATTCTATGGCGATGGCGACAAAAGATGCGATGTCTATTTTAGACAAATCCTAGGACCATTCGTATGCGATGAGGAATTCCTCTAGAGAATCCATTCGAGCCGCATTGACTCCAAGATCGGATTTTCCAAGCCGGGATTGGCTGTGTAAAATTATTCCTTGGTCGGAATTTTGATAGAAAATATCGTCTGGGAATTGCATGAAGAGAGTCCTGTCGACGATATGGCCTTGCTCAAAAGAACTGGTGAAAATCAAACTCGACTGCCAATCTTCCATCGCTTGGTCAAGTGTTTGGTTGCTCACCTCGAGGGCGATGATTCTGTGATCACAATTCAGAGAATCTGGTGGACAAGATTCTGGCATTATATCGAGGGCTGAAGGTAGACTCATCAATTGAATTAGCACCAATAAAATCGGATAAATAGCAATGGAAATAGAAATCTTTTTTCTAGAAATTCCCATTAAATTCGACTCCAATTTGAATTATTAAATTCGTACACTATTGGCTTGCCAGTAGGGATTTCTAATCCTAGAACTTCTTCACGAGATAATTTCTCAATGCTCATGACGATACTGCGTAGTGAATTGCCATGAGCTGCGATGAAGATGTTTTTCCCAGCCTCCAAAGCCGGAATGATTTTTTCTTCGAGATATGGAATCGTCCGCGCTGCTGTCAATTGTAGCGACTCGCCATTAGGTGGTGGAATATCGTAAGACCGGCGCCAAATGTGAACTTGGTCATCACCGTACTTATCTCTGGTTTCCTGCTTATCAAGCCCTTGGAGATCACCGTACATTCGCTCGTTCAATTGCCAAGAAACAAATACTGGCAAAGTGTTTTCGCCCGAATCATTAGATTGTGACCACCGAGCCATTTTGGCTGCGTTTCCGTCTTCGGTAGTTTCGCTCTCCGGGTATTGGAACACCGGGACTTTGCCGTCGGTTCTTTGAGCTAAAGCAAGCATCGCGGTCATCTGTGCGCGGCTTAAAGTAGAGGTGTGTACCTCGTCGATAGGTAGGTGTGAAGTCTCTTTTCCGCCTTGAATCGCTTCCTCGATTCCTTTGTTGGTCAAGGGAACATCGACCCAACCTGTAAACAGATTTGCGGCGTTCCACATCGATTGGCCGTGGCGCATCAAGATGAGAAGGGACATGATTCTCAGACCGTTGGGCGGGCCTGCACTCCTTCAACCTTGTTCATCCAAAGATACTAGGAACAAGCCAAAGCACCATCAAAGGCCCTATTCCCATCGCCAAATCCCTTGCGAATAACCATAGTAAAGTTTTGGAGTTTGCTGCTGAAATCTTCTCGAATTCCTCTTGCATCTTATCATCTATCATTTCCGAAACCTTGCCTGCACCACGCTTTGCAACCTCGATTGCAGCACTTGTCGCGACCGCTCCTAGCAATCCAGCCGGGGTAAGTTTTCGAGCTTTTAACGCTAATAAACCATATGTCTTCAAAGAATTCTTTGCTATGGAAGATGAGTCTTCAGGCTTGTCTTTTTTCCCAAATCTTCGCAACCAACCTCGTGCTTTTAAACCGACATCTGCGACCTTTTGTAAGCGTTTAATATTTTGTTTTTCAATCGCTTTTAACATGCCTCGAACCCGGTTAATCCTTAACAAATCAAAGAAAATCCACAGACCACCAAATAGGAGAACTATTGTTAATCCAACCGAATTGGTACTGGCCCAATCATCCCATCCAAGGGGGTCGCTTTTGAGACGAAGAACGAAAACAAGCAACATCGGAATGAAGAATGCTAGGATTTCATTGAAAGCCAATAATCCGAAACCTTTGATCGGTAATTCTCTGATTTGTTTTAGGACCCAACCGCCGTGTGGTGCGAGTTGTTTTGTCACTTTAATGAACGGCCTGGTGAGGAATACCATGCGCAAAACCATTGGTATCATTAAAAACCAAATATAGGAATCCCAAATATCGCTTGGAGGAAAATCCGGGATGGAAATTGGTTCGACCATCAATCTCCCCTACCGGTTCTCACATTTGAATGCGAGTGAAATTAAATTCATTCTTTGGTAATTGTAATCATATCTTTGAGACGAGATTCTACGAAATCTAATTTTTCGCACAGAACTCGGCCGGTTTTTCTACCGAATGCATAACCTGCACCGGCTGAAGCACCATTTCCGAGAGCGTAAGCGGTTCCAGCCGCTATTGCTAAGCCGGCACCAAAAATGATTGGAATCATTCTTTTTCACCTACTATTATTACTTCTTGAATCGGACCGGTTTGAGTAAGATCTTCGCGGTCGGCATATCTATTGAAATAATGGCGATAGCTACTATGGGCTACACCTACCATATAACCTGCTGCTAGTGCAATTATACTTCCTGTCATCATTCTAATCATCATTTTTCATCTTCCTCCTTCTTTGGTTTTTTTACAGCTCGAACCACACCGGTCGCGACTGAACCAACCATGTTTTCTGCGGTTTCGATGCCGATTTTGGTAACCGAACCTGTTGCATCGATCAAAGCGCTGATCATCCGACCGCCACCTACTGCAAGATGGACGACTGTCTCTTCGCCAGCATTGACCAATTCTTTGACAGAACTGGTGAATTCATCGATCAAAGCAGATAATCCGGTTGTGACCTTGTCAACGTCCTTTTTGCCTGCCATGAACATTGCCAAGGTGCTAATGGGTATAAGGAGGTGTAGTTAGGCATAGGGGGTAAAAGAACCTCCTAAAATGAATCGGAGGGAAGATAGAAGAATTCCTCGGGATAGAGGTTTATTCTTTGACCTAATTGGATGAATCTTCCCAAGTCTGATCTCCACATTCGCCCGGCTTCGGTAATATTCCAAATCACTATTTTATGACCGCCTCTACCGGTAAAACCTGTATCAATAGACTCGACCAGCCCCCCGTTTTGTAATGAATTCAACAGCGGTTTTAGCTCCTTGCGATCTATGCAAACCGCCCGTTCTATCCGAACGAGACGGCGTTTATCATCAGCGAGATTTTTCATTCTTGAAAGATATAATAGAACTCGATAAATCGTTACCGGAAGGTCGCGTTGCTTTCTCACATTAAGCCCTATTGGGGTGATAGGCCCCCCGGTATATTGAGGTTCCCTCTAATCGTAAGGTTCAACCCATCGGCTCACTTGGCCGACAACATGGTCTTCTGGCACGGCTTATCCGATTGGCTCTCGATGAGCGTCGACCGAAATTGGATCGATGCGAATGTGAAATGGAAAGAATTCGGAACCGGGGTTCGACTAGGTCGACTTCATCGCGAAGATTCTACTTCATTGGTTCTCTATGACGTGGTCAGCGATGTCGAAGTCGATGCATTCATGGCTCATAATCACCCTGGTGGCGAGGTTTACATCGTGCTTGAAGGAGAGGTCTGGGATGAGGATGGCACCTATCCAACCGGTTCTATCGTTTGGATGGGGCGCGATACTACCCACACCCCAAGAACCCGTGGTCAAACCCTAATTCTGGTACTTTGGCCAGAGGGCGTTAAAGCGGCGTGAATTTATGTGGACGAATATTTCCGCTTACAAATTCACCGAGATGGCGGATTTTGAACAGCTGAGAGCACCGCTCAAAGAATTCTGTGATAATCTCAATATCAAGGGGACGATTCTTTTATCCCCGGAGGGAATCAATATTTTCCTCTCGGCTGAACGTGATAGAATCGATGCCTTTGTCGACCATATTCGTAAAGACGAAAGGTTCGAAGACATATGGGTCAAATATTCTGAATCGGATGAATGCGCATTTAGAAAAATGAATGTTAGACTCAAAAAGGAAATTATTTCGATGGGAGACCTGAGTGTGAAGCCGCATGAATTCACAGGGGCGATTATCGATCCACTCGAGTTCAAAACATGGCTTGATCAAGCCAAGGATGTGACGATTTTGGATACTCGAAATGACTACGAGATTCGATTGGGGACATTTGAGAATTCGGTCGATTTTGATATTAGATCATTCAGACAATTCCCTGAAGCGGTCGCTAATTGCGACCTACCAAAAGACAAACCTGTGGTTATGTTCTGCACCGGCGGCATTCGCTGTGAAAAGGCAAGTGCGGTGATGTTGAACCAAGGATTCCAAGAGGTTTACCAGGTCCAAGGTGGAATTCTCAACTACTTTGAGCAGAACGGCGGTGCTCATTGGGATGGCGAATGTTTCGTCTTCGACCGCCGGGTAGGAGTCGACGGTAATTTGCAAGAGACAAAATCAGAGGTCTGTTGGGCTTGTCGCGAGCCTCTGAGTGTTGAAGAACAAAAAAGCCTCCACTTCGTTCAAGGCGTGAGTTGCCCGTATTGTATAGAGGGCAAAAAATGATCCTACCAATCTTGTATTCTTTTAGAAGATGCCCTTATGCCATGCGGGCGCGGATGGCGATAATTAGAGCAGGGTTTGCTCATGAATTACGGGAGGTAAACCTTCGTTACCGACCGGAACACATGATGGAAATTTCACCAAAAGGCACAGTTCCAGTATTACAATTGGTTAATGGAACCGTCATAGAAGAAAGCCTTGAAATCATGCAATATGTTTTAGATTGGCAACTCAACGCCAATGAGGCAGAGTGGATTAAAAGAACTGATGAAGAGTTCAAATATCATCTTGACCGATACAAATATCCAAACCGTTACGATAATGTGAATTCATTAGAACACAGAACTTTAGCAAGTGTATTCTTAGATGGCTTGGAGCAACATATCCCTTCCGGAAACCTCAGCGATGCTATTTTCCCTTTTGTGAGGCAATTTGCAAACCATGATAGAGATTGGTTTGACCAACAGGAATGGCCCAATGTCCACAGTTGGTTAGATTCTAATCTTTCAAGCGAAGAATTCAAAAAATGTATGCTCAAGATTGGTTGATTATCTTCTTGTCGAAGTAGATCGGCCCTGCTGGGACGACAGCTAAGAGCATCCCTTTGAGTGCAGTATTCATATTCCATGTTCCGTTTCTTTGGCCAAGCCATAACAATACAATATATCCAATAAATAAGAAACCATGGATCGGTCCTATTATTTGTACAAAAATTTCATCGCCGCCAATATATTTCATTGGCATCGCAAAGAAAAACAAGCTTATTGTCGATATTGTTTCGGCGATCCCGGTGATTTTGAACAGGTCCATACTCATTCCTCTATCAGCGGGCGCATCGAACCACATGATGGACATTCCTGTTCATCACTTTTGCCATAATCATGATTGCATGCAGAGCACGAAGACGCTAATATCAAATTTCCAGTATCGTCTATCGCCTCACCTTTGAGAGTCAAATACCCACTACTCAATTCCCCAACGCTATAGCGGCCAGGTCCACCCATTCGAGTTAATACATCTGGTGGTAATGTGACGGTTCCCATATCGTCGATGATTAATTCTCGATCCCCGGAGAGATCTTCAATGTTGACATCTTTACCATGTTCTGCAACAAATCGTCCATCCCTTAATTCCAATGAACGATCGGCGAAAGCTGCGACCTCTTTTGAGTGGGTCACCAGTAAGAAAGCAACATTATCACGCTCATGTAATTCTTTGAATAATTTGAGAACCTCTCTACTGGTAATCGGGTCTAATGCTCCGGTTGGCTCATCTGCTAAAATTAGACGTGGATTAGTGATCAAAGCACGAGCGATTGCCACACGTTGCTGCTCCCCACCCGATAGCATGGAAGGTAATCCCTTAGCACGATGAGCGATTCCTAATTCTTCCATTAATTCCATAGCCCTTCTCTTAGATTCTTTTGGAGATACCTTCTGATGACGAAGTGGTTGAGCAACATTGTCTAAAGCGCTTAGGTGAGGCAGTAAGTTCCCTTCTTGGAAAATGAAGGATACTGTCTTTTGACGAAGTTCAACTAATTCTAAGCCAGTTAACCGAGTCATATTCTTCCCATCAAGAGAAACCTTGCCCGCACTAGGTTTCATCAATCCGCCGAGGCATTTCAAGAGGGTTGATTTCCCTGAACCAGATGGCCCAACTACTGCAACCGCTTCTCCTTCCTTGACATTTACATGCAAGCCCCTCAGAGCAACTACATTGCCATCTTCTGCTTTAGATTCGTATACATGATACAAAGAATCTGCTTCGAGAATTGTAGGTTTGTCAGACATCTTCACTCCCCCTTTAGAACACTAGCAAGATCAGAACGCAGCGCCTTACGCGTTGTAACCAATAGTGCAGTAACCACCGCTGCGAACACAGCTAATGCGACCACAGATAATTCAAACCATGGCCATACCAATTCCCGATCTATTGCTGAAGTTGTATCTGAGCCAAGTATTTGGAATATGAATCCAAACACATTGAATAATCCGTTGAATGATAGTGCTAATCCCATTCCAAGAAGGATTCCTAGTGCCATTGAAACCATGACAATTGAAAGAATCTCAAATAGTACTAGACGAATGATTTGGTTTGGACTTGCGCCTATTGCTTGTAGGACTGCTAGTTCCTTTTGTCTCTGGCTAAGTACCAAAGTTAAGAATACGAAAGCAGATGCTACTGCTGCAACACTCGCTACAATAAATTGCAACGAGAGAAGACCTGGTGTTCCAAAGATTAGTCCGCCATTCCTCTCTACTCCATCATGCGCAGTTTCCCAATCGATCGAACTGTTGAATCTTTGATCTGCTTCAAGATTGATCTTCAAAGCAGTCAAATCATCACCTTCGATTCCATCAACCTTCACAATCCAAGTAGATGCGTATAAATCGTCAACTCGGTTGTCACCAACTAAATCTCTGTAACTTTCTTCTCCAATGATAAGACTAGACGCCATCACAGTAGATGGAACCCCTGGAATAAATTCATGAACTCCAATGTATCTCATCGTAGTATTATGTTCTACAACATCAAAAGTCAGACTACCATCAGAAAATCCATATATATTCTCTTCCCATGTGAATTCTACATCTGCAGTATTGCTACTACTTTCTTCTAACAAAACATCGCCATAATCATCTACGCCCCTTCTTCCTGAACCCCATAGGTCCATTGTATAAGCCGCATCTTCACCAGCCGAGAAACCTCGGTTCTGGTAGGAATCTAATGCCTCAGCAGTATCATCGCCTGGAATTGCTTGAGGGAACCATCGCAAAATGTCTTTTCCTTCATTCAATAGCACGTAAGTGGTCATACTTTCTCCTCCTTCTGGGATTAAAGCAATCGTTGGAACGGTGACAGCCATTGCTGTAACTTCTTGATTGCTAATCTCTTCAATCATAGATTCTACTTCGGCTGCTGTAACATTTTCATTGGTTACAACTTGTAAATCACTACCGACCTGTAAATCGGCTGTTACTTCATCAACTTGTGTTCCAGTATATCCCTGAACTGCTGCAAGTGTAACAATCGATAATGTGAGAAGCATAATTACAGCTAAACGATTAACAGATTCCGTAGAACCACTACCTTTCAAACCTCTTTTTACATCGGAAAGAAGTGGGGTTCTGCTGAAGAAGAATTGCATAATCCTAGGACCTGCTGCTCCAATTCGACCTAGCAGTAATGCGCCACCAATCCATAACATAAATGGACCAAATACATTGATGAGACCTTCAACAAACCAATTCGTTAAGATTCCATCTTCACTACCATTCATTTCCATGTAAGTATCGATTGCTCCTAATGAGCCTACTAAGAATAGAGTCCAATGTAGCCAAACCTTTGGTTTTGTAACTTTTTGAACACGACTTACTCCTTCATCGATTTCAAGTTCCATGAAATCACGGGTTCGGGATCTGCCAAATATCAATGCTAAGCCCAATGTGGTTAGGGCTGTGAATAATGTGGCGCCGAAACTCAAAGACGGGTTAACATTGAATCCTAAAGCCTCGAATTTCATGAAACCTACACTTGCAAGAACTATCGGAACTGCAGCCATTGCCAATAGATAGCCAACAACCCAGGCGATGAAAGAAATGACTGCCAACTCTAGAAGAACCATTCCTCTGAGGTCTTTGCCTGATGCTCCAATCACTCTGTGAATGGAAATTTCACGTCTGCGCTGTTCGAGTGAAAGTATTAATCCATAAATCAATACTGAAAGCGATAATACAACAATTGGAATCATTATGATATAATCAAACGCCTGAATCAATCCGAGGAAAATTTCTAAGAAATCAATCGAAGAACCGACAATATCAACATAATAAATCTCTACTTCTCCATCGGCAAATGATTGGTCTTGAACATCTCTCCCTAATGCCTCTAACCAATCTGATGCATCATCTGTAGAGGTTGTTGGTAGTAAAGACCGTTCCAGAGCCAGACCAAAGAAGAAATGGTCATTATCGATCAGAGCCATTCTTTGAGTTTCGTTTAACGCGGTCAGGGTAGCGTAAACCGGATTTGCCGCCAATGTTGGATTTCCTTGAGGCCAAGGATCGTAAATTCCCAAAATAGTCATATTTTCGACGACCATTGTGACTTGACAGTGATTAAGTTCCCTGTTTGAGTAGATTTTACCCTCACAATCATCTTCATCCATTTCACCAGAAAGTGCTGATTCGATAGTATAAGCGAATTCTAATCGGTCCAATACATCGCCCACTACCGCTCCAGATTTACTAGCAACATCTGAGGGAATGTATATCCCACGTTGTTCTTCTACGACTTCAGGAGAAGCCCATTCACCCTTCTCATAGATGATATTCTCAGATAATCGGTCAGCAAGAACTCCATCGAATGCACCTGGGCCAAGGAATGCGATTGCACGCTCAGTTGAAACAGTAGGGCCGTTATTGTAGTCATAATCCCAGATATCATCGCTTTCCCAATTGCGATATTCGTTTGAAGAATTAATGTCTATCATTCCCAAGGGAAGTGACCTAAAGATATCTTCGTTTCCAAATGTGAATTGACTATGCAGGCCCTTTTTCCCAAATACAACAGTACAATCTGAGAATTCTTCCATGGCTGTAAATTCATCACAGGTTTCAATCAATGTCGTAGTGTTGTTAGTCCAGCCACTTGTGTCATTAGCAGGAGGTTTTCTAAACTCAACCTTTGCATCAAAAATATTAGTTTCAAGAGATTCTTCAAAGAATACCTGTGATAGTCCGACGCCATAAGAAAGAACTGTTGTGATGACTAAACTAGCCAAAAATACACCCGCAAATACCGCCATTCCGCGTTCTCTTCCGCGCCATGCACCAATAGCTGCAAGTCGAAGGTTATCTGGCAAATCCCGTAACTTTCGAGGGATTTCTTTGCGCATTGTATTCAGTTTAGAAGAAACACTCATTCTTCTTCACCTCCTGCTTCAATTCCCCAAGCAGAACGAATATCGCTAGCAGCCACCTTTCCTTCGCGCATCAATAGCATCCGGTCGGCCTTGCTTGCCAAGTCAGGGTCGTGAGTTACCATTAGAATAGAAATCGGATTTTCTTCATCATGACATAATTCTTTGAACAATTGAAGAACTTCAGCACCAGATGCGATATCGAGATTGCCTGTTGGTTCATCCGCCAGTAGTAGCGGCCTGTTTCCAGCGATTGCACGAGCGATTGCAACACGTTGCTGCTGACCACCTGATAATTGATCGGGAATATGGTCGGCTCTATCACTCAGGTTAACCCTCTCAAGGGCTGCTAGCGCTCTCTTATCTGCCTCTTTGGAAGGCACACCTGAAATCTCCAAAGCCAAAGCTACATTGTCTAATGCTGAAAGATGGTCTAGCAAGTGAAAGTCTTGGAAAATCCAGCCGACCATAGTTCGTCGCACATCGACGACAGCAGATGGATTCTTTAGGCCATATTTTCGTGATTCGAGATCAATCTCACCAGAATCAGCAGGCAGTAATCCGCCAATAATATTCAGAAGAGTTGATTTCCCACAACCTGAAGGACCCATCAATGCTACCAATTCACCTCTCTTGAGGTTCATATTGATGCCTTTGAGTACCTCTAGCCGATTTAATACCGAGCCAAAGCCTTTTTCCAAATCGGTGACCTGTAATAGGCTCATGATTTGGCTGGCCCGGCCTCTCTCTTATCAACAAACCGCAATCAGGATTTTTCATTTTTTACCGATGAGGAAAAAATCAAATTGTGAAAGAAAGATTTTTTGTTTTTTGAAGTGAAGATTCCACTTCGAAATTGTTGGTTCTCCATTACGCCTGAAATCCAAGTGTCTAGTTCGCGGTCCATACTTGTCACCTTAGTTTACTTTTTACAGCACCACCTATAGTAGAGTTTGGGTGTAAAGCCCACATTAAGTGTGCTCGAACTCACTAATCTAAACGGTTCGAAAGAGTCATTTCGTCGTACATTTTTATGTTTAGAAGGACCTCACCAAAATCACGAGAATAAGCGCATAAACGCCGTACTGATTCCGATAGTCGGAAATCAAAAAGGAGGTTATCCACAGTTCTTTTTCGATTCATCAACTCCTCTTCGTGTTGTGCGAGTTGCCTTTGAGCCATTTTTAAATTTTGTCGCGCCGCCTCTATCTCGTATGAGTCTCGGGTCCGAGTATTGATCATCAATTGTTTGATAGATTCTTGCCAAATAGGTATCTGTTTCATCGGCGATTCTTCTGGATCTAGTTTTACTCCACTGAATTCTTGAATTAACTGAGCCATCTGAAAACTATGATCCATCATCCGTTCTAAGGCTCGGGCCAAATTTGAGTATTCGACCGCTTGGTTTCTATTAAGTTTTAATGAGGTTGCTATTTGATGTGAATCGAGAGCAATACATACCTGCCTCTCTATCAGATATAGGAGTGCATCAACTTCCGATTCCCTCTCGTCTGCATCAGAAATCAATTCTATATCTTCTCCATTTAGGACATCTATGATATCTCTCATCAGCGAAGATACCTGAAGATACATTCGATTAAGACTTGCGTGCAAGGGCATTTCACCTGCTTTGAACAGGCAAACCAATTCGGATTTATTTTCTTCTTCCTCTATGGTTTCGAAGCCTCTAGTATTTCGTAAAAATCGCCTTATCTGACGCCTAAACTCTCTTTTCTCTTTACTCGGGTAATTAATATTTATTCGATCAACCCCCGATAGATAAGCACCCATCAGATGGTCGTGAAGGGAATTATCAGGTAAAATTGCAGCATCTATCTCCAATTTTCGTATTTGATTCTCGACCAAATCTAAGGGCGTTAACCGCAAAGACCCGCTCGGCCTCCAATCGACTCTAACCCCATCTCTTGGGCTTAATCCATTGGTTATAACCCAAGGTTTTGGCAGTGATAGAGTATAGGTTGCCCCGCCCGTTAGTTGTACTTTTCGAACCTCTTGTTCGCCTGGGCCAAATGACATCGTTCTCAAAAAGCCGACTATTCACTCCTATATAGATTACCGAGGTATTTGGTGATATACCGTCAGCGATAGCGATGATACATGGAGCCTGTAACCATGGTGCTGCTCGGAGTTGCGCTCCTGGTCTGCTCGTATATGGCTTGGAATATCGGTGCAAACGATGTAGCCAATGCGATGGGAACTAGCGTTGGCAGCGGTGCGCTTACCTTGCGCCGAGCAATTATTGTGGCTGCGGTATTCGAATTTGCTGGTGCGGTCTTCTTCGGTAGTCACGTTACCGACACGATTCGAAAAGGAGTTCTCGACTTTGGCGACGAGGGCTTCGACTATGAATTGAGTCAAAAATTGATGTACGGATTCATGGCTGCGCTTTTAGCGGCTGCGATTTGGCTTACAATTGCGACTAAATACGGTCTGCCCGTATCTACTACCCACAGTATTGTGGGTGGAGTTATTGGTATGGGATTATGGATTCAACCAAGTTCGGTTAATTGGTCAAAAGTAGGTGAGATCGTATTGAGTTGGATCGTCTCACCATTATTGGGTGGGATTTTAGCCTACCTCACTTTTATTACGATTAAAAAGGTGATTTTTAATCATGAGAGTCCTCTCGAAAGAACCAAGAAAATCGCCCCAATATTAGCTCTGCCAACCTTCTTTGTTCTTGGCTTAGCTCTCCAATTTAAAGGTTTGAAGGGATTCTATAATAATCTAGATCAGGCTGGAATTATCGATAGCAGCCGTTGGTTGCCACCAAAGGATGGTTCTACTTTCAACCCATTCTTAGAAGGCGCTTGGATTCCATTGAACAGTTTATTGGTCGCATTGGCAATAGGTGTTTTTGCAAGTTCGATTCTTTGGATGGTTTTGAGGCGATACGAATTCAAAGAAGAAGGCTATGCTGGGGTTGAAAGAGTATTTATTTGGCTTCAGATTATCACCGCTTGTTATGTTGCATTCGCTCACGGGGCGAACGATGTTGCAAATGCTATTGGACCGATGGCTGCAATATATGAGATCGCGACCTCTACTTCAGGTGTACTTTCACCGAATCAAATTGATGTGCCTAT
Organism: Methanobacteriota archaeon; assembly: GCA_004195515.1. GTDB lineage: Archaea > Thermoplasmatota > Poseidoniia > Poseidoniales > Poseidoniaceae > MGIIa-K1. Next base: position 52,133 of record PSPR01000015.1, on the reverse strand, counting down.
TGGCTTACTCCTCTTAGGAGGCGCCGGAATTACTGTCGGTGTTGCAACATGGGGCTACAAAGTGATGGATACCATCGGTAAAAAAATCACCCATATCACACCTTCGCGTGGTTTTGCAGCTGAATTTGGTGCTGCGACCACAGTATTGATTTTCTCGATGCCATTCTTGGCAGTTCCAATCTCAACAACCCACACCTTGGTCGGTGCTGTTGTAGGAGTTGGTTTGGCAGGAGGTGCCTCATCTGTCGATTTCAGAGTATTCGGAAAGATCGCTGCTAGTTGGATAGCAAGCCTTCCATTCGCAGGAGTTGGTGCGGTGATTTTCTATATTTTATTCGCTGGAAACCCAATTAGTGTAGCAGTGGTTACAATTTCTGCAATCACAATTACCATTATTTTGTTGATTAAAAAAGAAGTCGTCGCAGATGGCGATGAACATTCTATTATTGCAGCTGAGGTACCAGAAGGTGAACTGGATACAACCACTCCTTTCGGTTTATTCCATGCTCATGCTGAAGCGGTTGAACATACTGTAGATTGTATGATGAAAGCCGTTAAGGCTGCTGCTGCTGGTAAAGATGCAACCAAGTATATCACGGCGACAATTGCGGCGGAATTGGCAGCTGACAATTTGAAATCAGATTTGCGTGACGAGGTTGGTAGAGGCGTTGTCATTACGGTTGGTCATGACAATTTCATGCATATGATCGCTCGTCAAGACAGAATTGCCGATTATGCTCAAAACGTTGCTGAGCAACTCTCCTTTAGAGAACTTTACAACAATGATGACGCTCGCAAGCACTTGGTTTTGATGGCAGAAGCAGTAATGGCTACAGTATCTAGTTATGAGGAAACTGTTGAGCAATTGAAGAATCTGAGTCATTCTGGATTCGCGCGTAAGGAAATGGAAACCCTCGCTGAACAAATCAAGGAAGTTAACCTCTTCGAACATAAAGCCGATATCGTAGAAATGGAAGCTGCTACAATCGTATTCAGCCAAGGTGATGATGATGCGCTTGCTGCAATGCATATGTACCGGGTATTACAGCGACTCGATGATGTTGCTAATGCTTGTGAGAAGGCTGCTAATGCATTCTTGCCATTGACCCACCAAGGCTGAGATTATCTCTAAGAGTCGGGAACATATTGAAAACTCAATCCCTTTGTGCCCAAGACATGTCAGAGGTTGGTGATGACCATCTCGCTCTATCCGACTCGGTCGTGATGGGAGACATCAACATCGGAACTGGCTCGATTGCCGAATGCCCGATGTGCGGAATTCAAGGTGTGCCTGTTCTCAAATGCAATCACGAAGATTGTAAACGGCGATTTTGTAGTAATTGTGAGAAAGGTTGGAAATCATTTCGCGAACCTAAACTGAAGCCTTTGTGTGCAGTCCATAATACACAGGCTGAAGAAAAACACTACGCTGAAAATCTGCAAAAACACGGCGTTACTAAGTTAACTGGTAGCCGTAAAGTTAGGACATTCAGACCTAGTATCAGCGATACGAACACCGAATTTAGTACCTCTAAATACTCAATCGATAATCCTAACATTATCACTTATGTTGAACCATCTGAAATTTGGCGCTGGGTCGGCACAATATCAATAGCAGGGTTATGCATAGCAGTGCTTGCAACGGTTTGGTCTTGGTTTGGGAGAGGAAATATATGACTAACGAAGAATATGAGAATCATTACTCCACAATGGAACAACCATGGTGGGCAAACGATATGCTCATTTTGGTTTTTACCATGTTGAATATCGGCATAATTGTCTATGACCTTCAGAATGACCTTTTCAATACCAACCGCTCACTATGGTGGATTCTCGCTTCATTGGACTTTTTATTAATCCTATTCTTTTTCTTCGATTTGATCGAAGATTATTCTAGATGTACCGATAAAAAATGGTGGTATAAAACTCACGGTTGGGAATTTCTGGGCCTCGTACCGATGTTCATAACCGGATTTACTGCGTTTAGAGCCGGTAAAATCTTGAGATTCCTCCGAATTTTCAGAGCATTTTCTGGTATTCTCCGATTGATTGGTGCTACCAGTAGAGCAAAGCAAATTAGCGTTGAACAGCAAGTTATGCATCTATTTTTAATCGTTCTAACCTTAATTGTGGCAGGAGGTTTCCTAGTATATGTCTTTGAAGCAGACTATTATGCAATCTACTGTAATGTAGAATTCCCGGCGGATAATTGTAGCAGAGTAATCTCGAATTTCGGTGATGCCTTGTGGTGGGCATTGGTAACGACTACAACCGTTGGCTATGGCGATTTTACCCCGGTGACGATTCCTGGCCGATTGATCGCGGCGGTTCTGATGCTGGTGGGAATCGGTTTGGTCGGTTCTTTAGCCGCTACATTTTCTCAAGTGTTTTACAATACCCGCTCCAGTTATTCGGGCGATTCGAGTGGAGATTCAACCCAAGACCCCTTGATGGTTTTAGATCGTTTATCTGCCCGTTATGAAAAAGGTTTGATCAACAAAGATGAATGGGAGTCTGCAGCACTATTGGTGCGCAGAAGAATGATGGCAAATATGAAGTCATTACACCATGAAATGGATAATGCGAACGACCTGTTAGTTCCGCTTCAGGTCGCTACAAAAATGGAATTAGATGGTCGAATGTCGTCTCTCCAAAAAGGAATACAAAATATCGAGTCTCGCCTCGAAGAAGAGTAATCTTACTCGATTGGCAGCCTCGGATCCATCACTCTCTTCCACAGAGGTGGAAGGATGGCTAACCAAAAACATCCATAGTAACCAGTCGGTAATTGTGGGGCATCGGGCTGAGCTCTGAGCTCCCATAACGGATCGGATGCTTTCAGGTGGTGGGCTGGATGGAGTGGTAATTCCATCAAAGTCCAACGTGACCAAGTATTCCGACTCTCCCAAGAATGAGAAGCCGATTGCTTTTCACCCTTCTCTCTAACCAAACCATAGTGTTGAAGATAATTTGTATATTCGAGCAGAATTATTGCAAAAGCTGCAATGATACCATAGTGTAAAAGAAAATCAATAGATATTACCCCCATAATAATTATTAGTGAAAATTGGATGATGACTCCATGGAAGATTGGATTCATCAAGAACCCCTTTCCTTTGGTCGAATGGACTTTGAACGCAGAAACAAATTGCATTGGAATCGTCATAAAAATATGAATCCAAAGGCCTCTGCTTTTTGGGGCTGAAGCAGGATCCTCCGCCATTGCGTAAAAGCGATGATGGCCGTGATTATGTTCGGTCGTAAAATGGAGATATTGTACTAATAAAAGATTCAGTCGAGCCATTATCCAAATCGGTGACCCCTTACGACGGTGCCCTTGCTCGTGGGCGTTTACAATGCCAGAGATTCCACTGACCATTCCTACCGATAAAGCACCGAGAACCGTGAATATTGTGATACCTTCCGAATCGACTCGCCAATACAAAACCAATAATGCGGTGATGACTGTGAGGCTATGAATAACAAGCAAAAAGTCCCATGGTTTTGTCGAAAAACCTTCTCTGCGAGATGGTGCTCTATCGGGGAAAATAAACTCCAAGATTGGACCTAAGCCTAGAGCGAAGATAATACCGAAGGCACACCACCAACCACCAACATAAATTCCACCGATGGTCATCATTGGTAAAATGAAGCCAAAAAGATGAGGAATCCAACCTTCCTCAAACTCTTCCATGTTTCAAGCCACCTCGACGAATGGTTTGAAATTGTCTAGACATGTCGCTTGTAGACATGGACCCTGTGTTGATGGCCAAATTGCAGAAGCAACGCTACCACATAGTCGGCGAACACGGTGGAGTGAAAATCTGCCATTGGACTAAGGAATCTCTTCTAAGAGGTCGCCAATGTTACAAAGGTAAATTTTACGGGATATCGAGTCATAATTGTTTACAGATGTCTCCTGTGGTCGACCAATGTAATCTCGCTTGCTCTTATTGTTGGAGAGAACCACATATGGATGCATTGGAATTGAGTGACCAAGATCCTCTAGAAATGTTATACGATTCGGTGAAAGCACAAAGAAGACTCTTAAGTGGATTCGGCGGAAACGATAAGGTGCCAAAGGATAAGTTACTCTCTGCACAAACCCCAAAACACGTCGCTATATCTCTCAATGGCGAACCTACTCTCTATACCAAATTATCAGAATATATGGAATTGTGCCATGCTCATGGTATGACCACAATGCTGGTGACCAATGGAACCCTCCCCAAGGTCATAGAAAACCTTGACACCTTACCCACTCAACTCTATGTCTCAGTCGATGCGCCAAATAAGCAGGTTTTCGATGAAATTTGCCGGCCAAAATGGAATGCGGGAGCCTGGGAAAAACTCGAGGAAACAATCGACCTTTTACCAAGCCTAGATACTAGGATTGTCTGCCGGCACACCTTGATAAAAGGGCGGAATATGAAAGAGGAACATATTCCACAATATGCTGCTCTTGATAATAGAGCAGACCCCGATTTTATCGAATGTAAAGGCTATGTTCACGTCGGAAATTCCCGTGATAATCTTACAGCTGAGAATATGCCATGGCACGAAGATATTCTCGAGTTTTCTAATGCGCTCGCACCATTGGTAAACCGTGAATTGCTCGATGACTCTCCACCGAGTAGAGTTTCCTTGATCGGCAAAGAAATAGTGCCTATCCCAATCCCCGAACCGACGATGTTCTTCCCCGATGACTTGGGGATCGCAGCCTCAGTCAAACATCTGAAGGTGGTATGATGAAGCGGGTGCTGCTGGTTAGAGGAGGGCGGTTATCGCCTTTTTCTGGACTTGGCAGCACTCATGAAGCACTTGAGCAAAGACTTGCCGCTGGTATTGTTGAAGGTTATTCTCACGGAAAAACCGCTCAATATTCGAGTTGTGCTGGCTCGATAAAGAGGCTTTGGCGCCGGTGGTATTCTCATCCAAAAACCGTTCAAAAATTAGTGGGCGGATTTGATATTGTTCATATTACTGACCAAGAACAAGCAGGGTTAGTCCCCGATTTTGGTAATACGGTAGTTACAGTGCACGACCTGTTTCATCTATTTCCGACGGTTAGGCATTCTGTTGAAATCGGTAATCAAAAGCCCAGGTGGATTAGAAGAAAAGATCTCGAGAGAGTGAAGGCAGGAATCAATAGAGCGAAATTGCTGGTCTGCATTTCTAAGGATACTCAACAAGAATGTGAAATGAGGTTTCCCGGGGTGAAAACCATGTGGATCCCACACGCCATTAATCTGGAGGATTATTCCACGCCTCGACCACGCCCTGCTTGGTTCAAAGATGGAAAGAATCTCTTGGTAATCGGTAGTGAAGAACCTCGGAAGAGAGTTGAGTTTGCGGTCGAGGTCTGTGGTGGGATGGACGTATGTTTGCACAAGGTCGGGGCTGAGTCCTCCCCTCAAAAAAAAGCGAAGTTGATGCGGTTTGCAGTTGAGCAAAATTGTGATTTAAATTGGGTGGGTCGACTCGAGCCAGAAGAATTGATCGCTGCTTTACAGCACGCAGATGCCTTGCTTTTCCCTTCTGTCGCAGAAGGGTTTGGGTTGCCGCCTTTGGAAGCTTATGCTGCTGGGACTGTGGCTTTGGTGGCAGATGCACCAGCCGCCAATGAGATACCGCTTGAACGACATATTTTGCCGCACGACGATTTGGAACAATGGAGAGATGCAATCTCCCAACTAAAAGATGAAAGCGAGGACGTTCAGGAAAGGGCGGCTGAATTTTGTGTCAAAAACTGGGCCGAAAAACTGAAAAAGGCCTATGATGGATTCTAAGGGCTCCCATGTATCTAAAAATGTTTTTTAGATTCGATTCCAGAGTGCTTTGATTGCATCATCTTCTAAAATATGATTCCACTTCTCTGTAGCTAAATTAACTGCCACCCCTGCGGCTCTAAACAAAAGATCTTGAAATTCTGACAATCTCATCATTTTCCGTGGCTGAACGAGTTCTCCAATCCATAATATTCCTTTGTCATCAACCCCGGAAGTGGCTCTACCTTTTCTTACCATGCGGCCACCATGAAGAAAAATCATCGAATCGCCTTCAATAACGGAATGGTCATCCATCATTCCTCCCGTCTGGAAACCGTCGGAAATTGATTCAAAGAAGGAGTCAACTGCATCCATGGTGGGCAAGGAATCCAAGCCCAACTTTATCACTCTCATCACACTTGAGTATACATCAAATGTTATGAACTTGTCCCTAGCAACCATCAATTCATGCCGTCGACTTCATGATGGAGATTCTTGTGGCCCCCAATATGCAGCCAATCCAGAGTGTAGCAATCATCGGCGCCGGAAACATGGGTTCCGGAATCGCTCAAAAAACGGCTCAAGAGGATTTCGATGTCCAAATGGTTGACAGAGAAGCACAATGGGTTGACCGTGGCCAAAAAATAATTTCTGATTTCTTAGCTGAAGCTGTGGAGAGAAGGATCTTCTCTCCGGGGCAAATCGAAGCGATAAAAGGTCGAATAACCGGCGTCGTTGGAACTGAAAACACCGCCCCAAATACAGACCTTGTGATCGAAGCGGTGTTTGAGGATTTCAACATTAAAACTCAAGTATTCAATATCTTGAACGAGGTTTGTGGCCAAGATACAATTCTTGCATCAAATACCTCCTCCCTTTCGGTGGATGAACTTTCTATTGCATCTGGCCGCCCAGACAAATTCATTGGGCTTCACTTCTTTTTCCACCCGGCAAAAAACCGATTGGTCGAGGTCATCCCTGGAAAATCTTCTAGTACCCAAACCATCGATCGAACCGTCCAATATTGCCGTGGCCTTGGCAAGGTCGTCATCGTGTGCAAAGACCGCCCTGGATTCGTGGTAAATCGATTTTTCGTACCTTGGCTCAATGAAGCATGCCTCCTTTTACAAGAAGGTGTAGCGAGTGCTGCCGCTATCGATTCAGTCGCAATGAAATCTTTCAGAATTGGGTTGGGCCCATTTGCCTTGATGAATTTGACCGGTCCCCCTATCGCCCTCCACGCTACCGATTATTTGGCAGAACAATTAGACACTCCGCGCTATTATGGCGCTGAAAACCTTCGAGAGATGGTCGAGGCAGGAAACATGTGGGAGATTGGAGTTAACTCCGATTGTTCCGAAGAGGTAGCATCGATTATTCGTACTCGATTAATGGGTCAAATCTTTGCTGTTTCCGGTCAAATCGTCGATGAAGAAATTTGTTCGATCGAAGATGTCGACAGAGGTGCAAAGGTTGGATTACGCTGGGCGCGCGGCCCATTCGAATTAGCAAACCGGATTGGAATTTCCGAGGCAAAGGCAATGGCTGAAGACTATTGTGAACTTGCAAATTTCACATTGCCAAAATGCTGGGAACGTGATACTAATTTTGAATTCAATTATATCGATTCTTTCGTTAAGGATGGAATCGCAACAATTACCATCAATAGACCAGAAGCAATGAACGCTCTCAATGAGACAGTCGTCGCCCAATTGGGTCGAGCGTTGGATGAAGTAAACTCGGACAATTCGGTTCACACCATTGTTCTAGATGGTGCGGGTAAAGCATTCGTCGCAGGTGCTGATGTGAAATTCTTCGTCGACAAATTGCGTGCAGATTCTTTTTCTGACATTTATAATTTTACAGCAAATGGCCATTCGGTTTTGGAAAAATTAGAAAATTCGACGAAAACAACCATCGCTCTTACCACCGGATTAGCATTGGGCGGAGGTCTTGAACTGGCATTAGCATGTGATTATCGAATTGGCACAAGGAAAACTCAATTCCGTTTCCCAGAAACAAGTATCGGAATTTTCCCTGGGCTCGGAGGAACTCAGAGGCCAGCGAGAATCAGCGGAATTCCTGCTGCTCGTTGGGCGGTATTAGCTGGAAATTTCATGGATGCTCAAACCGCTGCTGATCTTGGATTGGTCAGCGATTTAGTCGATGTTACAGCAGTCGATACAACGATTGCAAAATTGGCTGAAGCCGGAAAACCAGAGAATAAATACCCTGGAGTTCCATCAAATCCAAATTCTAAGGTCGCATTATTTGCTAAAGAATTTTACAGTGATGAAAATTTAGAAAACATCCTCTCAGCCAACTGCCCTGATGGTTTTGACCCTGAGGATAGAAACGTTTCTCGTCAATTAAAATCTCTTTCGAGAACCGCACCGGTCGCCCTAAAAATGGCAAGCAATTTGATAGACCAATCCGGTTTGACAGAACTCTCAACCGGCTTGGATAAAGAACTCGAAGGTTTGGAAGGAATTTTCTCAACCGAAGATGCATTAGAAGGTTTATCGGCACTTATCGAAGGTCGAAAACCAACATATTCTGGTCAATGAGAATTAAGTGTATGGATAACACCATGTTTTATCTCTAACACCTCGTGTGGCAAATCATGCCTGAACCACCTTTAGAGTTACCAAGTACCGTTCTCATCGAATGATTAGAGATTTGCTGGCGGAACATTCGAATAAAGTGCCATGGAGTACTGAATGGGAAGTTGAAGCGGCTGTTGAAGCTCTCAATGTATTCGGTTCTAGATGGACGATTGAAATTCTGGCCGCATTATACATTGCTGGGCCTCGACGATTCAATCAACTGAAAACTCTGCTAGATGGTATTTCTTCGCGCACATTATCTGACAAATTAACCTATCTTGCTCAAGAGGGTTTAGTGATTAGGCGAGTTGACGATGGGCCACCGGTTCGAGTCACCTATATTTTATCAGACCACGGTACAACCTGTGGTCGATTGTTATCCCCGCTAGTCGCACATCTGAAAATTCAAAGAGGATCGGTCCGAGCAAAAAAATAATCCCACACATCTGACCGAACCAATTACAAAGGACGAGCATTTGTTTCACGATATGGCACTCCTCCGCCAATGGATAACCCAGCGACCGTGGCTCGCTGCAGGTTTGGCTGGAGCGACGGGTGGAATTACTGGAGTTGCCGCTGGTCTTGGCCTATTTGGATTGGCTAATGCCGGTGTTGATACGAAGGTCAACAGCACTGTTCATCCTCATCGGAAAAAAATTCTAAAGACTCTCGAAAATAGTCCTGGACTTTGTTATCGAGAATTACAATCTAAACTTGCCGCTGCTAACGGTACCTTGCGCCATCATCTCGACGTCTTGAATGGTCAGAAATCTATTACAATCATCTCCGTAAACGGGAGATCTTGTTATTTTGCTGGAGCGCCATCTCAAGTCGAGGTTTTGCGAGGGATGAACGTAGGTGAGGAAGAGGCCGCAAAGAGAATGCCAATTGGTCTTTCTTTGGTTCAACGAACAATTATTGATGATTTGAGGGCGAATGGCATTCCTCGTTCACAGGCAGCTCTAGCTCGAAGAATAGGCCGCACTAGAGCAACTGTTCACTCAGCCCTCAAGGTTTTACGGCGACGAGGAATAATCCGAGAGGACCGAATCGAGGTAGCGCCTCACCTGATCGATGATGATACTTGGAATAGCACTCGACCAATCGATTACGAGTGGTCGGACGACCGACGGTGAATCGCTAATCGCTTCTTGAGCAACAAATGATGCGTAGTCTTCAAGGACTAGAGGCCATGGCTTTGCCTCAATGTTCGATATCCGGCTCGACGAGATACCGCTTCCAGCGAGCGAACGAGACCTTGACACACTCGTATCATGGCTGATAGATACGCTTTGTTTACATCGTCGTAGAGGTGAATCGACCGCAGATGGTGGTCGATTTTCACCGATTCATCGAATTTTGAAGGACCACCTAATTCCCAATCCAACAATAGGCATCAATTCTAAGGATCTCTCAGATGAGATGGCACTAACCCCTGCTGCAATCCATCATCATCTCACCCGCTTAACATCGGGTGGATTGGTTTCCTCGAGTGGAGGGAACTCTTGGAGGTTGCACCACTTGTGTGGAGGAGATTTACTCAAGGCGGTCGATACTATGTCTCAAAGGTCCAAGCTAATTCAAAAGCAAAGAATGGAATATATCGAACAGGCTTGGCAAAGAGGAAACGATATTATAATGGAAATGGAATTAGCCCCAGATCCAATGCCTGCCCTAAATCTCAGAGTTAAAGAATGGTCTCCAATCTCGTCATCAGAGTGTGAATTATCGCGATTCATGGCCGATTTTGGACTGCTTGGCGAAAGACCTGGGAAGGAAATTTCACCGGACTCTATCAGCGTTAAACTTTTCGAGATGCTTTTGAATTCTGGACCACCCATATCGATTGATGAAGCGGCAAAAAGTCTTGCTGCCCCTAAACCTAGAATAGGTCGAATACTCGAAAGGTTCCGAGCCACCGGTTTGGTAGAAAGGATTGCACGCACCGATAGATTAGCGACTGCGCTATGGTCTGCGATGAATACCCAATATCTCCGTAGAGGTGAAGACTGGATGCTCAAACGCGGTGGGTTTGAGCGGTTGGACGCACCAAATTCGATTTTTAAAAAGTTGAAAAAAGGCAATTTAACCGCAGAATTCGTCAAAAGCGAATTCAAACAGATCCCTGCCCAAGAACAGATGCTATTGTTGAACCTTTTAGGTGGAAGATTAGCCTTGGGTTACCGTCTGGTAGGAGATAGCCCTCAATCGACGATTAGAAAGAGCCAAGAAAACCTTGACCGTATCCTTCAGCGAATCCGTAGGGTCGCAACTATCATCGAACAATCGTGAGTGGATCTTGATGATCGAGGTAAAATCGGAACGGTGGGATGGCGAACCACGTGAGCTATATCTTGCACCGATGGCCGGAGTGAGTGAACTTCCCTTTCGTTTATTGGCAAGAGAATGTGGTGCCGATATTACGATTACCGAATTTACCTCCTCTGCTGCGATTACTAGAGAGGTTGCAAAATCTTGGACGCGCTTAGAAAGTCATCCTGATGAAAACCCTTTCATCCCTCAAATTTTTGGTGGAGATAAAGACGAAATGATTCTCGCAGCCCAAATGCTCGATGATAAAGCCGACATTATCGACCTCAATTTTGGTTGTCCTGCTCCAAAAGTCACCCGGATTTGTGCAGGTGCTGCATTGATGGGTCAACCGGATGATTTGGTGAGCATGACCGCAAAAATTATCGATGAAACCGAAAGTCCTATTACGGCAAAAATGCGGTTGGGTACTGGTTCCGGCCAATATAATGCATTGGAAATATCACAAGAACTTGAGCGGGTTGGGGTCCAAAGGTTGTGTATCCATGGAAGGACTTTGAATCAAAGATATAGTGGTATTGCAGATTGGAATTACATCAGAAATATTGTCGATTCTGTGGAAATTCCAGTAATCGCAAATGGTGATATTGTTGATGGGCCCTCTGCAGCAAGTTGCTTGGATACCACTTCTGCAAGCGGTTTGATGATCGGTCGAGCCGCCATCGGCCGACCGACGGTTTTCGCTGAAATAAAAACGCAATTAGGTTGGATAGAAGAAATAGATTTACCTTGGGTAGATGAGGATTGGTTCGATTTAACATCTACTGGTAAAGCATTCGCAAGTCGAAGATGGGCTTGGGATCGATACCTCGAATTGGCCAGGGAAACTACTGGTTTACGCCCAAAATGGCTCAAGCGACATGCCGTATCGTTCACAAAAGGTCTACCCGGCGCAAAAACCACTAGACAATCGATGCACGGTGCAGCGACGATAGATGCCTTTGCAGATACGATAAGCGAGTTCTTCGCTCAGAAGGTCGATTCCCACTCTTCGATGTCTTGAGCCTCAGCCCATGCTTCATCGGTGGTATCGCCACTTACTTTCAAGGTCTCACGAGCTAAAATCCAGTAAAGGAGAGCAAGAGAACGACGACCTTTGTTATTTGCTGGTAGTGCGAGGTCAACATTTCTCAAGTTATTGTTAGCATCACAGATGCCGACGATTGGAAGTCCGGTACTAACCGCTTCACGTAGTGCCTGCTGGTCTGCAGCAGGGTCGGTTACGAAAAGCATGTCTGGCTCGACATAGGAGCGAAGGTCTGGATTGGTTAAGCTTCCAGGGATGAAGCGGCCAACAGCTGCACGAGCACCGATTGCTTCTGCAAATTTGCGAGCAGGGCGTTGTCCGTATTGACGAGCGCTGACCACCATGATATTGGAGCGGTCGTAGCGGTTTAGGAAATTAGCGATAGAACGGATGCGAGCATCGGTTATTTCTAGATCCAATAGGTAAAGTCCATCAGCACGGACCTCTTGGATAAATTGCCCCATGTCAGCACTCTTTTGTTGAGTACCGATATGAACGGCATTGGTTTCATAGGTCTCACGGTCTACGAGAAGTTCTGTCATAATATCGACCTCAACGAGCGGGCCACAAGCCCCCCCTAAATAACCGCTTCGTCCATCGAAAATGAACCAATAACCTCGCAGCGGTCCATTCAGTGAACAAAAGGCCAAGATGACAACCTTCAATTCCAATGCTCCACAGGCTTGGGGTACCCGCCCGCCTGTGACCCCGATGCCTTCTCAAAATCTAGTAAAACTCATTCCCGGATTAGAATCCGACGATGGGGTTTGGCGGAATGATAGAGAGGAAGCACTACATGTTTCTGCCAGCGACCTTGAACGGCACGCATATTGCCCACTTTCTTGGCAATTAGCACGATCTGGAAAATCCGGCATCGGTGACGCGGTTATTGCCGGACGGGAAAAACACGCAGAGATCCATCAAAAAATCAAGGAATTCAAAGAGCGGCAATTCGAATTACACCGTGCGGCCGTCATATGGTCATGGTTGTTTAACATCATTTTTGTGTTCATTGCCGATGCCCTAATTTTTTCTACTATAGATGATGAAATTCGACCACCGGTGGACGTTGCAAAATATCTTGCTTTGTTAGCCCTAATTTGGTTGCTCATGGGTCTGCTCTCGGTTTACTTACCATGGAGATCATGGATTAAAATGCCAACTGAGAAACAGTCGAGGTTGAAAGAGATCGAAAACCTGGGGGGATTCACCATCGAGCCGGTCCTCCAGCCAGTCGGTTTCATCGGTGGCTGGGCAGAAGGTGGTAGGATCGAAGCAAGTTTGCTATTTGGCGCCATCATTTTTGGCCTACATGCGATTGGATTAACTTGGGCTGGGGATAAAAATCAAGCCGGATTCATTCTCATCATGATGGCGATGTTATGGACATTGATCGCCTCATGGCAATTACAAAAAACCCTCCTAGCGGATAATGCGATGGACTTGGCCCGAATGGATGCGGGGATTGAGGAGGACGTCGATGTAGCCTATTCTGACGATGATGCTACAGCAGGATTGCTCTTTGATGAAGATACCGGTTTGCGAGGTCGGCCAGATCAAATCGTAATCGTCGATGGTGAATTCATTCCAGTTGAACAAAAGACTGGTAAGGTGCCTTCAAAACCGCACAAATCACACGAAATTCAATTGCTCGCATATCTTCATTTGGTTGAGAAAACCACAGGCAGAACCCCGCCGTACGGAGTTTTACGATACGGAGAAGAGAAATTACATCAGATTCAATGGGATTCTGCGAACCGATCACGCTTATCCGCTTCGACAAAAGAGGTTCAACGCTTGATGGTTGAAGGTGGAGCAGGCAGGAATCACAATCGCAAGGGAAAGTGTCAATCTTGTTCCAGACGTTATGCTTGTGACCAAAGTTTGGTTTGATCACTCGATATCACAATTACCTTCAATTGGGTAATTCCAGCAATTTCGATCGACACTAATCATTATCTGATATGAATCGGAAGCGATTCCAGCGGCAAGTGGGTTTCCAAATCCTCTCCCGGAGAGGTAGAGATTCCAAGTCCCTTGTTCGAAAGGAGGTAATTCGGTGAAAACGAAAGCGGTTTGGGTGACCGTTAACTTCTCGGTCCAGACTATATTTCCTTCTGTATCCGAGAGAGTTGCTTCGACATATCGAGCACCTTCAGGTACGAATGGAAGAGAATCGGCTAGAGCGAATGATGCTTTGAAATAAGCACGTACCTCGACTACATCTGAATCGATCACGATATCCCAGCTGCTAATTCTCTCATTCAAACTCCAGCCAGAGGGAAAAATATAGGTCTCACCAAAGTGTTCTGATTCAATCACAAGTTCTGCTTGGGGCCTCATCTGTTCAACGAATTCACGGGCTGGAACAAGGCCGATACAACCTGCGCTCGACATCAATAAAATGCCTAGGATCAGGAATGCTTGGAAGGCCTTGCGACTACCCATCACCCCTTCGCAGGTGTGATGAGTTCATCAACCATGCCCCTCTTGGCTTAATCTGCCTGAGTGAAGTAGACAAGGGATGCCGAGCCCATCTAATGGGCAATGACGAACCCTGTGAGCACCGACAGGCATCAATCAAATTTTGCACCGCATGTAGAGCATTCGTTTGCGTTAACCGGAATATCAGCACCACATGCACCACATTCTGCTGTCGCTTCTTTTCTTCGAGCCTTGCGTCTTTGGGCACGCTTTTTCTCGAGTTTTACCGGTGTTAATTCATCGATCTCTTCTTCTTCATCGAAGGAGAAATCCATCGCTTCTTCGGGTAATTCATTTCCAACGATAGATCGATCTACTGAAAAACCAACCTTTACATCATCACCAGGCATTACGCCATCCTCGCCTGTTATCGCAAAGATATCGCCTCGAATCGAGGCATCGGAAGCACTCAATATCTTGCCATCATCGCCCTTGTCTTTGTGAGATATTATCTCATCTTTCTCAGACAAGAAAGCGTCGATATCGTGACTATCGAAGGTTTCTTCTGCACTCTTCAGATTCGTGGTGACGATTTGCATTGCAGTTTCATCATCGAGTTTACTGGCTTCAATCTCATCTGTCTTTCGATCGTAAGCAGCTTCAACCTCGGCTTTTGCAGCTGCGATATTCTTGTCCCAATGTCCTTCTAAGTCATCAGCATCATAGCCAAACTCTTTGACTGCTTCATCGAAATTTTCGGTTCCAGCAGCATGGGTAGTTTCGTCATCGACCTCCTCTTCTGGTAAAGCCAAAATAGGTTTGATAACCTTTTTACGCTCTCTTTGTTCGAAATAAGCACTTACATCTTGCGGGGTACCACAATATGGACAATTCGACATCAAGTCTGGGATAGATTCGTGACAAACATCGCAATCATGAAATTGCTTCCTCGCCTTTTTAAGATTGAATGAACAAGATGGGCATCGATCGACTTGGTCTTCCAATTCACCATCACACGCAGGACAATAATCGAAAATATCTCGTTCGACCTCTTCATCGCTCTTTCTAGTCAGTATGATGGCAGCGATTAGAATTCCTATCAAGCCAAACGCCAATAATCCAATGATAATGATGGTCCCAATTACCACGCCGGATTTATCTTCGACGATATCGCCTGGTTTATAGCTGGTATCCCAAGTCCAAGTTTGAGTATTGACAACGACCGAATCATCGGGGATGAATTTAAGGTTTGTTCGAGGAGCACTCGCATTGAATTGGCAGCTCAAACTTATAGTTTGGAATAACTCGGAAACTACGACTTTTGTTTTTGACCAAACGATTCCTTGTCCATCCTCACAAGTGAAATTCAGTTCCCCGGTCTCGGTGGAACTGAGGTTGATATGAGCGGTATAGCTTTGTTCGTCCTTGAGTGGAAATGTAACCGCACTTCCAAATTCATCCTCCAAAACAAAAGTTGAAAATTGCCAATTCAATCGCAGTTGGGCAGTGACTGAGACCGAACCGCTCGTATTTGAATTCAACAAGTTATCATCGTAAGAATTAGCCGAAGGGACCCAGCGTGCATCGAATTGAGCGGTGTGAGCACCGGTAGCAGAAGGCATGATTTTTTTCCAGACGTGGGTTTGGCCTGCTGCGATCGAAATCAATGGTTCAGTCGATTCGTCAGCACTAAAGCCTTCCCAATCATAGAGCAATTTACCTTGTACCGAAATCGAACCGGTATTGGTCATTGAGACGGTCCACTCTATATTGCCCCCGCTTCCGACACTAGTAAGTGAAGGATATGCGAAAGGATCAACGGCCACGTCTGGTACTGCGAATTTGTCAAAGAATGTGCTGATCCGGTCATTGTCTCTAGTTTCCTGAGTAAATGATGCAGTATGATAAGGGTCTATCGCGGCAGTAACTTCATGACTTCCAACGATTAGATTGGAAATGTGTTGACTGGTGAGCTCGAATTGCCAATCTGTTTGAACTCTTGAACCACCCGCCATATTTACTGTGAAAGTAGGAATGACGATCAGGCTGCCGGTACTATCAAGAATTTCAAGTTTCATCGGCACTTCGGTATTGCCGTCTCCACCAGTTCTTAGCAGCGTACCGAACACAGTCCATGGTCCAGCAAGCACACCTGAATCAATATCAACACTAATATTTCCTAGATGAGATAAATCCATTCGAGAATCTACGGTTAACGAATCCGAGAAAACATTGTTTTCATCAGCTTCAATTACTGCATCATCGATATCAAGAGTAATTTGGATTTGATGATCACCGGAGGCAGGAGCGGTAATTGTTTGGTTAACCCAAGTGCTTTGACCCGCTGGAATTGCTGGTGTATCTATGATCGAACTATCGCCTGATACTTGGAGTTGAAGACGGCTTGATGCCGCGTCTTCGGATCCGGAGTTTACAATTTCGAGTAAAACTTCAACATTATCACCCGAATTAAAACTCGACGGGTTGGTAAGAACTTGTTCAATTTCGAGGTCAGGTAAACCTGCTACGATTAAATCAACAAAGAAAATCTGCGCTCCTGCGCCAGCATATTCAAATTCGATCCAAACCTTATGCTCGCCAACTGTTAAGCCGGACTTAGTCACCTCAATAGTGGTAAAATTATTAGCAGGAATATCGACTGTATCGGTCACAATTCGTTTATTTGAAGCGATCCCATCCCAATAAAAACTGTATATTACATCGTTAGCAACTTGAGAATTGGTATTGCTCAAAGTTAGGATGATATTGACTGTACCACCTTCGGTTGGATTTGATGGTGAGAAGCCTAAAGTCCCAGTCGATGCTTGGATGCCACCGCTATCTTCCGCAGAAACCAACATCGGAATTGAGGATAATAGCAGCATGGAAAGAACCAGAACCGCACCGGACGACTTCGCCATGATTACAAGAGGCAACCCCTTGCACTTGAACCAATCGAATACACTTGTGGTTTTCGTAGCGAAAACATCGCTTAACAATCGATGCGAACATGGCGATTGAAAGCGCAGGTTTGAAGGATGAGTTATGTCGTCATCCTCATTGATGAGGCGGGTACTCGGGCCAATCCTGTTGGTAGTCATCATGACTATCGGCCAGACCAACCCGTCTTTTCTAGTCGAACCCAGTCTTGTAAAGAGCGCACCGAGCGCTCTTTCTCTTGACTTTTCCAATGGCCCTCAAGCAAACGATACGGTCAAAGGGCTGTACACGCTTTCGATCGGTTCAAGCGGAACTGGAAATTTATCATCAATGGTAATAGAAATCTCCAATGATGACTCCAATTGGACCCAAATCGCAAACCTAAGTTCGACCCCGTGGATTACTTATTTCGATTCGACATCATTTGAGAATGGCAGTTGGAACTTACGGGTTAACGCTTATGATGACGATGTTTCAAATAATACTGCTTGGTTTAGCAGCGGATTCTTTGACATCGCTAACCATAACCCGATAATATCAACTTTCACACTTGAAAATTCGGGGGCAGGCTCAGGTGAAAATGCAATCGATAGGAAATGGTTTTCAATCGAAGCAAACGGAACTCTAGAGTTTGATTATACCGTAGATGATGATGACTTTTCATATGCAACTCTAACCAATGCCCCAGGGCCTTCGAGCCCGATTAACGATGGGCCCTCCAATCTTGCTTACGGTTGGGATTGGGCGAGTGGAAACCTAGCAGAGGGCACATATAATACAAGGTTGACGGTTTATGATAACTCTGGATTGAGTGCAATCGATACGATGTTCATCGGCATCGACCGTACTGCCCCGACAATGACTGCGCCAACGATTGGAGATGGATCGAGTTGGACCGATTCAACCGCTGTAGTCATCTCTAACCTCGATAATTCCATCGATGATAGTACCGGCTCGGGCGGCTCTCATGTCGAGATAAAAATCGATGGGGTTTGGGCATCTTTCAACTCGGATTCAACCACCCTAAACTTGACCGAAGGGGAGCATTCAATTCTGATGAGACCAGTCGACATCGTTGGGAATATTGGAGATTCCATCTCGGTCGATATTAAGGTCGATACGACCGATCCAGAAGGACTTGGTTGGACCGTTGACGAATTAACCACCTCGAGAGTTGGGTCTGCTAACGTAATATTCGCTGCAGGCGATGATGGCTCAGGCATCGATAATTTAGAGTCAAAAATTCAATATGGGTTCGATTTGAATGGAGTCGGAAATACACCGGACCAATCCGGTCGTTGGATCGATATCGGTACATCCGGATTGAACGGCTCAATCGGATTAAGTTCTTGGGCAACAAAATCACGCCAATTCCTAATGTTACGTGCGGTTATTACCGATGTAGCAGGTAATTCGGTCACCACCATTCCTTCAGCCTTCCAAATCCTACCGGGCATAGATATGTCGTGGAATGCGAGCCAAACAAATCTCGACCGATTGGTTGCACGGCCGGGTGATACCAATGGAAAAATTGTCATAACTAGCGTTTTGGAGTCTAACCAAGTGTGGGGTGGAACGGTATCAGTGAGTCTAGAAGCAGCACCTGCTGACCGAACTGCAGATGTTTCTTGGACGGTAATGGAAACAATCCTTCTCCCTAGTGGCAGTATGTCCGACATGAGCGAAGAGATTATTTGGAATTATACGATTCCTAATACCGGCCAATTCGATTTACGTTTAACCATCGATTCAGATGAAACGATAGATGAAAGAGATGAAGGAAATAATGAATATTATTTGGTGGTTACAGGTGCATCGGTAACAGGAGTAGGAGTTGTTCCTTCGTTTGCCCCCAGTATTGGAGCGTTGATGGTAGCTGGATTCGCAATCGCTTGGATGCAGAAGAGGAAGGTCACTCCTCCTCCCAAATAATCGACTCATCCTCGGTGAATTCCATCATTTCTTCAACCGCATCAGCATCGCTTGGATCTACTTGATGTGCCTTGAGACGACGAGATCTTCTGCGGGATAATTCTGCTAATCCAGGCACTAAATTCGAAAATTCACCACTCGGGGTCTCGTTAACTTTTTCTTCGATTGAATCGAGGGTTCGATTATCTAATCTTGCCTTGCGTCGAGCCTTTTCCAAATACTTGATGACGGTTCCATGCTCGGATCCAGTTGCAAGCATTTCGATCGCATTTCGTGCAGCCATCAAACCGCTGCCTTCGCCGACCAATACGACTGTCGATTTGTAAATCGTGATTTCGGTGCTGGTGTGTTCTTCTATCAATTTTCGGATTTTTCCTTCCGAACCGATGATTCTAGCCCTTATTCTGCGTTGCTGATTAGAGCGCTTTCCAACATGTTCTTTGAGATCAACAATTTCGAAAAACCATTCATCTTGCAATAATTGAATCGCTTTTGTAGGAGACATTCCACGACCTATCGCCTTGATGACGTCTGGGAGTTTGAATGCCTTCACCGGGTCGTAAGAACCAGGCTCCCCCCAAGTTACCTCGAGGTCACCGGATTCGGAATCGATATTGATGTACTTACAGCCAGCAGCAGTTTGCAAATCGCGTCGAGTAGCACCTTTTGCCCCGATCAAGACCGCGATTCGGTCCTTTGGAACCCGTGGAAGCGACTGACGCATAAACCAAGGCGGGCGGCCAACCCTTCTTCAACCCCACCGTTGGGCTGTGGTTCACTCTTCCTCAAGCATTTCAATATGTGAGAGGTCCATTTCAAGCACTTCGTACATCGCTTCTGCCAAAGTGATTTCGACCGCGTTTTTATTGGCCCATTCGACCAATCTCGTGACGTCACGCACCAAAAACTCCTGTGCTTTCGGATGTTGAGAGATAACTGCTTGGCCAACATCGATGACCACCGGCAAATCGTCGTGCCACAAAATATTATATGGTGAGAAATCGGCATGAACCAATTTTGCTTTTTGCCAAGATACGGCTAAGAACTCGAGTAAATTAGCGTAGACTGCTTCTGGATTGAGAATTTTAATATCTCGTAATCTAGGAGCCGGGGATTCTCTAGTCCCAATATATTCCATGACGAGGACATTCTTGTTCACAGCGAGAGGCTTTGGCACATTCAGACCCCATTTAGCCAATCTAGATAGGTTTCGGAATTCTTTTCGAACCCAAATATCAACCAGATCTCGATGTTTTCTCCTCAAGCCCCCGAATCGAGGGTCACCTTCGATATATTGAAGCAGATTCTTGAATACTGCATTGGATGTATGGAAAATCTTCACAGCAACCGGTCCGACCAATGAGGTCCCATGGAAAACGTGAGCTTCTTTGCCTCGAGCGATTGGATAATCCAAGGTATCGATATGGCCCAAATTCATCAATTTGTACAGGCTCATCAGCGCGAGTCGGTCAAAAACCGAATCGAAAACTCGCCGATCGACCCACTCGAACGGCCCATCACCCATCACTCCGGCAAGACCATGCTCAATCTTACTGAACATTTTCTTGTATCTCGATTCTTTCATCCAATCGAGATCACCGCCACGGCGGTCTAAACTCTTGACGAATTTTTCGGTTTCATCCCGCTGCTGACTTTGGTCAGCATCGAAGGTTTTTCGACGGCGATTATTACGACGTTGGCGGGTATCTTTAGTCAACTCGTCATCCCAATGATCACGATTTTTACCCATTGGTCTAACACCTGATAAATCTCAACCGAATAGGTCGTCGATCTCGTCGTCATCCTCTTCGGTGTCTGGAACTTCTTGTTCAGGATTTTCTTCCTCGACCGGTGTAGATGAGGCAAACAATCCATCAGAATCATCGAAATCATCGTTTGCGGCATTCATGCCGAATAAATCGACATCTGCAGGCAATAAGCCGGTTCTTGAAAGATACATTGCTTGAGTTTTGGTATAGCGGTGCTTTACATCCGCTTTTTTGTCTTTAGCATTGGCAGATTGGAAATCCCAAGGCCAGACGATGATCAAGTCACCCTCTCTAACCCATTGGCGTCGGCGCATTTTTCCAGGAATACGAGCCATCCTGGTCTCGCCATCAGCACATAGGACAGTTACACGTCTTCCGCCAAGGATATTTTCTGCGATCGCAAACATTTCGTTTACTTTGGTATTTGGCATTTTAACACGGATTTTTGTGGTTCCGCTGCTGCCTCCACCCATCAAACGAGCGAGTTCTTCCTCGTCGACCTTCTCTTCGCGCCTACGGCCCATAGAGCGGGCCAGCCGCCCTTGCTACTTGAAGGCTAATACTCAGAATAGTGTCTCTGCAGCGGAGTAACACAGTTGTATCAAGAAGTCACCAGACACACCTAATAGGATTGTGGCGACCACACAAACCCAAATTGTCATTCGGATAGAAATACCATAAGGTAACGGTTTGCGACGACCTTCTTCTGGAGGTTCTAAAAACATAATTACCCCAATTCTCAGATAATAAAATACCGAGAGTGCACTGTTGACAAACATTGCTAGAGCAAGCCACCAAACCCAATGAATATCCGCGAATGAAACCGGTCCACCTGCAGCCCACATTTCACCGACTCCGACTTTGACCAAGCCAGCAATAATTAGGAATTTAGACATGAATCCTGCCAATGGTGGAACCCCGGCTAGAGCCATCATAAAGATGAACATCGAGGTTGCCAATAATGGATCTCTACGACCTAAACCTGCTAAAGAGGAGAGGCGAGATGCTCCACCTTCCATCTCCAAAAGTCCCAGAACCAAAAAGGCTCCAAGTTTGAAAGCAACCAGTACCGTTAGATGGAAAAGAACCGCTCCGATAACCGCTGCGCCGTAATCCTCTGGCCCTTCGATATCTCCATTGACCCAAGCACCGACCGCAGCCAATGCTGCGAGCATATATCCTGCATGAGCGACCGATGAATAAGCGAGCATTCGCTTTGGATTGGTCGAACCTAGGGCTGCGATATTGCCCCAAGTCATTGTGACTACAGCTAATACCGCTAAAGCGATCAACCAAATCGCACTTCCCGCACCAACATCTGGTGTTGCGATGACGATGAGTACACGGATTAATCCGACAATTCCCATTCCTTTCGAAGCGGTTGCAAGCAAACCTGCAACCGGGCTATTTGCTCCAGAATAAGCATCTGGTGCAGCAAAGTGGAACGGTGCTGCACTAACTTTGAACCCGAATCCGACCAAGATGAATCCTAAAGCAACAATCGGTAGGACCTCGCTGCCATTTGTCGACCATGTTGCGGCCAAAACATCGAGTTGGAGACTGCCTGCCCAAAGATAGAGCAGGCTCAATCCGTATAATCCAACCGCGCTTGCAACCGAACCGACGATGAAATATTTGACGCCGCCCTCGGCTCCAGCCTTGGACTCCTTGTGGAAAGCGACCAAGACATAGGTTGCGAAACTCGCTAATTCGAGACCGATGAAAAGCACGAACATATCTTGAGCCAATGCGACCAAACTCATTCCTAGAGCTGTTGTTAACATCAATAGATACAAGTCGGCTTGACGACGGTTGTCGTACATCTCTTCCATTTCATCTGTTTCTTCAAAAATGGTAGCAGGTACACGGTCTAGGCTAGCCATACTCGCCAAGAAAACCGCGCCGAGGAAAATTATCTCAAACAGACGTGAGAATGCATCGATCTTCAATAATTGAATATCACCTGCAACCACGACAGTAGCAGTAAAAGTATCATCAAATTGGCTCCAAGTCGCCAAGAAAAACGCGCTGAATAGAGTTCCAACCGCAATCAACCCAGGAAGGTGTGCTGCTCCGGTCAACCGGAATCGGCGGCCGCCAAAGAACCAAGGAATCTTTACTTGAGTCAATGGAATACGCAACTTTGCATTGCCAAGGTTTGGAATGATAAATAGGGCTGCTAGACCTAATAACAATACTGTTTCTGGAGCAAATGCAGTCCAGAATTCGCTGCTGAAAGCTTCGACGGTTTGCATATCAGATACCTCCTTTGTTGAAGACGCCTTCGAATAAAGCCACAGTCCAATCGTCCATCATACCTAGTGCTATGAATGGGAAGATACCAAAAATTACAGTGAAAACCGCCAAAATTATCATTCCAATATTTTCAGGCATCGTAATGTCTGGCGGGGTTTCTCCGTTGAGAGATGCTGGTGGTTGACCTTCATCTCCACCCTCGAAAATCGTGCGCTGCATCGACCATAGGAAATACCCAGCGGTAATTGCTAATACTGCTCCAGGCAAGAGAATCCACCAGCCGTAAATTGGCCAATATGCGAGCAGAATCATCAATTCGGCAACGAAGCCAGCCAGCAATGGTAATCCTAGGCTTGCCATCCAAGCAAACATCATGTAAACCGACAAGAATGGAGACCACTTGGCCATACCGCGCATGTCGCCTATTTCCATCGAGTGGTAATGATGCTTGAAAGCACCACATACCGCGAATAGCATTGGAGAGATAATTCCGTGAGCGAACATCATGAATAATGCTGCAGCATATCCCAAAGGTTGCATACTTGCGATTCCCAAAAGGATAACTCCCATGTGAGACACCGAGGAATATGCGATCATTTTCTTGAGATTGGTTTGTCCAAGACAAACTACCGAACCCCAAACCAATGAGATCAAGCCAATCGCCATGATGACATCTTGGTAATAGACCAAAGCATCGGGGAATATTGCGATTGGAATCCTCATTATTCCGTAAGCGCCCATCTTGAGCATGACACCAGCCAAAATCATCGAACCGCCGGTCGGTGCCTGTACGTGAGCATCTGGCAGCCAAGTATGGAAAGGAACCGCTGGTAATTTTACCAAGAATCCGATCATCAATAGGACGAAGAGAATTTTTTGCATCTCCAATCCTAAGAATACATTATCGCCCAAATTATATGCAGCCGCATTAGCAAAGAGCGTGGTCATATCGAAAGTCCGACCGGTGATAGTTCCGTGGAAAGGTCCGTTTCCTTCAGGTTGAAGGAAGTAAAGGGTAATCAATCCCAGCAACATTACTAGAGAGGCGGTAAATGTGTAGATGAAGAATTTCTGAGCCGCATATCTTCGGTCGCTTCCGCCCCATTTTAAGATGAGGAAGAACATCGGAATCAAGGTCAATTCCCAGAAAATATAGAACATAAATAAGTCGAGTGCTACGAATACTCCAATCAATGCTCCACCCATCAATAATAGTATTGGGTGATAGGTTGCACCGTCTTTTTCATCCCAGGTCATAATCATGGTAATCGGGACCAAAAATGTGGTTAACCAAACCATTGGGAAGGACAATCCGTCCATTCCAACGTGCCATGAAACCCCAATCGATTCCATCCAAAGATATTGACTATCCAAGACATACTCATTATATCCAAGGATAGCCCAATCGACCGCGATTAGCCAATCGAAGAATAGAGCTGTGCTGATCCCGAGCGGAATCAGTGAGAAACAAAGGCTTGCCAAGCGGATTGGCGCCGCGATTTTCTTTTGGGTTGCTCGACTCTCCTGACTTGCGAAAGCCAGCAGAATAACCCCCGCTATTATTGGGAATCCAACCAATGGAATACTGATCCAATCGACATTGCCATCAGCATTAGCGCCAAGGTTTGGGAATAATGCCGCTAAAACTGCCACGGCGATTGCCAAAAAGCCAACCAATGCAAATTCCTTGCTCTTGAGTTCCATATTTGCAGTAGAGCTCATTCAAGCCACCCCCCAAAGAAGTCCGAAGATAAGCAGAGTTCCAAGCGCTGCCATCATGATGTAATCCCGGGCTGAACCTGTGGTCAAAGACCTGACCTTGGTACTTGCATCCTGAGATGTGGATTCGATCCCCTTGATCGCTCCATCGATGATCTTAGTATCGAACAGAGCGGCGAGATTTGCGAATCCAACGACGATCTTGAGCACTGCTGCATCATAAACATCATCGAAGTGTAATCTCTTGTGCAAACTCTTGGTCAAACTCGAGTTAGCCCAAGCGCTATTGTCGAATTCGGACTTTTCATTGATACGACCTGAGAGATTGATGAGCCAATTCATCCAAGGCTTTGCAACCTGGCCATCGTCCAGTCGTCCACCGTAGAGTTTCATCGCATATAGCGGTCCTAATACCATCGATAATCCAATTGCCACATACGTGAGCAGTAGCAAAGAAATATCGTGATTGAGGAAGATGTGCTTCAATTCGAGCCAAATTCCCTCAAAGAATCCAATAAAGTGACCTCCATCGTAATTTCCGAGCCAACCTGTCACCTCTAGTCCTGCCCAAATGAATGCGGTCAAGGTCATGAAGGTCAGAGCGACCAAAGGAATTGGAATCCAAGCGGTTTGCTCCTGGACGTTGGCTGCAACCTCGGTTTTTGGTTTGCCAGCAAATGTCATCAACCACATTCTCGACATGTAGAATCCGGTCATTCCCGCACCACATAGAACGAAGAGTGCTGGAATGAAGAAAGCGGGTTCGAGGAAAGCGACTTCCCAGGTTTTAGCGATAATTCCTTCTTTGGACCAAAATCCACCGATGAATGGAATGCCGATAATCGACATGCTACCAAAGAACATCGCGGTTGCAGTAATCGGCATTCGACTGGCTAAGCCGCCCATATTTTCCATCGATTGAGCATCGAAGTCATCATCTTCGTCGCCATGGTCGTGATGATGGGCTTCATGGTGTGCATGGTGCATCTCATGGATGACTGAGCCGGATGCCATGAATAGCATTCCTTTTGCCATAGCGTGATTGAACAGGTGGAATAGAGCAGCGCCTAGTGCGATGGTCGCTGCTTCCATATGTCCATTATTTGCCAACCACATTGCGGCACCTAATCCGGTAAAGATGTAAGCCAATTGACTCATAGTCGAATATGCGAGGACTTTCTTGATATCCATTTGGACGAAGGCGATCAATGCCGCCATCACCGCAGTGATTCCTCCGATAAAGGCGATAATAATCGCCAGAGTGCTCATCGAGCCAACCGGGGTAGCAGCGAAGAATGGGAACATTCTTGCAACCAAGTATAATCCTGCGTTAACCATAGTTGCTGCATGGATAAGAGCGGAGACAGGGGTTGGGCCTTCCATTGCGTCGGGTAACCAAACGTGGAGCGGAAATTGTGCCGACTTACCGACCGCACCGATGAACATCATGCCCAAAGCTAACTGAAGGCTTCCCGCATCGACTGCAGCGATATTGTTTGCATTGAAGACATATGCATATTCGAGGTGACCGTTGAATAGATTCCAAAGCATAACCAATCCTATTATGAGGAATACATCTCCCACACGAGTGGTCAAAAATGCTTTTTTAGCCGCATATGCAGCGCTTGGGCGTTCGTAATAGAATCCGATGAGTAGGTAAGAACACAGACCCATCAATTCCCAGAAGATGAATAACCAAAGGAAGGAGTCAGCCAAAACCATTCCGAGCATTCCACTGCAAAACAGTATGAATTCGGCATAAAATCGATGATTGCGATTATCATTTAGTGGGTCGGTATTCATGTATCCAATCGAGAATACATTGATGAGGAAACACAGGAAAGATGCTACGAATAATAGCATTATCGTCAAGTGATCGATATGGATTCCTACATTGAAAACCTTGGTCGTTATAGCCCCGGTTGCAGGGTCCCACCAAGATGATTCGAACCAAGTGAAGAGCGTGGTACCAGAGGTGCCATGTAAACTATCGATGATTAGCCAAATGGATAAAATCAAAGATGCACCCATAACTGGAAGGGCGATAAAACCGCCTTCCTTCATTTTGCCAACCCAGCCAGGGGTTCCGTTGAACATTTTACCAAGGAAAAGGATGACAGGGAAAGCCATCATTGGCAATAGTGGGATTAGAATTGCGTATTCTAGAATTGTAGAACTCATAATAATCACCTCAGTGCTTTAGCAGGTCGACCTCATCGAGAGAAATGGTCTCGTGTTGACCATACATTGACAGGAATATCGCTAATCCAATGGCGACCTCTCCTGCTGCGATAGCGATTGCAAAAATTGCGTAAACCCAACCTGTGACGTCGCCCCAGTAACTAGCTGCTGCGACGAATTGTAAGTTGACTGCATTGAGCATCAACTCGATACACATCAGTACGACTATGGCGTTCTTTCGGCTGAAAGCACCCCAAAGCCCAATGATGAATAAGATGGCTGAAAGACCGGATACATATGCTGGATCGATCATTCTTTCTCACCTCCAGTGAGTTCCCATTGTAGATTGACAAGCCGTTCATCCCGAACCAAATAAGCCGCGCCAACCATTGCAATAGCCATCAAAAATCCAACCGCTATGAGCGGTAGCGCCCAATCTCCAAAAAGGCTTGAAGCCAAATCGATAGTGGTTGGTTCAACATCACTCGGATTTTCCCATACCGCATCGGCTGAGACTATTGCGATGAGAATCGCTCCCAAAAACACCAGGCCAACCCGAGTCAAAATAGATAATAATCTCATTCAAAGTCCTCCTCTAGGATCTGCCTTCTAGTCAGCATTATTCCGAATAGAACAACCAGCATTACACTAGCTAGATAAACTAAAATCTGGACAATCGCCAAGAATTCAGCACCCATCAAGATGAAAATTCCGGCCACTCCCATGAAACAGAAAATCAAACACATCATCGAATGTGCGACCCTTTGCATGTAGATTAGGCCGAGAGCACCTCCTATTACGATGGTACACATCAAGAAGAAAACACCGGTTTCGGTAATGGTTGCGATATCCATGTTCAAGCCTCCGCTGCAGCCTTTGCTGCTTTTGCTGCTTTCTTAGCTCGCTTATCTCGTTCTTTTTTGGCTCGCTTTGCCAATTCGGCATCGACTGCTTCTTGGTGATCGCCTGGAATAACTCGTGTTCGGTCTGCGTCCAACCATAATTCTTGGCGGCTAAATCCAGACATTCCATCGTATTCGTTGGTCATGAAGAAAGAAGTGAAACTGCAAGCCTCCATGCATAGTCCACAGAACATACAACGGCCCAAATCGATCCGGCCGGATACGATTTGGTCGTCGGCTGGGTAAAGTGATGATAATTCGACCATCTCTTCGTCGCCACTATCGTTCCAGCGCATTCGAGCGCTAGTCCCGCTGAGGTCGAGCACCTCGCCAAAGCGCCACTCTTGGGGCGCTTGTGTATGTGCGGTTGCGAGAACGAAGGTTTCGTGCTCTGCTTTTGCTTCCAAGTTTTCAATAGCCGCAAATTTGCCAACCTCAATCTCAGCACCGAGTCCTTCCCATTCGCCTTCAGCGTTATCAAGAACGTCGACTCTCAATTCGGTAGTCATGTGCAAACAAGCGTTAGGACAGATGTTAACGCACATCTTACAAGCGGTGCAGGTTTCCCAAATAACTCCTATTCGGCCATTATAATTACCGGGGACGAAGAGCCAAGGTTCGATCTCCTCGAGTCGTTCATACGGATAATTGACAGTTTGTGGTTTCCAAATAGTCGGAGTCAAATCGGTTCCACTTCGATCGGGTGCGTACTCGTGTTTGCTGATGTCGTTGAGATGCTTGGTCTTCTTAGAATTAAAAATATCACCATCGTTGATAAACTCGGGGTGGGTGGTATTATGATAACCGGATGAAAATCTACGACCGATGAAATCATAGGTTCTCAATACCGTCAATCCGGTAATCTTGAAAGGATACCAGAAGAGGTTTCGGAAGTTTGGTTTGCCGTGTGGATGTGCTGCCATTTTGAATCACCTCACTCCTGTCCTGCGGTATGTTTTCCCGCTGGGGTCAAGGTCTGGACGTGGAACATTCGTTCTTGGTCCTCCTCGAGATTCTCATCGTTCATGAAAACCCAGAATACGCCGACCCAGAATGCCGTGGTCAAGATCGGAACGCCCCATGGAATGCCCATGAAATCCCAAGCCCAACCACCGGATGTGGTATCAGCCAATGCCGAAGCATCGAAAAGATAGAGGCGATAAATAACCGCGAGAACGACCTGAAGGAAAGAAAGCGGCAGAAGCATTCTCCAGCCAAATTCCAAAATTTGGTCGGTTCTTATTCTCGGTAATGCGGTTCGTGCCCAAACGAAAATTACAGTGAATATGAACCAAGCTTTGAGCAAGGTCCAGACTATTCCTGGAATTAGTGGCCCGCCAGGGACCAATCCCGCAAAGGGTGAGGCCCATCCGCCAAGGAAGAAGTGAGCAAAGAGGATACAAGCGGCATAAACGCGCATGTATTCGGCTGCGAATAATAGACCGAATCTCATTCCGCCATATTCGGTCCACCAGCCTTCGACCAGCTCTGCTTCCGCTTCTGGCATATCGAATGGAATCCGTTCTACCTCTGCCATCATGCTGACCAGAAACAAAACAGCACCTAGCGGCATCAAGAATAGTAACCAAACTCCAGCTGAATGTTGGAAGTGAACAATTTCTAAGAAGTTGAATGAACCTGCCATAATACAAACCGAGAGAATGGATAACAATAGAGGGATTTCGTAAGCGGTCAATTGGGCTGCACTTCGAATGCCACCGAGAAGTGTGTATTTGTTATTGGATGACCATCCGGCAAAGAAAACACCCAAAGGTGCGATGCCGAAAATCGCAAAGGCGAATAAAACCGATAATTCGGGGTTTGCCCCATAGATGCCACTCGATAGAGGAACCAATCCAAGGATCATAATAGTCGAGGAAATAACCAAGAATGGTGCGACCTCAAAAATGACCTTGTCCGCTCGCTCTGGAACCATATGCTCCTTGATCATGAACTTCATTCCGTCGGCTAAATTCTGGAAGAAACCTGGGAAAATTGTAACACCATACCACGAACGGTTACCGACCCGGTTTACCATTTCATGGCTGTGGCCATCATTACCAGCGACCCTGTTTAACCAGCCATTGAGTGCACCGATAGGCTTGCCCAATCCAAATGGAACCATATTCCACCACTGGCCGGCGGTAACGCCGTTTTCACCGACCCATAACGATCGTAGGGCGGTAGTCGCACCACGTCGGTCGTTTACTCGGGCGTAGAATTTACGTTCTATCCACAAGATGACGAACATCGAGGACATTATTCCACCAAAGGTGATCAAACACATAATCAGGGTAGCAAGGAAAAATCCGATGTCAGCACCGGAGGATTCAAGGAAGGTACCCTCGGTTAACCAAACCATCAAATGATGTAGTTTGTAGAAGAAAAAATCGTATAGATTAAGCCAGTCCTTCATAATAAATCACCTCAACGGTCGCTCTCCCCAATACAGGGGTCAAACGACCCCATTATCGCAGGAATATCTGCGATTTTATAGCCAATCATCGATTTTGCTACGTAAGGAATTGTAATGAATATCGGCGAGCGAATCGACATTCGGTAAGGATTCTTCCCGCGGCTATCGCCCCCACCTTTTAGGTAGAATTGGCTAACACCACGAGTACACTCGTAAGTAGAGAATCCGGTCGCACCCTCGGGTGCACGGGTTGGAGCCTTGGTGAGAATCATTTCATCACCAGGTTGGTAATGGGTATTTGAGCCGCCCGGAATCTTTTCGATCGCATCTAAGAGCATTCGACAAGATTGTCGCATCTCTTCCATTCTAACACGGTAACGATCATAACAATCAGCACCCTTGACACTGGTTGGTTTTTCGACTGCTGGTTCCCAATCTACTTGGTCGTAAACCGAGTATGGATTGGTCCAACGAGCATCGGTATTCACGCCGGCTGCACGGATATTTGGCCCTGTGACCCCGGCGTTGAGCTGATCTTCTGCTGTTGCATATCCAACACCTTGAAGGCGAACCAGCCAAATGGTTGATTCATCCAATAGCATTTCGTATTCATCGATACGATGTTCGAAAAGTTTGACTTTTGCTCGCATGCGGTCAGCCCAGCCGATAGGAATATCGCGCTTGACTCCACCGACCCTTGGGAAGTTGTAATGCATTCTCGAGCCGCCTAATTCTTGCAGCAGGTCGAGGAACATCTCGCGATCTCGAAGACACCAGGTCATCAAGGTGAGGTTTCCAATATCTGGACCGAAAGCCCCAAGCCACATCAAGTGACTTGCAAGCCTTTGAATTTCAGCTGCCATCAATCGGATATATTCAGCTCGTTCAGGAACTTCGGCTTCGAGTAAATCCTCTGCTGCCATAACATAAGAATGAGCCCAAGTCATCGCACTAACGTAGCAAAGACGGTCACAATATGGAGTGATTTGGGTGAAATCTCTCGATTCACATATTTTTTCGACTCCACGGTGAATATAGCCTAACTCGGCTTCGGTATCGGTGATGGTTTCACCATCGACCTTGACTCTCATGGTCCAAAGACCGTGAGTCATCGGGTGTTGAGGACCCATTGTAATCCACATTTCTGCCATTCATAACCACCTCACTTTACCCGGCCCTCATCAACCGGTTTACGACCAAATCCTTGGGGGTCGTCATACATTTCATTGAAATCGTGATATCGAATTTTGTGTTGTCGTTGTAGCGGATGGAATCCGACTGGGGAGTCGTGGGGATTGAGAACCCGGTGCATATTGACATGGCCTTCGAAATCAATTCCGACCAAATCCCAGGTTTCCTTTTCATTCCAATCAGCACCGACCCAAATGTCTTGGACCGTTGGGATGCTTGGAGAATCTCCCGCTGCAATAGGGATAACTACCTCAAATTCCATAGGTACTTCTTCGGTTTTGAATTTTGAAGGGTCGTGCACGATCATCGAATGTGCTGCTACGTTTACGATCGGCCATTTCATCAAATGAACGACCACTTCCCAGCCCCGCTCGGCAGGACCATCGGGGAAGTGCGTGCCTGTAACCATCGAACAATGACCGACTCCACCCTCGTGAGCCAACCATTTTGCAACCGCTCGCCATTGATTTGGCTCACAGGTTATTCTGACGAAATCTAATTTCTTATCATTCGAATGTGAAACTGATTCAGCGTTGATTCCACCATCGGAAAAACGCTTAGAAATCGCAGCAGCAATAGTTGAAGCCGCTTTCGCGTTTTGCTCTTTTGTAATGGTAATTCCCATGGATTACTCATCTCCTACTATGATTGGCTTGTCGCCATCTCGGCCGGTAGAAGGCGCTCCACCAATCCGGATTATTTTCTCCCGCAATTTGCCAAAACCATCGATCAGGAATGTAAATATCTACTGGGATCAAGGTGTCGACCCCTTCTAAAATATTGTAAGATTGATAATATGGTCCGCCAGAAATTGCACATTCACCCATTGCGATGCAATATTTTGGTTCAGGCATTTGCTCCCAAAGGCGAACCAAGGGGTCTGCGAATTTCTTTGAAATTGGTCCATTGACCAGAAGCACATCGGATTGACGCGGACTGGAACGGAATAGAACTCCAAACCGATCACCATCAAATCGAGGGGTTGCAGATGCAGCCATCTCGATAGCGCAGCACTTGATGCCCAAGTGGAGTGTAAACAAAGATTTGCGTCCTGCCCAATTAAAAAAACGGCCGGCCAAGACGCTGAGCAATTGTTTGATCTTGGTCGCCTTGAGAGCTTCGTCGGTCACATCGCCGACTGCTTCAACCAATAATCGGCTGTTAAAAGCGGTATAATTTTCTCCTGTATCGCTCATCAAAATCACCTCAAATGTAGATTCGTCCTCGCTTGCGGAAGACGTGCCAGACACCTAGAACCATAGTGGCAAAGAATACGAGGAAGACCATTAATTCGCCTTCGATATTTGATTGTGAAGCGCTGCTAGCACCAGCACCGGTCGCCTCCATAGACAACATGCCAGCCAAAGCCATGAACATGAAAGCAACATCAAAAACCAAGAAAATAATCGCATACCAATAATATTGGAAATGGAATTGAATCATTGCATCCCCTACTGGTTTTGAACCACATTCGTAAGTCGAAAGCCGACGAGGATAAAGGCTGTGATCTGTTTCATAACCTTCCAACAACCAAGACTTGGTCATATGGGGTCGAGATGCGTCGGTTTTCGGCATCAAAAAGTATTGAGTAACGAATGCACCCAGCGGCATACCGATGCCGATTAAGGTCATCAAAGCCATTGAAAGATAAGAGCCTGTCACGGTTTCTGCGAAGACCACGGGAAATCACCATTGGAGAATGCTAACGCTCTCCAATCCGGCCGACCCGTCCTCCGTCCATAAGCGTTGCTTCAGCCCCATACGCTAGAACGCTTCACTGAACGGCTGACCCCTATAGGGGTCATCGCCGGCCGCGCCAAGCCATAACCAGTAACCCAAGCAGGATAATTCCGCCCATTCCGGAAAGAACGGTCGGTGTCATCAAGCCGTTTAATCCGAATTCAGCCGGTGCGCCATTAACTGTCATTTCGAGGTTTTGACGTCCGACCAAACCAACATCTACCGGCTCGGCCGATAATGTGAATGTAAACGAATCTTCAACCTCAGCAATATCTCCACCAGGGGGGGTAACCTTGGCTGTTACCAAAATTGATTCCCCTTCTTTTACCGTGCAGATCAAATGGTCACCATTATTATCGCAAGAGCCATTCGAAGTCAAGTGAATCGACCAACCACGCATATTTCCAGATGAGAAAATTTTCACTTCAGTAACTATATTCCCACTATTTGTCAAATTGGTTTTGAATTTTGAAGTAGCACCAATCTCACCAAAGGTAATATCTCGTTCTGAATCGCCTTCAAGGACCAAACTAAGTTTCATTACGGTTTCAATCGACAATGATATCGAAACTCTTCCGCTTCGATTTGCCGAATTAGAAACAGATGTTACCACCATTTCCAATAGGCCGCCATCGCCATTTTCTGCGCCTGGATTTACTGCAATTTCCAATGTGAAGACCGCATAGTAAACCACGGATTCGTGAGTTTCCATCAAGCCCTCTGCAATCATTTTCTCGACTATTTTATCATCGGTCGATCCAATCATTGGACCATTATCATCAAAGTAAAATTCTCCGGTGATCTTATCCATTGCACCAAATCCTTTTGGAATTTTAATCGCTCCATCAACTTCCAAACCTTGGTAGTAAAGAGTACGAGTTGCTGTACCGCTCAGTCCATTGAAATCGAAGATTGCCTTATCGGTTCCATCTCCGGTGTTGAATACCTTGATCGTGTAGGTTGAACTTCCCCCTGGTGGAAGGACAAGCAAGTCATCTCTGGTCACTTCGTTTTCAAACATTATCAAAGCATCCATCGCAAAATCACGGTCCGATAATATTGCCCGGAACATGAATTCAACTTGGTTATCAGGGACACCATCTTCGTTTTCATCGCCGTTATTATTATCTCCAGTATTGGTAACTCTAACCGTTAATCTAGACGAATCCAATTCTTCGACCCCATCGATGCTGACGACTAAATACATAGTTCTCGCAGCTCTTGCGTCTATGTCTACTTCGGTCATCACATCACCGTCAATCGTTTCAAAGTGGCTTGACCAA
This sequence comes from Methanobacteriota archaeon, assembly GCA_004195515.1. Classification (GTDB taxonomy): domain Archaea; phylum Thermoplasmatota; class Poseidoniia; order Poseidoniales; family Poseidoniaceae; genus MGIIa-K1. The sequence goes on along the minus strand of PSPR01000015.1, from coordinate 17,648 downwards.
CCGGGGGTTGTGGTTTGACTGATAACCGAAAATCTGAACCTATCTTCGGTATTTCCTTCGTTGGTAATTGTGATTGGGAATTGAACTGTAGTGTCCGAGCGACCTGTTTGGTCCTCGGCTGGCGCATCTCCGTTCATACCGTGAATCGACATAACCGTCACAGTAAGAGTTTGAGTTGAGTATGCTGCCCCACCCGAATTAGGTCCAACCGAGAAGGTGATTTCGACCTCTTCGGTCGCAAGTGCATCGAGAGGAAGCGAGACGCTTACATCGATGGTCGCGCTCTTGTCATTTGTATGTCGAGATTGGGTAGAGACCGTGTTGGATTCCAAAGATACGCTCCAGCCAGACGGCAGGGAGGATGCTGAAATCTTGAAAGTATCAGCCCCATTTCCTGCGTTTGTTACAGTTAGGGTAGTCGAGGTGTTTTGACCCGGTTCAATATTGTATAGTGCAGTATTTCCAAGCGACATCGTAGCACCATGGGATTGACCTACAGTCACAGATATATCCGAACTGCATTTGACTATTCCGCCATCCTTTCCTTGGATGGTGATCGCAGATTGTGAATTTGCTTCAACTGAATCATCAGGAGTTATTTCGACTGTGAATTCTTTTTGCCCTTCTCCATCGCTATAGGGCAACATTCCACTCGAAGCGCCATCGACTTCGGCCCAGCCTGCATTCGAACCACCAAATGCAACGTTGAGTGACCAATCGGAGTTGCCGGTGTTCGAGAAGGTTGCGATAACAGTACCAGTATTTCCAGGATCTATATTGATCGAGGTCTTGGATAACTCAATATCGCATTCTTTGAGAACAGGGACTTCTAAATCGAAGCTTTCGGTATCCGAAGCGCTTCCGTTAGGATTCTGATCATTTGTTACGACCCCTGTGATTTCCCAGCAGAAGGTATCCGCTGCTTGGCCGTCTGGAACATCGACGGTCACGACAACCCATTCCGATGAATCATTATCGATTTGAACCTGTGAAGGGTCGACTGAAACCGACATAGTATTCGAGCCAGCACAGCCTGATCCACCGATACTTTCGATGGTTAAATCGATCGTTTCCTGAGTTCTACCGGTGTTCTCAACCTCGACATCCCAGTCGAGTGAAGATTCTCCGCCCCAAGTTTTGTGAGGGCCGTCTACTGTGAGATCGACGCCAAATAATGCAGAACTCTCGCCATCACCGGCGGTAGTATCAACCGTGGATTGTTCTTGAGCAGGCGATCCCGGTTGATCCGGAGGAGTGGGTTGTTCATTCGCATTTGCGGTCACGGTAGTCGTGCAAGTTCCTCCGGCATTTTGAGCAAGTGTGACATTGAGGAAGGTCTCTTCATAATCATTAGCCTCAATTGGTTGGCTAATCTGGCCGATCGATGAAGAGTATCCATTGCAGTCTTGTTCGTTATTTGCTGCAAGATTTATCGAGACCGAGTTTGAACCTCGATTGTAAACTCGGACAGTATACTCCGCGGTCTCTCCTGGATTCACGGTTTGAGAGGATGGGGTAACCGATAATTGAATTTGAGCATCTCTTCCACTTTCGTCTGCCAAAACCGGGCTAGCAATTACAGGAATTAACGAAATTAGTAGCAGGGAAACCAGGAATAAACTGGCTCGGCGCTGGGTACGCAAGGAGGGTTCTCGGCGGGGTTCCATGAACCCCGGTCGAAGTCATCCCATTCAAAGGCTATGTGAATTTGTTTTGGTGAATCACTCAACAATGATGAAAAACGAGGATTCACCTTGGCAATTATTACAAGAATCTATTTCGCAGGTTGAGTGATAACGAGCACCGCAACCCGGGCAACCTACCATTCCGGTCAAAATAGGCTGACGGCAAGCCCAACAAGGCGTTGTTGGCGCCGGTGATTCTTTGAAAATTGAATCGTTTTTCTTCTTCAGGACAAGTAAAAATAAGCCTGCGATGATGCCAATAATCATCAATGATGAGATAAAAATTTGAGCCGATGAAAATTCTGCGCCAACATCTGCGTAAAGGGGGATCAAATCAACCTCTAATTCTGAATTTATCACCGAATCTCCATCTGCCAAACTTAACTTCAAATTTCCTTTTTCCGATTCTGGTCCTGGCGTGAGTATTAATCTAAGTTTTTCAGATTGACCTGCTTCGAGAGAAACCGTATCCTCGCCCTCGAATGAAATAACCCAACCTGAAGGAGGGGTTGCATCAATTCGATGGGAAACTAGAGTGTTTCCAACATTGGTAATTGTGATTTGTAAGGTTGAAGAGGTGTCGACATCGATTGTGGTTGAACCATCTATTTTCCAAGTAATCTCCCTTTTAGCAGCGACTAACATGGTTACTTTTTCCTCATATTTCACCATGTCACCTTCAAGGATAACGGTAAATTCAGGCTCGGTACCTACATCGGCCAGAGCAGAGATTATTATTGTACAACTGAGTGGAACGACCTGATTATATCCGACCGGCTCAATATCATCACATTCCCCGAGTAAGGTATTATCTTTGGACAAACTAACACTTGCATTCCAAGTGTTTTGAGCATCATTTGAAACCAGCCAAGTATAATTTATCATCACGCCAGCAGGGTGTTGACCAGAGCCAAAGATGTGGTCCCACGTTTCACCTTCGATTTCCAAACCAATGAATGTCATCGATGGTTCTGCCAAATCAATTACTGTGACCGATTTTTCTTCCGACCAAGACTCTAGACTGCCATCGAGGATCAGTTTAATCGTACCGCTTTTTGCTTGGTCGGTAGCACTAACCGAAATCAACATATTTTTTGATTGGGTCCACGATAAATCGAAATTTTCAAGATTTGTATTCTGAATCCAGCCAATTGGCAACTCCATTCTTGGGCTGATTGAGATGTCAACATTGCCTCTGTTCTCAATACTATATTGTAATGCCAAATTGGACCCAGGCATCATATCCGATAGGGAATTTTCTAATGAAACACTTATTGATTTCAATTGAAGTATCTCTAATGGTAAATCATAAATCGTGGTCGCAGCCTCTTCGGTTTGGGCTACAACCCGAAGTTTTACCGTTAATTCTGCTCCAGCTAAGGTCATTACTTGAGGCGGTGTAAAAGAAATTCCAACCGTCCTTTGGCCATCCTCAAGCATCAAGCCCGTCGAACCAGAATTCGCACCACCTTGAGCCGAAAGGTCATCGAAACCAGAATGCCAACCAGGTGGAGACTCCAAGAATAAATCATATCCAACATCAGCATTGCCCAGATTGAATAGCCGGACATCTATCGAGGTTGCCTCGACCGGATGAACCGGAATTATCTGATAATCGAATTCGAGTCTTGTATCAGCCAAAATCGGCACATCTAGTTCGAGTGTGAATGGCGAAGATACTAAATTATCATTATCTTCACCGAGTAAATTGATTTGATAGAATCCTGGGTCCGGACCCGCAGGGTGAACCAATGTAACATGGATCATCGCACTTTCTTGGCCAGCCAATTCAAAATCGGTCTGGTCAAGTCCGAGGTACCAACTTATCGAAGAACCATTTGGGGCAATAACTGAGGTAGATGACAAAGAGGCATTTGTGCTGATCAAAGCGGTATTGGTCAGCAATACTTGCCAAGAAGAGGTGGTTGCATTGATATCGAGCAAATTGGTAGTAGGTGATTCGGATTCAATCCTCACCCCTGGAGTAGTGACATTAACGATGATGTCGACTTGGTTATTTCCTTCGTTTATCTCATCGATCGAATCATCTTGGTCTAAGATAAACGAAATTGTACGGGCGCCTGCGGTCTGAGGTTGCCAAGAGAAAAAGAGGGTTCTTTTGCCACCTGGTCCGAGGTTGAAATTATCTGATTCGAATGGAACACCTTCTTCCTCGACGACCAAATCGACATTTTCGGCCTCGACATTTCCTAGATTGACGATATCGATTTGCAATTGTACATCATCGCCGACTTGGGGGATCTCAATATCGGTCATGAAGGTTTCAGCCGCTGGAACCGGGTCTGGGCGTAAATCGTTGACTCCAACCCCTGATACTGCAACCGCATATGGTTGGGCTTTGCTACCGGCATGACCACCATCTCTAATTTGAACCGTCCATAAGCCCATCTCGGCATTATCGATTAGAACCACTTCTACATTGTTGAGATCATCATGGGTTCCTCCTACGATTGAACGGCCTTGGCTGAATTGATTTCCTTTGTACTCAGTCCCCGATGGCGTGGTTACGGTAAGATCGAGGTCATTGACTAATTGAGTATTTGAAAAGCGTGAACCACGTTCGTCAGACCAAACGACTACAGTCTTGAATGGTTGGTCTGGAGTTGTGATATTGAAGGAGTAGGATTTGGTATTTCCAGTCGATGAAAGCACCGAGCGATCATCGACCCAAATCCCTCTGCCATTGGTAGGGGCAAGGGTGTTCTTGAGATCGATTCGACCCCAGCCTTCATTCATGTTTGGTATATCACGGCTGCCAACATCTCTTGCACCGAGTATCATCAGGGCTTTGACCAGGGCTCCTTGAGGTTCTGGTCGCCCTGCAACCTCGGTGATATATTGGCGGATTAATGCTGACATACCTGCCGCGTTTGGAGTTGCCATCGAAGTTCCTGTATACTCGAGATACCAAGTACTGGTCCAAGATGCTCCGCCGGTATCGGTCGCTTCTTGAGATCGGCAAGAACGGACATATCCTCCAGGTGCTAGAATATCTGGCTTAATTCTACCATCGTCTACTGGTCCACGGCTCGAACCGCTCATGATGGTATTTGGAGCGCCTGAATAACGGTTTTGTGAATTTCCAACAGTAATGGTATTTTTCGCGGTCGCCGGAGAACCGATAGTATCGGGATCTGGTCCATCATTTCCTGCTGCAAATAGAATTACTAAGCCCTCACGACCACTATAATATTGGTCATAATATCGAGCCCTATCATCAACATCTTCGGAGGATGAAGTGTAAACTCCCCATTCGGCTGAAGACTTAGAACCCCAAGAATTTGTGTGAACCCTCGCACCGTTTGAATAAGCGGTATTGAGCATATTATTGATACTCGACCATTGGAAATTTCCGCTATTATCGTTTTCCATCGCTTGGAAATACAACTCTGCTTCCGGAGCAACACCGGAATATGTGCCTCTTGATCCATCGCCCAAAACAGTACAAGCGACGTGAGTTCCATGTCCTGAGTGTTTGTCTGCAGTAGAGCCATCACCGATGATGTCGACATTGCCAATCACCCTTGTGCCAAAATCACCATGATCTTCATCTAATCCCGAGTCGCCCACCGCGACAATTTGACCTGAACCATCTAAATCGGTTGTATAATATTGGCGCATTGCATTGATATTGATGATGCTTCGAGATTGATCATTCCAAATGGTCAAACTCGGTTGAACCCCAATCCAAGCGATGCTCGGCTCGGCTGCTAAAATTGCGACTTCGGTGGTTAGAGTCCCATCGAAACGACCGGTCTCGGCGAATTTAACATCGTCTAAGAATTGGTTTGCAACCGAATCGATCGATTGGTGTAATCTAAAACCAAACGAATCCTGAAGGTCGACGCCATCTAGCAGGGTTTCGCCTCGCCAAGACTCGATTCGAACCGGTTGTTCAGATGCTTCAAAAATCGAAAAATCAACCAACATTGCGAGTGGGACCGGTTGGGTTGCAGCTACGCCATCTACACTTTTGGCCAAACCGAGGGCGCTCTGGGTGCCTTGAACCATCAAACCAGAAGGTGAAATGAATTCTCGAACCGATAATCCGGGAATATCGTCGACCTCTGCTCTTACCTCTGCGATTCGATAATCACTCGACACCAGCAATATAGAAAGATCAGCGCGGAAAACCATCAATTCGTCTGGAATCTCTCGATTGAATAACACGCCGTTTGCATCATGAATTCCTAATCGAGAATGAGCGATCAGTGGTCTTTGTTCAAGACTGAGCGAATCGTCAAGAACACCTACCAAACCCTTCATCGATTCTTGAGGCAGGTCGAACCGAATCCATCCTGCCTTTGTTTCAGGTACAACAGAATCGGTTTGAATTGACACCGGTATGCTCGATAAAAGCAGGATGGTGAGTAGTAAAATGGCTCTTCGCACAAAGTGAATGGCGCCACAAGCCGGCTTTATCACTTAGGGCTATATGGGTTCAAAGAAACCACGTAGTGGTTTCACACTCATCGTTAAAGGTCTCATAGGCGTAAAGGCCGACATCATGGCTGAACACCTCAGAATTTTTTGTGCCTTGAAAATCGGTCCAATCAATCTTGATTATTAGAGTGTAATTATCCCAAACCGTATAACCTCGAACCACCAATTCCATCGGATCACCAGCAATGCTCAGGTGGCTTGGAATCAACTCAAATTCATTGCTATAGCCGCCAATTAAATTATTATCAAAATCTCTAAACTCAACCTCGAAAACCACGTCGGTGATGGCTCTGCTGCCCGAATTTTCCAATTCTATAAGGATAACATGACCACTACGTTGGATGTATTTTGTATTGATTTCAACCGAGTCGCGAGGTATCGCCCAATACCAAGCCCCAACCAGAGAACCGATGATTATCATCGCCATTACCCCGGCTAATGCTACCCGCAAAGGATGAACCCTTTCGGTGAATTCTTTGACCAACTCGGCGACATCTTGAGAGATGTCGTGCAGATCTTCATCCAAGTATTCCTCTGGATCCATCAGCCCACCACCATCGCAGCAACGGTAGCGACCACTGAACTAAAGGGTTCAGCGATCATCAAATGTGTGGTCTCGACCTTATCGCCGGTCAATCCACCAATCAAAGATAAATCGGTTACAACTCCGTTGACAGCCATACTCGAAGCGGTCGGGATTCCACCGGTAAATTGGGCATCTAGCAGAACACCTCTCGCATCGATTTCGGTATCACCAATAGTAATTTCAGCATGGGCTGTCGCAACGATTCTTCCGCTAGTAATTCCACTGAGTACAATGATTGGATAACCGGCCACTCGTTTGATTTCAACATCGGCATTACGGAGATTTTCGCCTATTATCTCAGCGCTAACCAATGTGGTGTAGGGATTCATCGGTGCATTGCTTCGGCGGATGTATAATTTTTCAACTCCATTTCCTGATGCCGCAATATGAGCGCCAAATGCATCTGTAACTTCAAGCACGAACACATCCGGCAGGTTTTCGGCTAACATCAAAGTGCTCGAGCGGGTGTTCTGCGCCTTGCCTCTAGTTTCCAAAAATAAATCCATATCATCGCTATTGGAACGATAAGTCATCTCGAACATCCCTTGGAAACTCGTGACCTCATGGACATTGAAATCCTCTGCCGGGGCGGCTCTCAAATACATTTCACCAGGGACATCGCGGATGAATAGAGTCGAAGGCCACCAAATATCGTCGACCAATCTCAATTGCTGCAACATCAAAGAATCTGCAGCGTTCGTGCCGATTCTATCTTGAGGATCTACACTTAAATTAGCGATCAATACATCGCCAATTGTCGCGGTCAAATCCGCAGCTCTGGGCGCATTGAACATCATCAATTCGGTACGAATTCCTCGCAGATGGTTATTTTGAATTAAATGAGCGGTTTCAAAGCGCTCACCCATTTGATAAACCATCTCGATTTTTGTTCGCGGTATTACTAGATCAGACTCGGTTGTCATGACCAAATCTATCTCAACATCACGGTGTATTTCGGTATTTAATCCCTCTAGAATTAGACTGGTATCTACTCGATTCAACCCTTTCAATAAAATACTAAGCATAGGCCTTTCAGGCTGATAATTCTGTAAAAGTCCAGTAATTTGGAAGGTAGGTATTTCATCGTTTACCACCAATTCATAATTCAATTTAATCTGACCAGCCGGAAGGTTAGGCATCCACATTTTCAGATGCCAAGAGCGACGCTGATTCATTTCAAGACCTTGTTGTGCTAGGTCTTCCAAATCGAGTTGACTCCGCTCTCTAACCGATAAATATCCATCGGACATCGCATCTGTCATCGCTTCGGTATTCGATAGACCACCCCACTCAAGGTTTTTGATAAATTCCTCACGCTCAGTTCCATTTATCTTCCAATCCTCCATTATTTGTGCGATGATTACTCTCGAGGATTCGGGGAAGTTTGGTAGGCGGGAATAATTGAAAACCATTTGAGTCGCATCGAAAACTTCGCCAGATATTCCATGAACCCATTTTGGTTGCTCTTGGATATTGACACCTTTGCGAATATCGAGTACCAAATCGAATTCTTCATTGGTGATCAGGTCGATTCCAAGAGTAATATTAGAACGTTCATTCGATGCATCACCAAGATTCACCATACTCTCGAGTGCAAATTCGTTAATCGATGAACCGAATTCTATCATTCCACCGAGGAAAAAGGAGAGGGAAAGCACACCGTTTGCTTGACCGAATTCTGGTATTTTAATAATCCCAGATTTTTTGCTCGAAGGCAAAGAGAAGGTGATATTTGCCGGCAAAGGCTCGAAGTGTGCTCGACCGGTCATCCCGAGGAACTCATCTTCCCGAATAGATTGATCTTCCAATAGAACCGAAAAGGGGGACGAGCCAATTCGCTCCATCTCAAATCTGCTATTTCCGGTAGGACCACTCGCCCCGGGTTCATCGGGAGGGAATAGATTCACCCGAGTAATATTTGAGATTTTAAAGGACATACTAGCCTCAGCATTATTCTCATCAACCCAAAAGCGGAGGTGGTCGCCATTCATGGTGAGTGGTTCGGTCGCATTAGAAATCTGAACCTCGACCGCTCCGACTCCTTCTGAGGCGTAAAACCCGAGAGTATCCCCTAACTCGAGGGTGAATTGACTTGGCAGATCGGTTAGCCTCAAAGCATTGTATTGCCCATCACCCTCGCCACTATATGTGATGGTGCCAATATCTCCACTCGCTTGATAATTGATTATCGAATCGATTTGTGTGATGGTCAGATTTAGTGGCCGGTTGGAGATAGTCGCAAATTGTTTCACCTCGCCATCGGTAGAATTTGATATATGATTCAAGTGGCCCATTACCAAGGCTTCATTGGATAATCCATTGAGCGAAATCGTTCTGGTGTCGGTTTCTTGAACATAGGAATATCCCACACCAGAAACATTGGTTAAGGCCAAACTCATTCCAACCGGAACCAGGGGGTCTTCAGGGCCATAACGACCATCGACAATTTGATTATCGATATCTTCGGCCAATAAAATATGGTCGCCATCGATAATTACAGGTTGATTTGAACTGGCGATTGCACCTGCGATTTTACCTGCAGTCCTAACCTCTCTGTTCGAACCATCGGCCCAGACCGATTTTACTTGATTATAACACTGAATGATTATTTCACCACTACTCTCACTAGCTGTGCCGACGATCGCTTCAGGTAATCCGTTTAAGATCGCTCCGATGTCCAAGACTATTTCAACGATATTGAGGACGATATTGTCCAATAATTGTGATAATAAATCCGGAGCAGTGCCGTATTCAACTCTTAGTTCACCGCTCTCGGGAATCGCAAAGGTCCCTAGGATGACTATGACTTCAGGCAAATCGATAATTTGGACTTCAAGTGAGGAGGAGTCTTCGAAATAACCGTGTCTTTGAAAAGTTGAAACATATTCTATCGAATCGATTCGCTCGGTACCCGCGATTAAAATCAATGAATTCCAACGTGAGTTTGTCGGATTCATGATTAGGCTTGGATCATCGGAATTATTGGAATTATCAGCAGTAAAATTCTTGATTCCGACAATTAAAGATAATCGATTAGGCATATCGCCTGGCAAATTAAGTGAACCAGGAGCTTCACCCATCATCGTGAAAATTGCATTTATCTCTTCGACGGGCAAAGACCCTGAAGGTAGACCATGAATCCAACCCCTTGAATCGGTAATATTGCCAAAACGGCCACCGGATTCAATATGCTTTGAACGATCTTCAAAATAGTGGAACCATAAATCAGAGTTCACATCGCTGTAAATTTCGATAGTATCGAACGAATTATCCCCGGTATTGTCATTTCTCAGAACTAAATCTGCTTGCTCTGGGATGAGAGTACTATTATATTCAGGATGTAATCCAATATCGACATATGCGATTTCTGAAACTGGACGTTCACCGGTATTCGCATCTTTTGAATCGAAATGGACATAGCCTATCCCTATGCTATATCCACATTTATGCTCACGGCTTTTTACTCCATAATCTGCGATTGGATCATAATAAGTTGGGTCTGTGCAATCGGTTTGCCGGTTTGAACTATCGCGATTGGGATTGGAAATCAATATTGAGTAAGGCGCACTAACCGACAATACCTCCAATACCGACTCATCACCTCCGGTGAATAAGGATAATACATTTGCTAAGGAAGCGACAAATGTACTGGCGAATGCAAATTCCATTTTGTCTAAACCAACCCTGACTTGGAAATCATCCGGAGGTTGGGTGAATCTAGAGTCGATGACCAATGCATATGATTCACCATCATCTGAAGTCAAAGATAGGTCGTAGGCAAAGCCTTTCATCAATGATACTTCCATATGCGCTAAATCATCCCACATTGGATTTGAATAATCCAAAACTCTGACTTTCCATTGAAAATTTGGTCTTATCCACAACCCTTCAACCAAGGGGATAAAATCATCGGTCATGATGATATCCCATCCTTCACCTTGCTCACCGATTCCCAATAGGGAGAGGCCTACTGCAACATCATCGGCACCATCGCCATCGATGTCGATGGCGTTTTCGAATAAGCCAGCACCGTTTAATGAAAGCACATCTCCTGTGAAGGTCCCATAGGTCCAAGCTTCATATTGAGGCCCATTATCACGAGCGGAGTAATTGACATAAAGCGAGTAAGTATTTACACCTATAGCCAAAGGATCCGAAAGGGTTGGCAGTGAAAATAGTGTCTCTATCAAATCGTTTGGCCAATTCTCTGGATGGGTGTCGGGATCGGTTAGAAAGTGGTATGGCCGAGGATGATCTGGTTCTAATGGCGCGGTATCCCTCATCGAAATATCACCCAATACTCCATCGGTAGCCAACAGCGCATCGCCATCATTAATGAGGCGCCCTCTCGATTCCAAAGCGCCTAGAATCGCCTCTGCACTGGATTGGGCGACAGCATCTTCGCCCGAATCCCGTTGATTTTCGAGTGCGTCTGCCATCGCTTCAAGCACTCCGAAATCGTCTCGGCCAACGCCGACCTCGGCGTTAACAGGCTGCAATAGTGGTGCCATCATCACCAATACTAGGAAGATGGCAAGCCTTTGACCACCGAGTGGTTTGCCCACTCCGCGGTGTAACATGCGCACCCCCAACTCTGACATCGAAAACGATTGGTGCTACCGCCTATCATTAACCCATCCCTCACGCGGGCGCGCTAAATAGCGGTTTCAACGCTCGAATAAATTATCTGCACCGCAACTCGGGCAAGCGACAACTGCGCTATTTACTCCATGTGGCATCTCGAGGGTGAACGGCTGAGCACAAGATGAACAATCACCTTTTAGGGAATGGGTTTGGGGTTGAGCAACCGGAGTTTTTTGGACAGGTAAGGATATACCACCGGAGCGAACTTTTCCAGTAGCGACCTTCTTGACCTGAGGTTGGGATTGCACCGGAGAAGATGAATCTTCGAATGCTGCCAATGCGGCCTCGGCATGGGCTGAGTCTATCGGTTGGTGATTTTGAACCGAAGAACGGAAACCAGCATTGGGGTCCGTGGCCATAGTGGCTGCGCCTGCACCATAAATCGAATCCATCTCAGCGGCTTTTTCAGCCGATTGAATTTGGTCTGCTGTTTTAATCTCACCACCCTCCCCAATTCCGGCGATCTCCATCGCTTTGGCGAATGGTGGTAATTTGCGGTTGCGAGCAATCTCTTCAATTCTAACGGTCGCTTCATGGGGATTGAGGCCCATGGAAACCAATAATTGATTCGCTAATTTGGTCTGCATATTTCGATGGCCAAAGAGAACGACTCCGGCGGTTATCAAGAAGACGAAGAACACCAATGCAACGATGCCAAATACACCGCTCGAATCTGCCTCTGGATTTACATCGATGATGAATCCGTGACTTGCGGAATTGCCCGATGGGTCGTAAACGGTCACTCGGACCGATTGCTCACCAACTTTGCTGAGGGTTACATCGATGCTAGAACCGGTCATATCGGGGTCGTTACGTGCATCGCCATCACCATCGCTATCTTCTAAGAGATCAAAATCCCAATGATATACCAAGGTTGAAGGGTCGTCGAATGGATCAACCCCAATTGCTTTGAGGGTGAATTTTTCGTTGACGGTCACCGAATCAATCGCATCGATTTCGCTGGTTTCAAGCATCGGGTTCGTGGAGTCCCATACCACGATTGTAGTATTGGTTTTCCCGATATTACCCGACGGGTCTATCACGGTTAAATTGACCAAATAAGTGCCTATTTGAGACCAACTAACAGTTACCTGCGAAGCGGCAGAACCACCTGATAATCCTGGAACATCCCAATGGGTTGAAGCGATGCCATCGTCATCGGTTGAGGTGGTTGCGCGCAGGGTCAAATCTGCGTTGCGCAATAAGCGCCATTCACCATTGAGGAGTGTTCCTTCACTGCTGATGACCGCGCTGGGATTTACCACATCTAAAACCTCAACTTCGTGACTTGTGACCGCGCTGGATCCACTCTGGGAAATCGCGGTTAAATTGACGGTTTTAAGACCTGGACTCAACCAAGATGCTTCGACCAACATCCCACTACCATCCTCGATACCATCGCCATTAAAATCCCAAGATAGCGAGGCTATTTGATTAAGACTATTCGGAGTACCAGTAGCATCTAAAGTGATTTTTTTTCCGATGATTGTGCTCGAATTGCCATGGTCGGTAATCTTCGGGTCGATTGGTGGATCATAGGACATTTCCAAAGTGAAATGGAAAGGAGTACCCTGATTTGCTGAAACTATCAAATTCAAGCCGTTTCCATCGAGATACTCTGGAACGCTCCATGATAATTGGGAATTTGAACTCGCACCCTCTATCTTGGTTCCTGCGATGAATAGAGCACCGTCTACTTGATTATCAGATTGAATGAAAAGATCACCTGAACCAGAAAGAACATCAGCGGTCAAACTAACTCCGGTCCCAGCATCTACTGCAAATTGGTGAATATTTACCTCAACGCCTGTCTCGACTAGGTAGACGTTGTGGATAGGAGTCCATGAACCCTCGTTTGCAGGGGTTACATCGATGGAGAATCTGCTCTGTAATCCACCTTGATCGCCCATTCCGTCATCACCATCGTGAGCTGAATTATCGATTACCATATACCATCGCTTAGCGGTGATGGAAGATGGTGGTGACCAATCGAATTCATATAAGCCAATCGCGGTTTCAAACGAGGCTTCTTCGACAAAGGATGTCCGATAGGATTGGCCGTTTTCATAAGGGAGGATGCCACTTTCATCGAATAGCAATACGTCCATGGCATCATCGGCGACGGTGAACGAAAACTCGAGGACAGTTTCGTGAGACCTAACACCTAAATCTACTCTTACACAAGCATCGGGGTTGACCGCAACAAATGCGCTGATATCGCTCAAATCCATTTCAAAGCAAGCAGGGGCTGCTCGGCCAGATGTTGCAGAAATACTTGGTGCTAAAATCGAGGCGAGCAGGAGGAGAACCAAGATTCGGGCTTGCTTCATGGCAGAGGATGACATGGTGGAGGCTTTGAACATCCCGCTTCAATAAGTCATCCAACCTTGGGGCTGAATCACCAGATGTTGAAGTGAAAAGTCATCGTTCAATATCAACCGGTCTCCATCGCCACAGGCAATTACCGACTCATGGATGTCGCCGGCTTCCACGATCGCAGGACCATGGTCTTCCAGCCGAGCCGAATAATGGGTTAGAGCTAGGTGTTTGGCTCCGCATTCGAGGGCGGTTCTTGCCGCTCCTGCCGCGGTCGAATGCAAATGTTCGTTTGCAATATCGGAATGGGATTCGAGGAAGGTTGCTTCATGGATCAATAAATCGCACTCGGTTTCGATCGATTTCTCGGCCGTGTCCCCTGAGATAACCAAAGATAATCCCGGCCGAGGCTCTTCTCTAAAATCGGCAGCAAGCAATACCTCTTCACCAAATTCAACATCTTCTCCCGCACCCAAGTGGGCACGAACCTCATTTGGCAATTTATTTGCTGCTTCACGGTCGAATTTTCCAAGCCGTGGGGCGGTCATGATTTTCCATGCACAAGAAGGAACGGTATGTTGGGTAGAATGGGCAGAAAGTTTCACGCTTGGAAATGGTTGCGGCAAGGGTATTTCTTCACCGGTATTCATGTCGAGCCAGCGTGTGCCATCACCTAAAACCCAATTCAATTCATAGCCCAAAGCTTCTGATGTTGCCCCGAGATCCATCCACATATCATATTGTAAAACCAAATCCGAAGAATTGACTTCGGGCTCGTTCTCTCCACCGAGGAGAGTATCGATCACTTCGGGCGATGTTGGACCGATTACCCAAAGAGGTTCACGCCGACCATCCAAAGCCATGGTCTGTAACCATGGCAATAGGCCCCAAGTATGGTCGAGATGACCGTGAGTCAACAGGATTGTTGACATTCGGGCCATCTTGAGTCTGCGTCCACCGAATGCCTTCATTTTGGCTCGATGGTCGACCAATCGATTTTGGAAACCTTCCCCACAATCGACCACGACCATCCCTTCGTGAGTTTCGACAATCGAGCCTGATACCGACCGGCCTTGTGCCGGTCGAGCCGAAGAGGTTCCCAGAATATGCACTTCGAGAGTCATTTGGAAAGATCACCTCAGCGTAATGGAATTGGAGTTTTTGGAAACCAACGTAAGATCACAACATCGCCGACCGAACGCACCCAGCGCCAGGGCAGGGTAAGATTGACTGAGGCCTCGACCAAATCGGCCCGAGTATTGGTGATGAAAATATGAGTTGCAGTCAAATCTTCAGCGTCGATGATGGTTTCGTGAACCACTCCAAGCATGCGGCCATCAGGTAGGAATACCTCTTTGCCGTGCAGATCTTGAAGTCGAATCTCAGTGCCGGACATCCTATCACCCCACTCTCGCTAAGGAATGGGAACAAGTCCGGCTCAAAGAACCCTGCGGATTGGAAATCACTTTCCGATGTTTCCACGAGCCTTCAAGGATGGGCGAAGTTTTTCTGCGCCCTTACCCTTGTTATGCAAACCGCGACCTCGCTTTCCAGCGCTGGTCTTTCCACGGTAAGCACGTCCTCTGTGGTGTGCATCTGCAATCCAACCAAGGTCTTTGTCAGCCTTGATTGAAGGGTGAGATGGATCGAGCATAATTACTTCGTAATACTTGTGTTTTCCATCTTGGCCAACCCAGTAAGAGTTGAGAACTTCCAAGTTAGGGAAGTGACGGTTAACACGCTCTTCAGCAATTCGCTGAATATTTTTAGCCATGGTGATTTTCGTTACACCGGTCTTACTTGGCTTTCGCTTCATGTTGACGGTTCCCTTTCGCAGTCCACCCCGGCGGACTCGAGTTCGAACGAGGACAACGCCTTGCTTTGCTTTGTAACCTAGGCGGCGCGCAGCATCTAAGCGGGTAGGCCGTTCGATTCGACAATTTACCTCTCCCCGGCGCCATGCGACCATACGGTCTTGGCGTTGTTGATGGGACTGGGTGGCCTTTGGGTTGTTCCAGTTTTCACGAATATGTTGGTAGAGTCCCTTAGTCATGGTACGTCACCTACTCCTTTGGAGCATTCCGCCGACTTGACTCCCCTTTATGAGTCTGTTCACGCGACAAAACTTCACCGTCAAGCGGTTCACTCATGTGCTGCAAGCCTGTCGCAGCCGTCATGGCGGGTCAAATCACCGGTAAAGAAGCGGTATTGGAAGCCCTTCTTAAAGGTGAGGACATAAAATTGGTTCTGGTCGACCGTGAGGCCGACTGCGAGGATATAATCACTCTTTGCAAACAAAAAAACATCATCGTCGAAGAAGGCTCAACCAATGATTTGTGGCGAATGAGCGCGCAGGGACAACAAGATGCTCTGGCTCTTATCGAGCGAGAGCCACATGGAACTCTCGAAGAAATCTTCCAACGGCCAGGAGCGATTTGGTTATTCGACGGGGTAGAATATTCAACTAACTTAGGTTTTGTAATTCGAACCGCTGAGGTTAGCGGTGCGACCGCGGTCATAATTAATGTCGAAAAAACCCATGCTGAACGCAGAACTATTCGCCGAGCCGGCATGAGGGCGGACCGATTCATTCCAGTAGTCTATGCCACAACCGAACAGGTCTTAGCTGCATGCGACCGGAGAATCATTGTCGCCGAAGATATCGGCGACCGTGCTCCTTGGGATGCAGATCTCACCGGTGATGTATTGCTTGTTGTCGGAGCTGAAAACGCTGGTGTTTCAAAAGAAGTGATCGAAGCTGCCGATACCATCGTCCGTTTACCAATGACCGGATTCGTTCCATCTTACAATCTCCAAGTGGCGGTATCTTGCCTTGCCCTCGACCGTTTACGCCAAATGCAATGATGGCCGGCACCAATATTATTGACGTCAATAGAGTGCCAAGGTATGATGGGAGATAGAGAATGGCTAGCAAAACAGTTAGCCAGAGAACTCGATTTGATTTCTTGCCGAGAAAAAAATTCCCGGTATATCTACCGTGATAAAAAACCGATTGCACACTATTCAATCGTTGGACGCGGTGGTATCAAGGAGTTGACAACAGTAGTTGTCGACCCAGAGTTTCGTGGCCAAGGACTCTCGTATGAAATTCTTGAGCAATGTCAAGGGCCGACATGTGTATTTACAAAAAATCTAGCACTGATAAACTCATTGGAAAAAACCGGATTCAAATCAGCCTGGTGGCCCGGTTTTATCCCATTTACTGTGATGATGTTTGACCGCATTTGGAGAGTGGTCAAAATGGTTTTAACATTGGATTTTAAGCGTTGCTTGCACCAGAGCAGGCACCTCTTTTCCTATCGAATGTTCATTAGAAAATAAGCGGTTGCCGGGCTTAATACTAAATACTGTATCATCAAAGGAAGGCCATGAATTATCCGGGTATGACCGTCCTCAAACTTAAGCAACTCTGCAAGGAAAGAGGATTGAGAATCGCGGGGAATAAGGATGAAGTAATCATTCGTTTAATGGAGGATGACGAATCAAAAGAAGGTCCTGTTTCTCAAATCATTCAACAGGCACCGGTAATGTATCAAGTTGCACCAACCCACCAAGTTGCCAACCCGGACGATCAAAACCCACTGATGATTATGATTGGGATGGGGATAATCGTCTATTCGATTTTTAGAGGAGGAATGGGCTTCATGTTCTTGAGTGAAGGCGAGGAGATTATCGCTTCTGTAATCGCTCTAATGATCGCTGGAGTGATGATGACTGGTGGGTTATTGACGGCACTAAATTATCGAAATGGTCTATCGATGACGATTGTAATTTTAATTATTTCAGGAAGCTTAAGTCTATTAGCCAGCGGCGACATTAACCCGCTTTCCATCGCGTTTGATGGCGATGGAGGAATAATGCATATCTTTTCTATGATGTGTTCTGCAGTATGTATTGTAATAGTTGGTTTACCGCTTTTGACAAGCATGTCT
>PSPR01000014.1 GCA_004195515.1 Methanobacteriota archaeon | reverse complement strand
ATCTGTTACGAACTCTTTCAAGGATGGCTGCCTCTAAGCCCACCTTCTGGTTGTTTTCGACCACGGACACGGTTTGTCTGTGACACTTAATTGGAATTTTGGGACCTTAACTTCAGGCTGGTTTGTTCACCTTGCGTCATGGTAGCTTACCCACCATGACTCACTGCCCGTTTCTACGACGATTACACCTTCGGAGTTTGGCAGCACGCCGAGGGCGCGAGCCCCCTAAACGCACAATCAGTGCTCTACAGCGTAATCAATCTCAACGGACGTCTACCTACGAGTAGTTTCACGCGGAACCTGCTATTGCCCAACTCGATTGGACTTTCACCCCTATACCCAGCTCGTCCGAGCGATTTGCAGATCAGCAACGGTTCGATCCTCCACCCAACTTTCGTCGGGCTTCAATCTGGCCAGGCATAGATCGTCGGGCTTCAGGTCCTCCACCATTGACTCCAAGCGAGCACACTTCGTCCCTCACAGTAAACTGCTGCGGACTTGTCGGTTTCCCTTCGGCTTCGGAGATAAACTCCTTAACCTCGCCAATGATCAAGACTCCCTGGGGCATTTTTCGAAACGCACGATAAGACGCTGCTCATATCTTCGCTTTCACGCCTTATCAGTCTGTACCCATCTGGTTTCACGTTCTTTTCACATCCCGCTAAGGATTCTTTTCAGCTTTCACTCACGTTACTTGTAAACTATCGGTCTTGAGCTATACTTAGGATTGGAAGTTCCTGCCTCCCGTCTTCACACGCGATATCCAACGCATGCTACTCCGGACTCATTACGTGGCCATGTCGTATACATATACGGGACTTTCACCCTCTATGGCTGTGTCATTCCAGACGACTTCTATTTCTACGATTTAGGCGATAAATGGTCACACCACATGTCTCTCATTTTCAAGTCGAGATTCGGTTTGTCCTGATCCGTTTTCGTTCGCCACTACTCACGGAGTCTCGTATTTGATTTCTTTTCCTCCCCCTACTAAGATGCTTCAATTCGGGGGGTTCCCTATCGCTAATGCGATTTTCCCCTAAGGGATAGGAAGTCCTATTCAGCTATCTGCGGATCCTAGACACTCATGCGTCTCCCCGCAGCTTATCGCAGCTTGTCACGACCTTCTTCGGTACTCAAGCCGAGCGATCCCCCAGATGGGTTGTAGCAACAAATGTGTATACACCACACCTGTGCGAGTAACCCTTCGGTATCCAGTCATGCCAATTTAGACATCGTTGAAAGACCGTCTCCCCGCAGGGCGGCCCTTCTAGTCACTTCCCCATGTATGTTGCCATACACGGGTGCATAAGCAACCCCCCGACCTACCTCCCCTATATCAAGGCACCGGGATGGGCCTTGGTATGGGGGGGTTAGAGGACTGTACTGAAAAGGGCAGCAGTATCACGTTTTAACTCCTTGTACGAGTAGTGAAAATCAGCACATTTTCCGTATTCAGGAGTTGTCCGCATATTGCCGTCTCATAGTCGGGCAATGTTTGCAGCGACAATTGCATCGCCAGAGTGGGGCATCAAGACTTCACGAGCGGCGTTATTTTGACCCATTTGAATCAAACAAGCACCCATGAGATTTGCCGCCTGGAGAAAATCGGGTGTGCGCCCACAAATCACCGAAATTACTCCATGAGCTTTTTCGACCCTACCGCTCACTAGGAGGGCATGGGAAAGATTGAGGAGAATGGTATCATTGGTGCTATCTAGTTTGGCAGCCTGTCGCAAAGCCATAATCGCGGCTTCATATTGACTGGAGGCTAAAGTGTCGCCATTTTCATCCAATTCAAGAGCGTTTTGGAGGATCGAAAGACCAAGATTGTTTAGTATCTGAGGGTGGTTGATATTCATTGTAGATGCTGCTTGAAGAATCTGAGCTGCCTGGGTCCAATCTCCTTGACCCATATGGTTGAAGGATGAATTGATAATTTCATTTAAACCGGGGTCATCAGATTCTACCTCCAAGGCGGCCGCAGGGTGTAATTCAGGCGCATTTTCAATCTCTGAGAGTAGTGGTGAATTGGATTCATGGTGGAACTCATCGAATTGTACAATTACTTCATCAGTATCGAATTCATCAGCGAAGATGACCTCGACTACTTGCTCTTCTTGGGAGTAAATAGACTCGAGGTCGGCCTCTTCCGCGTCTATCCTCCACATTTCAGGCACGTCTTCTCTTATGACCTCAACCTTTGGAGTTTGGACCATTGCCTTAGCTTCAATTCGAACAGGAGGTGGGGTAGGGTCTGGCTCTGGCTCTGGAATTACTTGTGGTTGTGAAATCACTTCTTCAACGATCGGTTCTTCGATGATTTCCGGTTCGATAATTTCCTCTTGGTCGTCATCATGATTTGGTACAGCAACCTCTTCGACCTTATCGATCATAGAGCCAACACCAAAAGGTAATTGGGAAGGGAGGATTTCTGCTTGGGTTCCCATTCCGAATGGGAGCACTTTTGTTTGTCGCTGAACTGGTTCTTCCTCATCTACAAGCGATTCGGCTGCTTCAGCCAAACCAGGGATCATATCGTCATCGGTATTAACCTCTGAACTTAGGTCTATCGAGACCTGTGAGCCACACGAAGGACAAGCGCCGCCGCCGAGAAAAAGCATGCCACAAACCCTGCATTCATTCATGTCTTCACCTCCGGTATACTTGGTGTCGAGTCAGTATCGCCTTTGAACACACCGGATGTTTTGAGCGGAAATCCTCACTCTTCAGAATTAAAAATCGACTCGTCATCGACCAAAGCCTCAGCCCAATTCTTACCTCGGCTCTTTCCACGAGAATATTGCCATATAACCCCAAATCCTGCTACCGATAAAAGAGTCCATTTGTGGATTGGGTCAACACCGTACACCAACCAGCCCTGAAGAATTGATTGAAGGATATCGGATAACCTGCTTCTTCAGCCATTCCGGCGGTCACAACGTTTGCTGATGCTCCGATTAGTGTTCCATTCCCACCTAAGCACGCCCCGAATGCAAGAGCCCAAATCATCGGACCTAAATCCAAGTTGAGCTCATACGAGATCTGTAAAACCACCGGCACCATCGTGATGGTATAAGGTATATTATCGATGAAAGCTGATGCGATGGCACTGACCCATAATAAAATGACTAGGGCAGCGACCAGTCTTGAAGATTCGTCAAAGGATACGATTGCTGAGATTACCTGCTGGCCAATCCAATCGATTACCCCTAATTGTTGAAGGGAGTGAATCAATACGAACAGACCGGCGAAAAATATCAGTGTTGTCCATTCAACCTTTTCAAGTGGCCCTTCTAAATCATGGCGGTCGGTCATCAATAACATCACGACTGCACCCACCAATGCGACCCATGAGACGGGTATATGGAGAATGGGATTTAGGAAAAAGCACAAGACGACGATGGCGAGAATCGAGCCGGATGATTTGAGCATTGCTGGATCCTTAATTCCGTATTTCGCCTCTAATTCTTTGACATCCCGGACCCGTTCACCGCTGAATTCATCGCGATAAATCCATTTTATCATCATAAAAGTGGGAATTATTGTAAGAAGGATTCCAGGTGCTAATTCAATGATAAAATCATTAAAGCCAACGCCGCCATCAGCCAATGATGGGTATTTGCCGTCAGCGATTGCGCTTTTTGACATCATTGAGCCGATAATGATATTTGGTGGATCGCCAATCATTGTTGCGGTTCCACCAATGTTTGAAAACAGAATTTCCGCTATCAAAATAGGGATCGGTTTCAAATCTAAAACTCGAGCCAATTGAATTGTGACCGGTGTGAGCAATAACATTGTAGTCACATTATCGAGGAAAGCCGAAAGAATTGCGGTGACTATACACAAAATAACAACCAAGGACCAGACATTACCTCCACTCTTTTTGTATGCTTGGACCGCAAAATATTCGAAAATTCCCGTATGGGAAATTATTCCCACCATCACCATCATTCCAAGCAATAATCCAATGGTTTCCCACTCGATAAGAGTTGTTGTTTGAGCCAAAGAAAGAGCGGGACCGACCTTGTAGTGATTCAAAGCGATGACCGCTAAAATTCCGCCGATTGCAGCTGCCAATGTTCGATGGACAACCTCGGTGATGATAAGGGCATAAACGCCTAATAAAATACCCAAGCCAACCCATACAGGAGTATTGCCCAAGCCTGATTTAAGTTCGATTCCAAGATCGACGGCAGTACCGCCACCTGCGAGTCCATTTCCAAGGAAACTGAAAACCCCAGTTGTGACTAAGGCAGCCAAGGCAATCCAATGAGAAGGATGTCTTCTGCGTAAGCCAAAGCCCGCCATATCGAATGCGAATCGTGGGGCGTCTATGAGTGTTGGGCTACTAATTCAACCACAAAACGCCGACATTACCCCTAGACATCACTAAGGTTGCGCCGGTTTCTTGCTCTAAATGCTCCCAGATTTGTATTCTGGCCTCACGGTCATAAATTCCCTTATTCATTTTGATTTTGACCAATATTCTCGACTTGAGTTGGCCTTTTATCTCTTCGGTGATGCCATCGGTCAATCCGGTTTTTCCAATTCGGACACTCGGTTTGAACTCACGGCTCATAGCTTGACGTTTGATGTGAGATGGAATTTTTGTCAATAGGAGCCCCCCTTAATGCCAAAACGGCGTACTCGATTACAATTTAAACAGGTAATTATCCGTTGACCAGCACGGATTCGGACCCTTGCAGAAACCGATGGAATCAATAATTGAGTGCAACTTCTGCAGATCCAATGGGAAAGGTTTTGTGGTAATGGCAAACGGTGGCGGCTCGAGGTTTTGACCAAATGCTGGGCTGCGTTTTGTCTTGCTACCATTGGCATCGAAACATTGGCAATCACCGAAGATAATATTTGCTGAGCATCTAGAGCTTTTTCGCGTCTTTGGCGTTTTTTGAGACCTCGATTTCGACCCAAAATAATCAACCTCACTCTAAGACGTTGAGTATGTCAGTAGTAATTTCATCGATGGGTCTGTCACCATCGATGCGATGGAAAATTCCTCGGCCTTCGTACCAGGCGGCCAAGGGAGAGGTTTGTTCATGGTAAGCGCTCAATCGACTGAGAACGGTATCGGCATTGTCATCAGCACGGCGTTTGAATTCATTTGAGCCGCAGCCGTCGCAGACGCCTTCCTCTGTGGTTGGGTTGAATTCATCGTGGAAAACCATCGAGCAATTTCCGCAAGTATATCGTCCACAAATCCTCGATACTATTTTTCCATCTGGGACTTCGATTGCTATAACGTGGCTGACTTGAGTGATTCCGGCAAGTGCTTCTGCTTGAGGAATAGTTCTTGGGAATCCATCAAACATCACACCATTGCTTGCATCATCTTCTTGGATTCGATCTTCGATCAAAGCGATAATGACATGGTCTGGCACCAATTGGCCAGCATCCATGTATGTTTTTGCACTTAACCCGGTCTCGGTTCCGGCTTTGACCGCAGCACGCAACATATCACCGGTACTGACCTGTGGTAATCCAGTAGATTCCATGATTCTCTGGGCTTGAGTGCCCTTGCCAGCCCCCGGCGGGCCGAACAATACAATACTGCTCATATTGGTTGGCGGGGTGCAAGCCTGTCTTCATTGTTGGCCTTGTTGAGAGTGCCATTGATCACCATAATGTTGCCATTGTTCCATGGTCCAACCAGGCGGTAAGCCAGTAGGTGGTAAAGGAGGACCCGTCGCTATTTTTGGACTTATTTGGGGGGGGCGACCAGTAGGAAAAGCCGCCATAGGCGGTCTGCCATCAGGGATTACAGGAGTCGATGGAACCGGCAAATTTGGCATTGAATCCATCATTGCCGCAGCAATCTCTTCTTCAGATACTGCACCGGTGGTCAAATTTTCGGTTGCTTGACCCATGTCCATCGCCGCATCTTTTCGACCGCCATCATCGGCAAAATTGTGAGCATCTGGGGCGACCAATTCCTCACCTGAAAAATCCTTTGGTGCGGCTTTTTTAATCCTGATTCCTACTATTGACATCACGAGAATAATCGTAACTAAGACCGAACCTGCAGCCCATGTAGGCAATATTCCGAATAGACCACCAGATGTTTTCTTCGCCTCAACGCTCGCATCTATTTCCAATGTCGACGTACCACTATCTGAGATTACTGTGAAAATGATTTTCTCTAACCCGGTCGAGGTATCTTGATTCGGTGTAGCACTAATGATTATCTCGACCGAATTACCAACCGCTAAATTGGAAATTGAAGATTTATCGATTGATAAATCCCAATTATCTGCGTCGATAAATGCACTTAATTCAGCACTGAGTGGAGCGTTTCCATCGTTGGTTACAGTAATGCTTTGGGTGATGGTCCTATCCCTTGGTATCGTCAATAATGGTTTGTCAACCCCTGTGGCCAGGCTTGCATAAGGATTGGATTCAATATTGAGATCAAATATTAATTCGGCATTCATAGACTCTCTGATATTACTCGCTTCAACATAAACTCCAAGTTGAAAATCTACCGGGCCAGCCGGTTCTTGGAGAGGTGGAATAACACTGATTGAGAGAGTTAGGGTTTCACGAGGAGAAATGGTTACTGGAGTATTTGAGAATCCGATTTGCCAACCATCAGGCCCGAGGCTATGAGACCAGTTTAGACTGGTAATAGAATTACCAATATTTGTAATCGTGAATTCTTTTTTAGTCCAATCTTCATCAATATTTATATTGAACTCGCTAGAGTCCAAAGATGCTAATTCGACCGCTAATTCATCCTTCACAACCAAAGTTGTTTCATTGACGATGAAATTAGATTGGTCTTGACTGGTTTTGATAACCAATCGATTGGTATCGTCGAGGACTGCGACTGGTGAAACCAATATATCGAATCTAACCGTGGATTGCTCACCTGGTAAAATTTGAACATTTACCTCTCTGCTCTCGGTTTGATTGCCCTCAATCACTTGAATTGCCCAACTGGTTTTCTCGGGGTTAACCCGAACCGTTAAGTCGAGCACAATATTGCCTTTATTCACAATATCAAGGGTGAGATTAAGGCGTTCTGAGGTATCGACAGCAACCTCTTTCGCATAAGCAGCAGGACCTATTTTTAGGCCTTTGTCATCGAATAATTCAGTTTCGAATGATTCCAATGCCTTCACAGTAAGCGTTACGGTTTCAGTAATGTTTAGACTCGGGTCTTCTGAGCTGGTTACCGAACAAGAGATATTGTCGGTAGAGCCGGCTGAAGGTATTCCATCTGCTACCGGTGGGACGTATAAACGAACTTGCATTGGTAAATATTCGAGAATATCGAGTGGCTCAAAAGAGAAGGAACTCGAGTTTGAGTTCCCCAATTCAACCAGCCATCTATTGTCGCTATAGCAATCAAGATCGTATAATGCAGGTGCGTTACCGGTATTCATTACCGAAATTGAGAACGAGGTACTTTGACCTGGCTGAGCTTGTAAGCCAATTGTTCCAGCAGATGCAACCATCACATCTTTTACCGCCAAAACGACTAGTCTGAAACGGATGGTATGGGAGACGGTTGTGTCGTTTTCATATCGAGCGGTGAGGTCCATCACATAGGTTCCAGCCATCGCGTATCGAGGACTCAGCGGGTTTGAAATATCCGCATCATCATCGTTCATAGTTATGTTAAGGTAAATATTGGCACTATCATTGCCCTCGGGTTGAAGGGTGAACGGCCCCGGAATATCGGATGATTTGGACCAATCATCATCGGTTGGTAATAACATATCTTGGCGTTGAGGGTGCGGACTTTGGATTTGAGAAAGTGTCAATTTTATCGATTGTTCAGATGTTCCTTCATGTTTGAGAAGAACCGGCCAAGTATGGCCTTCAGCGGTGGATGGGTCGAGAGTGAAATTGCGGTAATCAGCATCTTCCCCACCCATTTCATCGAGGGTTACCAACCGCACACCGAGTGCGGTTACGGTAATGGTGAAATCATGAATATTATTATCTGTACCATTTGAAGCATCGTTCATTTCTTCGATTTGATCATCGACATCGATCGATAAACGCATTTCGTGATCCCCGGTTGTCGAGAAAGAATGATACATTGTTAAGGAATCGATAGTTCCTGCGAGTAAGCCATTACGGTTGCCATCGTAAAGAGTTGTACCTGCGGTCAAATCCTCCAATACAACTCGGAATAATCCAGTATCAACCGTGCCTTGGTTAGCCCAAGATATCCTAAGGGTGATCAAATCATTTACCAACGGTGCAACCGAACTGGAATGAATTGAGCCAGCAAAAACGGTGAGGTCAGCAGTTGGGGTCAGACTAGCATCTGCGGTTACGACCAAAGCATATGTTTGGGACACTCCCCCGGAGTGCTGAATTTTCACTTGCCAGTTTCCACTGGTTGAAATCACCGATGCCGGGATATTAATTCGTTCGACATTATTTATTGAATCAGCCTGCCCATTCGGTATCGAGGCACCATTTGAAAATACATTTCCGCGGTAGATAGTACCATCGGGAGAATAGAGAATTAAATCCAAATCATTCACCAAGTGAGATTCATTTTGAGGCGAATTCGCGCTGCCTGCTACATCGGACCAAACCAGAGTGATATCGATACCGTGAGCACCATCCAAGTCGAATGAATATAAGGATGAAAAGCCTGCCTCCAAAGTCCTCATATTATCGTGATAGGTCGATAATGAAGTGGTGCCATCTGTGGGCATTACAGTATTGACCACCGAGATTTCACCCCAACCTTCACCTGCGTTTGGAATATCTGCAACTCCTAAATCAATTGCACCATTGATGGTTGCTGCTTTGAGCAAAGCACCTGAAGGTGATGAAATACCGACTTGCTCACGAATGAATTCTCGAATCAATGATACCGACCCACCAGCGACTGCAGTCCCTTGACTAGCACCGCTCAATGTCATGTACATATCCTTGCCATTAGCGTGGGTTCCAGAACCACACGCCCAACCAGCGGGTGCTAATGCTTCCTCAGCCCTACCCGAGCACAGAGCGACTCCAGGAGCCACTATATCGGGTTTCACTCGGCCATCTAATGCAGGGCCTTGGGCGGAAAAGTTAGCGACCATCCCTGCTGGAGATGTAGTCGAAGCGCCGACTGATAAAGCGTTTTTAGCGGTTGAGGGTGCCATTACCATCGAAGCGTTTTGCCAGGTGTCGTCACCTGCGGAAAAAATTGGTAACATCACCGGGTTATCGCGAACGAAAACATCGATTGAACGAGAATCTGCTGTATATTGGCCTTGGTTACCATTAAGCCCCCAAGCATTGACAGAGACTCTAGATCCTTCTTGTTCAGCATGTCTTAGCATATCGTAAATCGACCCGAGCCGACCGAAAACGCCGGTTGGATCGTGCTCCAAAGCATAGGCGATAATGTGGGCACCGGGGGCGATTCCAGTCGCACTAGAATCTACACTTCCATTTCCAACCATTGTCAAAGCGACGTGGGTTCCATGGCCACCATTGGAATCGGCAGGACTTGGATCCAAGCCGAATAGAGTGTAAACCGCAACGACTCTGCCATCTATATCGGGATGGTCACGGTCGATTCCAGTATCGGTAAATGTGATTATTTCACCGGAGCCATCCAAGGTGAACGGTGCGTTTGCTACCACTTCTGGAATTCCAACCACCGCGCCTGCGACCGCATTTGTTAAGCGAAGTTCAAATGTTGGTTCCGACCAGATAATTCGGCCATCTCTTGCTAATTTACCGAGATCGATATCGCCACGGATTTCACATAAATGAAGTCCACACCAAGCTTCGTCAGCGCCCATTTTTACCAAATCATGTGCTAAGCCTTCGAGAGCTTCGGGGATCAAGTCCGCAGCTGGAATCGCTGCGATAAAATCAACACTTTCTCCGATCAAGTGGGGAGAAAGCCGCCAGCCAGGTTGCATCACACCTGCCCACCTAACCAAATCGTCGTTTTGGATTTGCTTCAAATCTGAGGGAGAAGATAATCTTACCAACCAAGCAGAACCGCCCATATGATCGAGTACGAATAGGTTGTAACGGTCGACCAAGTCATCGAGAGATTCACCTGTATGGTGGTTGAGTTGGACGATTGCCATGCCGGTTTTTCGATAATCTGCATCGTCTTTAATTGCAGACTTGGGCTCATCACCGTTAAGCGGATCGAATGGTCCAGCTGCTAGAAATACTCTGGTATCGAGTGATTTGAGGCCACTTTGCTCAACCGTAGGCTCGATAGAATGCCAATAAGAAGCAGCGATTGCCAAAGAATCATCCTCGGTTTCTAACGGGGGATTATCGATGTTTGAATATGGTGCTAAAAGCATGACCACCAAGACAAGAATCGCCTTGATACCGACCTTCATGTTGCTTGCGAATTCGATTTCGTACTTGAATGCGAGCCTTATTTGAGCCCTATAGGGCTCCCCTTGGGCAAGAATTGTTCATTCAAATAGAGCTGCGATTGCAGCATCGGTTTTCGCAACCGATTTTTCCCAATCGGATTCGGTTCCCATCAATGCTCGAATCGCATCAACATTTTCAGGAATCACATCTGATTCTTGGTGAATAGCTTGGAAATAATATAAGTTATTTCCTTCTAATTTAACACCGTCTTCCCAAACAAAAATCTCGTGTAAATCACCCCATGTCCGGCCCATATCCCGGGCGAATTCCATCACTTCTGCAGTAGTGGTTATGCCGGTAGCCGCACCGTTCATAATGACGATACGCGGCCGGTTTGCCCATAGATCGAGCACGGATTGTGTGGTCATTCCATGACCTTCTGGCAATGTTGCAACAATCGAGTGAACATGCATGATTGTAGTTGGTACGGCAACCGCCAAAGAATTGATTTGAATTTCAGGTTTAACGGTCATTAAATCCGGCCCGTGGTGGCTAGGAACTTTGAGTACCGGTTTGATGGCATTTATCGGTCCTTTTGCAGAATCACCCGGATCTGCCGCTCGGCGAATCATTGTGCACTCGACTTTGAGTGAGCCACATTGCTCGTAAATTGGTACTAGGGTTCGGGATAAGCCAGTAGTATTACACGAAACTACTCTAGTTCCTTCAGCATTTAGATTCGAACTGTGATTAGCGCAAGATGAATAGGATAATTCAGTCATTGCGTGCTTTTCTCCACCTTGAAAAATCCACTTGATTCCAGCAGCCTGATATTTAGCCTTATTCTCAGCGCCCATTTTTCCTGGAGAACAATCAACGACAACATCAGCGGCTGCCAATAAATCGCTGAGTCCACCTTTGCATTCATAGCCAGCCGGGCCAAAGGCAGCGATGCGGTCAGCATCATCGAAAGTACAGTAGAGCGGGTAACCTTTGCGAACCGCCAAATCACAGCCAAAAGCCGGGCGGGTTTTGGTAACTCCAATAATTTCCATATCGTCTTGACATGCGACTGCGTCAGCAACACGCTTGCCGATTGTTCCGAATCCGTTGATGGCTACCTTGATGGTCAAAGTGTTCTCCCCGTGTGGTGGGCTTTCGCGCCACTCACATGAACCTTACCTAGGCATTTTACTATAGTTTTGAGGCAAACGATTGATGAGAGGGAACATCCCCCGACGGCTTGATGCCAGCGGATGACGAAGTAGTAAGTCGCTCGATGAGCATCAATTCCAGGCTGCCTGCTCAACTCGAGAAGGCGATTGAACGCAATATCGTATTACGAATCGGTTGGACCACAAGTGGTGAAGCGGTTCCGAAACAAGGCGAATTAGGACTATGTCCGATTTTGCCAAAAGGATCAAGAATCAGATCTCTTGGTTACCTCGGCCCATTTACTGCAGCTTTTGGTCAAGGTGGTACATTTACTCACCAAGGTACTTGTGAATCATTTTTAGGCGCTGCAAACGATGGGAATGTAATCACATGCGAGCGCGAAGCTGGAGCGAATGTAGGATATGCGATGAGAAGTGGCAGAATAACCGTTTTAGACGGGGTTGGCCACGATGCCGGTGCTACAATGAGCGGTGGATTACTCATTATTCGAGGCGATGCTGGTTCGAGAATAGGCGGCGGTATGAGCGGCGGAGACATAATTGTTCATGGTGATGTTGGACCTGACCCTGGCGCCGGAATGACCGGTGGAAAAATCATAATCAATGGACGCTGTCCAGCAACTCCACCCGGAGTCACCTTGAGACCTTTGGACAAGAAAGAGGTCGATTCAATCAATAAATTACTGTCAGAACCAGACCTTCACGTTCCAAGCGACGCGGTCTGCTTGGTCAGTGATGGCAGTATAAGCGAAGGAGTGATGGCAAGTTGCCGTGAAGACTTTTCGGGAATTGCAATAGTACCTGGAGAACAAGAACACGAGCCTGTGCACTCTACCTGTGATATGGTTCGCCTTATCGGCGATAAATTCACCCTCGCTCTTCCAATCCCAATTTTGCCGTTTATCCCTAGTGGAGCCACTACCGAAATATTCCATCCATGCATGGTCGAATCAAAACCTAGGGAAGTCGATATCGTTTTAATCGGCCGAGATAATATTGTTGATGCGCCAAAACTGCTCACAAATTCTGCTGGTTTTGCCCTAGACTTAGACTCCTTACCTCACCTTGATGGAGCGGCGATCGACGGTTTGTTGGTTTGTCTTGGAGCCATTGCTGGACCGGAAGCAAAAACCTTGATGTTACAAGGGGTTAACCGAACTGCCAAGCTACATGCTCACGCTGAACATCATCGAATCGATGCTGCAGTTAGCATAATCGATGATGGCAGCGGCATCAGCGCAGCCGCTTGCTTGCCGATGGTAGGTAGGAGTGCTTCTTTATCGCTTAATAATACCAAATCCGCGATTATGTTACCATGGTCTGCGACAAGTGAAGACTTGGCAATATTATCTGCTAGCAATATTTCCTTCGCGATTTCTCACCCACCAGACTCAGACGTCGAAGGCTGGCTCAATCGGCTATCCTCTGGATTATCAGCTCATTTAAATCGATTAGGATTAGCTTCAATCGACCAGATGACCCGATCAAATTTGCGAGCTTGTGACCAAGATACCGCTGCGGTCAGCGGATTGCGCTTAGCGGGATATGACCGCCCAATGCCACATTGGTTCGCAAGGTGATCATGATGCCGACCATCAGCGTTGAACAATCATTGCTCAGGACTCTAGTCGAGAATAGAGGCCGGGTTCACAACATCGAAGATTTGGCTAATAGACTCCCTCTAATCGGTTGCGACATCGATTCGTGTGATGAAGAGACACTTGAAATCGAAATTTTTCCCGACCGTCCTGATATGCTTAGTGGTGAAACTCTCGTCCATTCGATGTTGCCTTTTTTACACGACTCACCTCCAATGCCACACCTTGCTGTTGGACCGGGGACCATTTCGGTCACAGTTTCAGAGGATTTAGAATCGATTAGACCGGTTGTTCTAGCTGCGGTAGTACGAGGAGTCAAGGTTGATGAAGGAATAATTAAACGCTTGATGGAGCACCAAGAAAAATTGCATTTTTCATTAGGGCGTCGACGTCGCCGAGCATCGATTGGCGTCCACGACCTAAGTAAATTGGCCCCCCCATTCAAGGTCGTATCAGTCGATAGAAATTATTCCTTCATTCCGCTTGCGATGACCGAGTCGATGACTATCGACGAAATCCTCGAAATCCATCCAAAAGGCGCAGATTATGCTCATCTTTTGGCTGGGATGGCGCGTGTGCCGGTAATTCTTGACTCTAATGATGAAGTTCTTTCCTTCCCTCCGATAATCAATGGTGACCACACTACTGTTACTTGCGAAACCCGAGATATTTTCATCGATGTAACCGGCTGGGACCAACGAGCATGTGAGGCATCCTTGATGCTGATCTGCCTACAATTAGCCGCTATGGGTGGTCAGGTCGAAGAGGTTAGAGTAAAAGGATACAATGGCGATATTTGGCGAATAGATGGAACACCCGTCACTCATAAAGTCACCAGAAAATTGGTCGAGAGCATTCTTGGGAACAAATTCAAAGATTCTGAAATCACCACCGCATTAGCCCGCATGGGTGGAATTTACAACGGTGAGGAAAAAGGAGTTTTGTCGGTATCGATGCCCCGTTGGAGATTCGATATTTTACATCCTATCGATC
Organism: Methanobacteriota archaeon; assembly: GCA_004195515.1. GTDB lineage: Archaea > Thermoplasmatota > Poseidoniia > Poseidoniales > Poseidoniaceae > MGIIa-K1. The sequence continues at coordinate 14,754 of PSPR01000014.1, read as the reverse complement.
TGGTAGAAGAGGTTGCAATCGGCCATGGTTACGATGATTTATCACACGATGTTCCCAAAGCGCCGCTAACCGCTATACCTCGAGAGGACGGCCATTTACGGCGAAGAATTCGCGATTCCCTCCAAGGTTTGGGACTGATGCAAATTCAGTCACTAACCCTCTCCAATGATGAAGACCAATTCAATTCAATGGCTTGGAAACCACAAGGAGAAGTCACTAGAATGACCAATCCAATCACTACTGAACATACTATTTTGCGCCAGAATATTATCCCTGGCCTATTCCGTTTATTGGCTGCAAATCGCCATCACGAATTACCTCAAGGCGTATACGAATTAGGCACGGTTGTTATCGACCATAAAAACCAAGAAAAATTCGCATTCTTAGTTGCCCAAGCCCGAGGTGGATTCGCATCTCTTCGAGGTAAAATTCAAGCATTGATGAGAGACCTCGGTTGTAATGATTGGACCTTGGTGCCTTGTGAGGATGGACCCTGGCTCAAAGGACGTTCAGCAAATATTATCATCGACGGCAATATAGTTGGGCAATGCGGTGAAATCGATCCAAATGTCGGAATGAAATTCGAATTAAATGTGCCGATGAATGGAGCTCAATTCGATTTAAAGGCACTTGGTAAAGTGGTTCAGGACCCAGTACATTGAGGTTGAAAAAATGTGCGGACGATTCGCACTTGGTACTAGAATCGAGGAATTAGCCGAAGCGGTTGGTTTTCCAGTAATGAGCGAATTCGAACCATCGTGGAATATATCACCAACCACTTGGGTCCCAGTCATTGTCGATGGCAAAGCACCTCACTTCCGTGCAATGCAATGGGGGCTCAAACCCGAATGGGCAACAAATTCCAAAATTTCTCCAATCAATGCTAGAGGTGAAACCGTTGCTGAAAAACCAATGTTTCGCAACGCATTCAAACGCCGAAGAGTGGTTGTTCCTGCCGATGGTTGGTACGAGTGGAAAAAGGGAGCACAAGGAAAAATTCCTTGGTACATTTATCGCCAAAACGGTGGGACAACTTGGATGGCTGGAATTCACGAATCAAATTCCGATGGACTGGAAACATTCAGCATCATCACCATTCCTGCTAATCAAGAATGTTCAGAAGTCCACCATCGGATGCCGGCCATATTGAGCCAAGATCAAATCAAAGATTGGCTAAATGGAGCTGAACTCATCAACGAAATATCTGAAGGGACTTTCGATTTCCATTCGGTTTCAAACGAGGTTAATTCTAATTCAGCACAAGGTAAGCAATTAATTCAACAACTAAGCACATTGTTCTAACAAACTAGTACAGAACTGGGCTTAGTTGAAATGCTAGATTGAATTGAACAGGGATATGCGAAGGGCGTTAGTGGTCTTGCTGGCATTATTGATGATGCCAACTATATCTGTTAGCGCTGAAGAAGACCCTTTTAATATGTATATTGAAGAGGATGTTGTCATACATCCGGGAGAAACTCTCCCGTTTAGAATTGCTTGGCATAATTTGGTCGGGTTTGAACGACATTTGTCACTCAATTTGGATTCTGCGGATGAAGATTTAGAAATCGAAGGATTACCAGTACAAGGAAAAAGAGTTGGTTCTGGTAGATTGGGTGAGATGAATATCAATGTGACCGTCAATAATAGCGCACCATTTGGTACTCAAGAATTCACGTTTAGTTTAAGTTGTATCGAGGTCCCGGATTGGAGCGAAAATTATACCGTTGAGGTTTTGGTATCCCGTTGGTCGGATCTTAAATTTGGTTCGAATAACGGTTCATCGTTTTATGTACAGCAAAACGTCCGCACATCATTAGCCATGAATGTTTCAAATCATGCAGGCTTCTCAGATACTGCAAATCTCAGTCTCGTCAGTTCATCCGATTGGAATTTCGGTTTTACCGACGACGAAGACGGCGACGGTTTTGTTCAATCCGTCCTCTTAGATGGCGAGGATGAATTCATCAATTTTTGGATCGATATTCCTGCGGTTATCGATGGAGCACCTCTGGCTGGAACAGGTCCCACTTTTATTTTGCAAGCGGTTTCAACCATTGACCGAAGAGTGAGCAATTGGTCCTTTAGTTTGGAAATGCAAACCTGGCACAATATGACTATCGATGTGGTTGAGCAAGACCTTAGTTTAGACCCTGGTGCAAACGGTCGACTTGATGTTGAGATTCGCAATAACGGGAATACACCAACATTCTTAGTAGCTGAGTTGAATTTAAACGGTGAAAAGTCTGATCGAATTGAATCAAACGGCTGGATAATCGCAATTTTTAATGCATTTGAATTCCAATCATTACAGCCGAATGAAAGCCGAATTATAGAGGTCGGATTCTCAGCACCCGACTCTAATTCCGGTGATTTGAGATTACAGTTTTCAGTTAGTCCTCAAGGTTTCCAAGAACGTGGTTCTGTCGTATCTATCGGTTCGATGATTACCTGGAATAGAGGAGGGGTATTATCGGTTCAACCTGATGTTTGCACATCTGTTGCGGTAAATACAACCTGTCAAATTCCATTCCAAATAAATAATACCGGTAATTATTGGGATTCATTCAGCCTTAGAACTACTGATGTTAACGGAATTACCGCAAGTATTGAAGAAGGCCCTTGGGGAATGGAAAAAGGAGCAATTGAACAAAACATTATGCTTTCACTTCAAACTATCGAAGGGGTTGTAGGTTTGTCGACAGGAAATCTTTCGATTGAATTGGTTAGAGATGATGGAGTTGTCGTAGATAGAATTAACATCGAAACTTTTACCGCCCCTTATGTAGAATGGACTTGGCAAGATGCAGAATTTGGCATAGACAGTAAGAATAGATTGCAGATCACTATGACTGTTAGAAATGATGGTAATATTGAAGATGGGTTAATAGTGAGAATGAGTACCTCTTATTATACCGATATGAGTTTCGTCCCACCTGAAAATGCGACATTTGAAAGTGAAACCGAATTCATTAGGTCATTTGAGATGTTTGAGATCCCTCGTGGTGAAAATTTTACTTTCAGAGCTTGGGTGCAGGTCCCACAAGATCAGATTGATAGTGGGGTTATTTTCCTCAATATCACCGCTCATTCGCGATTAGATGAAGAAAAACCATTCATCTATACCTCCAATGCTTCTTTTGATGCGGTAGCCAAAGTCAAACCGGACGACGGGGGTGCAATCGATTCTATTTTCTCGAGTTTGGCCATTGGTGCGAGTGCGGTCTGGGCATGGAAATGGATTTTTGCAGCCGCATTGATTAGTGGATTATTAATCAATAAATCGCTCAAGGATAGAAATACTCGCTTGGAAGAATCTGCAAGATTAAAGCCTCAAGCAAAAGCGATTGACCAAACAGGTGATTGGATGGCTAACTTTTCAGAAAACAAGCAAGAGGTCCCAACACCGGCGGTCTCTCCACAGGTAAGCCCTGAATCATTCAAGGGAATGTTTGGTGCAATTAGCGGTGGCCATAAACCTAGTTCTGAACCGTTAGCCCAACAATTGGTAGGTGCAGCGAACACGGTCTTGGACCATCATGATAGAGTGGTTGTTAAAACCAAGATGGATGGATTGGCCCGTGAAATTTCGGTGGGTGATATCAGTCGTCCTCACCGAGCAAATGTCGCTTTGCCCACGGATATAATTCCAATTACATCAAGGACGGTTCCGATTAAAAAAGGAAAAGATAATGTTCCAGCAATGCTTGATTTAGATGATCTGAACACAGATTTGGAGTTATAGGGGCTGTGAATCATGTTCATAGGGGTTGATGAGGCGGGTCGAGGCCCAGTAATCGGTCCACTAGTCGTTTGTGCATTTGCAGCGGTTAATCGGCAATATTTGCTTGATATCGGCGTTAAAGATTCAAAGGATTTGAGCGTAAAAAAACGCGAAGAGATTTTTGAAATTATTAAAGAGATGCCTCACAAAGTGATTATCTGTTCGCCTGAAGAGATTGATGACCATTATAATTTGAATGTGCTTGAAACCGAATTATTCGCTCGAGCGTTGAAATCGATGCCCGAAGGGAAAATCATGTTAGATGCTTGTGATGTCAATGCAACTAGATTTGCAAATAATGTTAACAAATTAAGTGGGAAAAGTTGTGAAGCAGAGCATAAAGCCGATTCAAATTATCCTGAAGTCGGTGCGGCGAGCATCATCGCTAAAGTGATGAGGGATCGGCTGATTCAAGAATTGTCCAAAGAGGTCGGTTTCGATTTGGGTAGTGGCTATCCTTCGGATCCCAAAACTCAAAAAGCAGTTAAAATTCTAACCGAAGGAGAAGCGCCTCATCCATGTTTGCGCTGGAGTTGGAAAACAGTTGAAAATGCATGGGGCGGTAATGTTCCGCCGCGTCCAAGTTCGTCTCAACAAACCTTGTTTTGATGTACGAGGGGCGTCTGGACGGTCAATATGGAGTGGAGCCCAGACGCCGATGTTAGCGATTTCATTCGCCACTTATCATTACAAAATTCACTGCAATATGATGGCAAGGGTCAAGCCGGTTCAGTCATTTCTAGAATTATGTCTTCGAGGCCAGAATTGCGTCAACACGGTCGATTCATCGCACCATTGGTTGCAAAAGAAGTTGCAAAGGCGAATGCTTTCGCCGCTTCGGATGGCTTGGAGGTAATTCAAAAAATTCTCGAAGCCGAAGCTCCTCACTTATTGGAAAAGAAGATTAAAACCCGGCGCGAAGGTTTACCTGATTTACCAAATGTGATCGAAGGGGTCAAACCGGTATTTAGATTTGCACCGAATCCAAATGGTTTGCTTTCGTTTGGCCATTCCCGAGGATTGATAATTAATGGAATGTATGCAAAAAAGCACGACGGAGAACTAATTCTCCGTTTCGATGATACCGATACAACCGTCAAGCCACCAATGATGCCCGCTTACGATATCATTCCGGAGGAACAAGAATGGCTCTGTGGGTTTCCAGCACATCGGATCATTATCGCTTCGGATCGAATCCCGGTTTACCACGAGTATATCGCCAAGATGATATCTGGTGAATTCGGTTATGTCTGCACTTGTTCAGCCGATGATTTCAAAGTTCACAGAGTTGCTATGACCGAGTGTCCTTGTAGAGATAATTCAATTAGCGATAATCTCGGAAAGTGGCAAAAAATGAATGACAAAAATGGATTCCAACCTGGCGATGCTGTCGTTAGAGTCAAAACCGATATGAGCCTCAAAAACCCTGCTTTGCGCGATTGGCCAGCTGCAAGAATTCAGACCAACCCTCATCCAAGGGTTGGCGATGCTTACCGAGTGTGGCCATTATTGGATTTCCAATCAGCGGTCGAAGATCACCTTCAAGGGGTAACTCATATTATTCGCGGAAAGGATTTAATGGATTCTACAAGGAAACAAACCTTGCTTTACGCCCATTTTGGTTGGCAATATCCGGAAACAATTTATTGGGGTCGAGTAAAAGTTCACGAATATGGTGGTTTTTCAACCTCACAAATGCGCCGAGATATTGAGGCTGGGGTCTATTCTGGGTGGGATGATATTCGCTTACCAACCCTTGGAACTCTCAAGAGAAGAGGCATTCAGGCCAAGGCATTAGAATCGTTCTGGATCGAATTAGGTTTAACCCAAAAGGACATTGCTGTGCCGCTATCAACACTTTATTCTCACAATACCAAAATCATCGATTCATCTAGCCCTCGATTGGCATTCATCCGTGAAGCAACCCCGATGACATTGACTGGTGTATTGGAACGAACCGGAACTATTGCAGCCCATCCCAAAGTTGATCTCGGCCAAAGAGAATATCATATCGACCAAGGAGTTTGGATCGAGGCGGAAGATTATGGCAAGCCAGTTAGATTAATGGATTTGTGCGACATTGATTCGGTTGGGAATATCGAGTCTATCGACCGCAGCGATAAGCGTCCAGTTATCCATTGGGTAGCAGGTGGCTCACCCTCTACTCTGAGAATTCCAAAAGGGGATGAAATTATCACGGTGGAAGGAATCCTAGAAACCAATTCTCACCCGGTTGGAACAATTGTCCAATTGGAACGAATTGGCTATGGAATCATCGAAGATGATGGCTTGCTCATGCTCCACGACTAACCGCCATCGGTTCACCGTCAACGGTAATAACGATGAAAAGTGGTTTCCAACTTGCAGCCTTTTCTACTGATGGGTCGACCAAAATATCCATTTCCATCGCTTGGCCACATGTTTTGCTATCATCGAGCATATCTGAAGTTATTACCCCTACAATCTCCTCTTTGCCAAAAACAATCAAGCATTCACAGTTTTCGAGTCTAGTTTTTGCTTCCACCAAATTATCCTCGGCTCCTATTGTAGAAAATTCCATGTTTTTACCTTAAAAGTCCGAACTAAATGAATGCTGTGGCCGCCCAATGGGTTCAAATGAGGCGCCCTGTCAGTGGAGAATATGGCAATCGAACATCTCCTGTCGGGTAATCTGGGTGCTCAAGTCAAAGAATTACTGGCGACTGAAGATTTGGTGATCGAAGTTTTTAAAGATCTGGTAAAGGATGAACTCAAAACATACATTCGAGCAAAGGTCGATGAAGATGAAGAGTTAAAAGAGGAATTGCGAGATGCAGTTTCATATTATTTCCAAGCGAAAGCTCGTACTGTTTATGCTGAATTAAAAGCCAGCAGAGCCGCTGCGAGATTGGGGTTAAGAATCCTACCCGACGACCTACAAGACGAGATCGGTGAGGCATTGGTCGGCTTGTTTGAGAAAGAACTCGGCTCTATGCTCGAAAAGGCACTTTGAGCCAATTTACATACATCTCAAGCCGTAGGCTTGAATAGTTGGCCTAACCCACCCAATCAAAAGAGAGGGTGAATGAATGCGAGTATTACGTCCGCTCATTCTCTGCCTCCTACTGGTTTTATCTTCTTTACCACTTCAATCTGTATCCGCAGAATCAGAGACCGTTTGCTGTGAATATGGGCCAGTAGATCTATACTTCACGTCCGAAGGTAGTATGACTCCATTCCAAGCATCATTGCCTACTAGCGGTGAAGAGTTCACAATTACTGATTCAATCGCACAGCAACAAGAGATTGCCTCTTGGCGACTCAACCCCGCCTGGACTGGAGATTATCCAACCGAAGATTGGACATTTGAAATTGCTTACGAGGTAAAGAATGCTGGCGGAGCCCAAATCAATGCAACCGTAGAGGTAGAGATTGGAGGCAATGTATATTCTGGTGCTACTGCCCCTGGCAATTCATTCTTGGCATCGGGTACAGGAACACTTTCAATTACGGTCTCAGTAGATGCCGGAGCAATTCCAAGTTCTACCGATCTCTCGGTCACTTTAATTGCTCAAACAGTTGTATTCAGCGTCCCTGCAGGGGATGCTGGGCTGACGTTTTATTGGGGTGGAAGCGATGATGAATCATTGATATCGGCAAATCTTCCGCTTGTGGATTTGATCGTCGAAGACCCTGTAACTGAAGGAATGGACGTCCACGTATCATTGGTTATCGCTTCACCGTGGGGTGAAGCAGCAGCAGCTCATGTTAACTTGCTTGAAATCAAAGTTAACAACAACATGCTCAACAACGACCCGATCGCAACCAAAGCCCAAGAATATGTGCGATTGACATGGACTTGGGAAGCGACCGAAAGCGGAGAGCAAAATATCACCATCGAAGCAAGTATACAAATTCAGGCCGGAACTCCGGTTTTATCTGGCTCTTCAGAATTCATGATCAGCACAGTCGATGACGGGAGTGGCGGTGGAGGAGGATTCTATCCGACTGAAGAACCGCTTCGCAGTGATGGCGGTGGGTCACCGTTGATGGTTCAGGTCAGTATGGACTTGGAGCGAATAGACGGCCAATTAGCTCTCAAGCGTCGTACCATTCTAACAATGGATGAGGAAATCGCATATTGGATGCGATGGGGAATGGATAATATCGGAAATGAAGATCCAGGTATGTCACAAGCCCTCAGAATTTTCCGCTCCGGTTCGGTCGGTCAAGAACATATGCGAAACCGAGTTATCGATCAGGTCGAAATTACCGAATTCGAAAACCAAATGGTAAATTTGGCCGTCACTTACATGAACGATGGCATGGCTTTGGAATTGGATGAATTGATTGGAAATGATATCAATGAATTCGAGCGTATTGGTTTCGAAATCAACCTTCACGGTGAAGAACGAGTCACACCGCATCCTATATCGATGACGATTACCACCTTGGAAGTTATCGCTGAGAATCAGGTGCTAACCTTGTTAAGCGATTTTATTATTGTTCAACCGATTCCAATTTGGGCAAATTTCGACTTAGTGATCGATATTGATACCGACTCGATGTCGAGTTTAACCGGAGCGACCATCAAAGGAGAGGATGGATTAACCCTAACTCACCGCCGAGGATTATTTGGCGAATCGATTCGAATCGATTCTATTGAATTAGAGCCTGATGCGACCTTTGTGTTATCAGCACTTCCAACCACAAGCCCGCTCAACGCACCGATGAGTTTGACCGTTCTCACCCTAATCTTGGTCATTGGTGGATTTTGGCTGTCCCTCAAGATTACCAAGCACAAACGCCGTAGTGCCCTTTGGCTCGAATTGATGCTTGCTCCAATTATTTTCCTCGCACTATATCTCGCATACCCGCCATTCCAGGTTGGGGTTACTGCCGGTATCGCAGTGATAATTTGGTGGATCACCGCGGTGGCTAGTCCACGGCGGAAAGGTTCGAAAAAGGAAAAAGCAATGGTATATCCCTCCATCAATTGCCCAGCATGTGCGACCAGTAATACGATTGCCAGCGATATCAGGCCAATGCGCATGCCGTGTGAAGGCTGTAGTAGAATCCTAAAGATCGTCGAGTGATTTTTGCTCAAGGAGCATCATAAACAGCCGGTCGTAATCAATTGGTCAGCTATTTTACTCGAATGAATTCTAGCAGCATCGCTATCATCTGGCCATGCTTGACGGGCAGAATGCAATTGACTTGCAATATCGACATCATTACCAGGAATCAGCGCCCGGTGCCAAACCAATTCTTCCAAGCGTCCAGTCGAAAGACCATCCTCTCGCAATGCAGGTAATACCAGTTCGCTGATGGCTGAAGACCTTTGATCGATGTCCATGTTTGGCCATGATTTAACCAAGCGTTTGAGCATCCTATCACTCAATCCAGGGATCATCCCTTGAGCAGGTGATGGCACCTCTGGTAATGGCCGGATATCGAGTGAGCCCTCTTCATCCAAATGGTCTCTGATGATGGCCATTACCGGCGCATAATTCACTTCTAGAGATTGTCGAAGCCATGAGCCACCGAGTATCATTGATCTTTGTTTCCTCACCCTTGCTCCCTGCGGGGCAAGCATTGCTGCGAGGACGCCGCAAGTTGCGACACAATCGATCGCACCATGGTGAGAATTATCGGAATCATCGAATTTCATCTCGATGGCAATCGGTAAAATATGAATATTTAGTTCATTCGAATTCAATGCTCGAACACTATCTGAAAATGAATCGATATAGATAACCATCCCTTCGGTTTCGGGCAATTTAGTTACCTCGTCGCGTGGAGTATGGCGAAGTGAAGGAAGAACTCTGCGCCGATAAGCTAGCCCACAATCCAGAAGAGCTGCTTCCAATTGACTTAGAGCGATTATCGATTCTAAATCTGCACTAGCCATTAGATGAATCATCTTCGAAGATTTTATCTTAATGCAAATCTCTTCGTAGACATCATGATGCGATGAAAACAAAGATGTCTGAGATAAATCATTCATCGAATCGACCCCAGTAGAATTAACTGAAGAGGCGCTAGTTCATCAAGTTGGCCTTTAGAAAAGGGCAACATCACTCGACCATCAAGCGAAGTTGGTCACGCTTGTACTTCCAGCCAGCAGGCAAACGGCCTTCACTGCGGTAGTACTTTGCGAGGCGGCGAATCTTTGCTTCGGTCAACTCTAGAGAACGCTTGTTGTGCAAGTCTTTGCGGTTTCCAGATCCTAGATGGGTAATGATTATGACTGCTTTTCGCATCAAGTTCATCATATCTTCTGGGTAGGTTCCACCGATATCGTTTGCAGCAAGAACTGCTCCGATTCTCTTTCCTCCAAGGACGGAGCGAACATCAGGAACAGCGTGTTGGTCACGCAGGATGGTGCCAATCTCTGCGCTGGAGTGTCCAGCATTGCCGAGATCGACGATGAGTTCGGTAATAGCCTTTGAATCGGTGTTAGACCACTCTGGAGAGGTTTCACCATGGGGCTTCGATGAGCCTGACTTGCCCTTGCGACCAGCGTACATACGTGCCATATTGGTTCCTTCCAGCATCCTGCCGACCTGCCCCCCATTCTTAACCGCTTTGGGTGGTAGGTATTGCTCGATTAACGTCGTTGATGCATTTTTGCTAATCGACCGGGCGCTCCAGCCCACTCCCAAGCAGGTGCTTGAGCCCGGGCTAAACCGATGCACTGTGCGTCTTGCATCACCAGTAAATCCTCACCGGATTTGATTGTTTTATCGTAGGATTCCAAAATAGTTAGATTAACATCACCCTTCCACTTAATTCCGGCTTTGAGTGTTATTCGCTTAAGCGAGTTTTCTCTGTCGAGAATTGGAATACTAGCTTTGGATAAGGAGAATCCTGCCCGCTCAGGCGCCCACATTGCGATTTGCTCATTATCGACGAATAGTTTCCAACGTGGAATTCGTCCTTTAACGATACAACCTTCTAGCCAATTATCGTTAAGATAATGGAAATTTGCGACCGCCCTAAATTTATCCATATTCATTTTTTCGCCATTTCTTCGTTTGACCGTCAAATGTTCGAGGACGACTTCGCCTAATCGTTCCAATGCAGAATTTGAGGTGCCGTGTTCTCCTTGGCGAGTATCGACAACCTCTATCGATCGGTGTGTGTATTCCAATCCGCTATGGTTGATTATAACTCGGAAATTATGATTTGCACAGAGACTATCTAGCATTTGAGTAACCCTAGCAACCTCATCTCGGTTCCAGTCTCCGGTAACTGGAATGTCGTAATGGCCGGCCGGCCAGCATTCTTCCAATTCTCTTGGCACCAAACCAAGAGGCGATGTGACGATAACCTCGTGAGCAGCGTTATGGTTCATCGCTCTGCGAAAAGAGCGATGGGTCCGAGAAAACGAGTAGGGTTTTCGGGCCGAACACGGCAATAATACCAATACATCATCGAGTTCTTCAGGTCCTCGGTAGTCATTGGAAATATAACTCACCCAATCGGAAATAATCGGATCATCATGAGCATCTGCACTATGAATTCTCAATGTGGTTTTTTCATTCACGATTTGAGCAAGAACCCCTTGTTGTTTTGCCATCATCAAATCGTGTCGGCGCAAATGTTCGACCAGCCTTGGGCTGTTGAGAGATTGTGATCGGGCTAATTGGGCCAAGCGACCATCTCTTATCGCTCGGCGAGTTTCCATAATGGCTGTAGTCCAATGGTCGCTTGGACCTTCATTATCTTCCAATAATCTTGGGCCATAATTTGTCAAAACCGCGCCGTGTGATTCGGCTTGCTTGCTACGAGTCATATCGAAAAGGTCGACTCCAAAATAGGAGTATACCGCACAATTGTCCGGGCCACCGATGCCCGGACACCACAAAAGTGAACCAGAAAATCTTCGCTTGATGATTTGAATTGCTTCAACCAGTTTTCCAGGTCGATTTGCTAATTGTAATGCATCGGTCAACACCACAATGTGGGGGTTTAAATCTGGATTCATCAATTGCGCGTCGTGATTCAATGCTTGCCAAGACAGAGCTAATAACTCACCTTTTTGTGCAACTTCACCTGCATCTGCTTCCTCTAATGATGGCGGTAATACGTGGCCTATCGAAGCCGATAAAATCGGTCCGGGCTCACTCGATTCCCAAGGTGCGAAGGCAGCCCGGCCGGAGATAGTCAAACGCGAAGGAATTCCACCGTCGCTTTTGGATTCGAATGGTGCTATCGAAATATCAGCATCTTCTCCGGCAGTCAAAACCAAACCTGGAGTCCATGATGACGGCACATTTCGGTCGCCTAATCCCCATAGTCGAGCCATGCGTTGGCGAGCTTTGACGGTACGACCTAAGCCTGCCATGTTTTGTGGGGGGTGGTGGTCTGGTCTTGAATGATTTGAAACAGGAGAAGCATGTCACATCATCTCATGGGCAGAGTCATCATTGGCATTATTAGCGCGATTCTGCTCCTGCCAATGGCTGCTCAAGCAGCTTCTTATCAATTCGAAGCAGTCGATGGAACTGCATGGGTTAATTGTGATGAAGGATATATTGAACTCTTGGAAAATAATACGACCATCGCTAATGGCAGCGATTATTCGGTCGAGTTGAACGCTGGAAATATTACAATCATCACTCCGTATGGTTCTAGATGCCAATCGGTATTACCGGTCAACGAAGAGATGCCTAATTTACGCCCTGCGCCGACAGAACAATTCGATACTCACGATATCGCGCTATGCGTTCAATCTTTTGTACAATGCAATGGCCAATATTTCAGCGGTGGATTGGAGAACGATAGTGCAGATGTATTCGCCATCAATGTGAGTGCAAATGAAGTTATCAATTTTATTTTGATGGCTTCATCAGCCGACCTCGAAGTCAATTTCCACTTCCAAAACAATTCATCTGAAACAAATTTGGAACAGCAAATCACCACTATTGTTAACACTAGTTATGGTCAAATAAATGAATTATTGATTCCAATCGCTGAAGATGGCAGAATTCTGGTTACAATCACCAGTCAATCCCCATCAACCCTTTGGGCTCTTCACAGCGGCCGGTTGTCGTTAAGCCCAGTAGGCTTGACCGATTTTGATAATGTTCAAGCATATGGAAAGGTGCCACGTATCGCAGCAGTTAATGCTGCCCAATCGATTGAAATCCTCCGATCATCACTTTACGGTGAAGAAGAAATCGTTCCGATTCAGTACCGCTATATACTCGCATCAGGAAATTTTACCGAATCATTGAATGCGACTCAAGGTGACCGTATTCGAGGAATGGCTGGAGCCTTTGCAATCGAGATCACATGGCAATGCGATTGCCATTGGTCAGCATCTTTGGAATTAGATTATCATTACGATGCGGGGGTGGCTCTCGATGCGCCATCATTACGACCACTTACCGCTCAATCAGACAACTCGACATATCCGAAAATCGACTTGGATGGCAGCCAACATATCGGTGAATTAACTCTCGGTAATTACGATTATAGCGATGTATTACGCTATGAGGTCACCGGATGGAACGACTCTATTCATCTGATCAATGTCGAAATCGAAGGCGGAATTTACGACCTCAGACTTACTCTTTACGAGATGGACCAATATACATGGGAAATCAAAAAGGAAACCTCAGCAACCTATTCGATGACATCGGTAACTGCTTCTATCGAGGTCGGACCTGGTACCCATTTCATTCTGATCGAACATATCAATGGCAGTTCGGCTCTCGATGCTGCGGCCGAATCGGTTCCTTGGAGGATGATAGTCACGACCGCGGTAATAGAAGAAGGTGAAGAACCTTGGTTCCCCCCTTCACAAGCGGTAAAAGAGGCCGCTCAAGTCTTTTATTGGATTATCGGATTCTTGCTTGGAATGCCGTTCTTACTCTTTATTATCCATCTGAAGAGAGAAGAAAAATTCGCAAAGGAATTCGCACTCAAGACGAACCGTCTCGATTGGCTTCGACAAAGAATTGATTCTGGCGAACCGGTCGAGAAAGATCTCAACCGTGCTCTGCGAGCCGTGTCCTCATTGGAGTGGGAACAGGCCTTAGAGACTTGGGGGGAGCCGGAAATCAGGCATAGAACCGGTGGGATAGATCTCGCGGTTTGGAGGTTGGATTCTAGGCTCGGTCAAGATGGTAATTGGCCATTACTCATCGGTGTTTACCCACAAGAGCGCGATTGGAACGTCGCTGGAATTCGCTTTGAAGCATCACAAGGCGGCCAGTGGAAAGTTGTAAAGGTCGAGCCAAAATTTTTGCATAGAGATCACGAAATTTTCTTGGACACACTAAGGAAAGGGTCGCGCTTTTTCTTCCAAATACAACTACAAGGTGACGCTCCAGCCCTGGATTTGTTAATCTCGGGCATGGTCGAAGGTGAGCCGATGGCTGCTAAGCCAAGTCGGACCATTTACCGAGATGAAAAGTTCGGCGAAGAATAGGTCGACTCAATAAAGTCCCGCTAATGTTTAAACATTAACAAGCAAAGAATTTATTGCTCTAAAATCCATAACTTCAAATTAATATATTGCTAATTTTTTCTATTATGGTTGAAAGAAGGTGTTCTGGAACATTTTTAATTTGAAATTTCCTTCCATCCAAATACACATATTGTCTTTTCCAAAAAAATAAGAATCGCCTTCTCTCAACCCTAATTTCACTCATTTGATTCGGAATTAAGTCAGTGACAATTGCATTCATTTCCAGAACCCAGAACATCATATTTCTCTCAAATATCAATATCCTCTTATTGGTGACACAAATAGCAGATTTTTTCCTTAATGAAAAAACAATGGCAATCCATGAGATATAGTCATCGAAGAAATTCATTATTTCTTTTAATATTGGAATGCCATTAGCCGATGAAGGTTTGATCTCGATCCATAAAATGATTTCTTCATCAACTTTGAAAGTGGATTGGAATCTCTCTGCACTCTCACCAAAGAGTTTGATAATCCCAGAGTAGGGATTCTGCAAAGCTTGTGAAATATT
>PSPR01000013.1 GCA_004195515.1 Methanobacteriota archaeon | reverse complement strand
ATCTTGAACATCAAGCGAAACTATAAATCCATAAGAGCCGTTTTCTAAACCATCCATTACCTCTTGTTGCAATGTAGAATCCCATTCAACTTCTCCACAACATCCTGGATCGGTAATTGTGATTGTTGTCATATGGTAATTATTTCCAGAACCAATATCGACAGTACCAGAAATTACTGGTTCACCATTATTTGTCCAATCTTCCAATGGGTAACACCATTGATCGTCAATATTGCCCATAGATTCAAAATCACATAGAGTATAAGTTAACGTATATTCAGTTGCAGGATCTAAATTAGTTGCTACAATTGTGAGAGGTATATCTGAACCTCTATCATAATAGGTATCAGGTACTGAAACCACTAATTCTTCATACCCAGTTGACCGCCCAGAATCGGCACCAACAGCAGGTGTTAAGGCCGCCATCCCGGCAAAAACCGAGGCGAACATAATCAAAGATAACATCAGGCTACGAAGCCGAGCATGTGTATTACTTGCAAACATTACCTTGGGAGATAATGTTGTGTAAATAAATATAACCCCTACACAAAACCCATTTTCTCAGGATAAATAGGGTTAAACAAATCGAACTGAGTGATGAATAAGCCTGACATCCCATCCTGAATCCGCTGCCGATGTCAACTCCGTCTGTACCCCGCATGGTACCCTCTGCTTGAATGCTATTTACAACATCCTTCGATGTCAAATCATTTTTGAAACGAGCCAACTTGCAACAATCAACAACAGCATGAATACAGGTCCTGCTGCAAAATATCCTATAACCCAATTCCAGCCACTATCCTTCGAGTCTTCATCAGTCACAACCATTGTTCAAATTAGCGTACATATCAATTAATCGGCTTCTAATTATCAAATACAGAGCGGTTTGGGATGACCCCTTGCGACTTTATGGAGATGATATGTCGGTTGTCTGTATTAGACCACCAAAAAACCAAGATGAATGGCTCAACACTTATTCAGTAGCAATTAATGGAAGTAACATGGGCGATATCCTATGTCCTCATTGTGAAGAAGATATCGAATTGGAAGAAGGCGAATATGGATTGTTTGAGTGCCCTTACTGTGATGAAGAATTCTCTTGGAGTAACCAAAAGAAATGGTCATTGAAGAATATTCTGAAATGGACGAATATTGTTGCAGTAGTAATCTTCGTTATTGGTCTGGTTTTGTTTCTGATTATGCTGGTATATTTCTGGATTGAACCTCCTAGTGGATATGGGGGATTGATTATAGTCGGTCCAATTGGAATGATGATTACCGGAGTCACAGTATCCTACCTCTCCCTTCTCATCTGGATTCTTGGGGAAAAAATTCGCAAAGAAATCGTTCACAAAGGCCTATTCTATTCCGCAATAGCACCCTTAGTCATTTTTTTAATGATCATGTTTCCAATCAGAATAATGCTTAGCTGATGAAATTTTGTCAATTGGAAATATGGCCGATTATTGCAGATGCTATTTCTTGGTCTGGACCTAACCAGTCCACTTCGTCGTCTTTTGTACACCATTGGACCTTGTCGTGATTATTCAATTTCATCTCACCGGAAATTATGGTACAGCGCCGAACATGAAGCCTGACGACCACATCACCATGATCATAAATCCAAATACCAACCTCTTCTCCAACCTCAACCTCAAGTTCCAACTCCTCTCTGATCTCACGTCTCAAACAATCAACCGCGTCTTCACCAGGCTCAAATTTCCCTCCAGGAAATTCCCACCAACCTGCATGTTTTTCTTTGGGAGCACGCCTAGCTGCCAAGAATTTTCCAGCGCTAATAATCGCACCTGCACCCACATCTAAACAAGGTGGACGTAGCATCCGGTCTAAACATTGTAAAACCAAACCGACCGGATCTTCACAAATAGGGGGCAAATGTAAGAAAAAACAAGGAGTGTTATCATTGAGAGCGTGCAGAGTCCGATAAAGAACTTCGTTGCAAAGGAATTCTCCCGCATCTTCGCTTATTATCGGTTGGCTGATCATCGTGGCAATATCCCAATCATCAATTTCAATTTTCGAAAACAAATCTCCTTCCCCGGAAATTATCGAATCTTTTATTTGGCGACCCGAATTATCAGGAATTCTGAAATCAAGAATATCTTTTGCTTTCAACTCAATCCGAGGTACCTTGGCATTCTCTGCCAGACCTAAATGAATAATCGCTGCAAAGTCCTGTTCACTGAGCTGTTGAGATACATATTTTGCTCCAGCCAAATCAACGCTCAA
Organism: Methanobacteriota archaeon; assembly: GCA_004195515.1. Classification (GTDB taxonomy): domain Archaea; phylum Thermoplasmatota; class Poseidoniia; order Poseidoniales; family Poseidoniaceae; genus MGIIa-K1. The sequence continues at coordinate 43,693 of PSPR01000013.1, read as the reverse complement.
TATTTTTGATTCTATTGTGTGACCGCGAACCGATAATCCGTTCACTTCTAAAGCAACCTTTTTGGAAATATTCGTCTTATGGTTTCCAAATGGCTCAAAGCCGGATACGAGAATTGGCTTAGGCATCAACTGGGCTAAAAGCGGTCTAACTTTGAGCATTTTCATCGTCATGTTGACAAGTAATCCCATTTTAGCCCCCTAATACATGGATGACGAAGATGTCGAGGTTATCGAGGTGAGTGTGCCTTCAAAGCAACCTCGATTCGGCTTTTTCGCAATCATTAGACAAATTTGGCACGAAATTACCGCAGGAATCGGTATTTGGGGTACTTTCAGACCTGTCATTGCAATGATTCTAGCATTGGTCCCTTTCCTCTACTTAGGCCAACACTTCAACCGTAACCACCGCCGAGGTACTGATTTTTTCTTATTGCAAATCCCTCTGTCGTTCACACTAATTCTTTGGGTTTTTCTCTATGTGTGGTCGGTTTTCGATGCTTGGCGGGCAGCGAGTATTATCGTCAGTAGAAAATCATGACCAAATTTGGTTCTTAGCCGATATTGTACCATCTGCTAATCCGCTTAGATCCGACTTGTCATCAGCATCATATTCATCTGGCAAATCACCAGAAATAAAGTTTCCAACATCACTGGATTCAATCGCCCAATACATGACTGAATTATCATTATTTGAATGGCCTTTATTATTCGAATCTTCATGATCGATCGGGGAGGTATATACCAGATTTACCAGACCTAAGAGGTGACCTAATTCATGAACCGTTACCGACCTTTCGACCTCTTCTGCCGAAGGTCGACCGAGGAATCCTTCGGCATCCGCTACTGAATCTTTGAAAATTGCAACTGTTGAAGCATCTACTGCAACACCGAGAACACTATCTTTTTGATAGACTCCAGATGGGAAAAGAAAATACCATCTCAAGGTATTTTCCTGCATCGCATCAGCGCCCAAATCCCATCTTTGGTCTCTGATATCATCGGATGACCAGCTTCCAGAATGTTCGAAATTTACTATTTCTTTTCTAATTCTAACAGTTGATTTTTCACAAACTTGGTCGATCCGAGATTTGAGTAAATCACTTGCTTCTGGCTCATAGCCTTCTTCATAAAGGAAAACTAACTCCATGCTAGTAAATTGTGAATCTTGTAGACAAGCCAAGGTCAATCCTCCCGGAATGCCTCTTTTTTCGCTAAGAATATCATCACTTCCAAAGCAACCTGAAAATGCTGCTAAGATTATGGTAACCGCTAAAAATATCGCTCTCATTTTTCCACCTCAAAAATCTTCTGGAATATCGGTTGGGCTGAATAATTGGCCTGGACCTTTTACCTGTGATAATTGCTCCCGCACTAATTTTTCCCATGACCTCAGAACCAATAACCCATCGGCGAGCGGGAGTTCTTGTTCCTCTATGGTTACCCTCACCAATGTGTCAAGAATATCCATCCGGTCGTGGTCGACTAATGAAAGAGCTTTTTCCAAATCGAATTCAACTTCGGTTTTTACTGGTTCTACATCTAAGTCCCAAGGATTACTGAGTAGCGGAGTTAGTGTTTCCTGGTTCGTTTGCGCTAATTTCGTTAAATGGATAGTCATCTTATTGGTCCATCGCCCTATCACCAAACTGCACTCCAAAACCGGCATCGATAACTGGTTGACCAAATTGACCATCCTTTCTTGAAGGACCACCATCCCCTCGGCTGGATTCATTTTAAATTCCCCTTAACACAAATTATTGACCAGAATTCAAATATTTCTCACCGTAATGGCCCCACTGCTCTTCAGTCCAGCCCTCAGGCAGACCATCAGGAGGTATGGGTGGACCTTTGTTTGCAGCAGGTTCAACAGCTAATTGAGCACTCATATCAGGTACTTCTGGAACTTTCTTTGAATCTTCTAAATCAGCGATAACCTCACCGGTTTGATCCTCGGGTTCTACCTCCTCACCGCGTTTAATCTTCCTCATTTGAACCATTGTAAATATCGCATAGGACATTGCACTCAAGGCAATCAAATACATGATTATTGATAATTGAGACTCGGCAACCTGGTTTGCTAATGCTACACCATCTCGCTCTGTCTCTTCGGTTAAAATCAAAGGTGATATTGAAATCCTTTCTTTTTCAACACCTGAATCAAGTAATAATAGCCGGAATTCAAGGGGTTGACCGCTAACTCCATCGGCAATTGTTTCGAGATGAACTTGACCTTTTTTACCGGATGATAACTCTATTGATTTCTCATCTAAAGTAAGCCAATCATCGCCGTTTACACGGCGCTGCAGGACGAAACTCACTTCACCTGTTGTTCCAGAGTTTCTCGTTTCAATGGTCAGGCTGACCGCGTCACCTGGCGCAGGTGAAGGGTCGGACCACCACCAAACCGTATCAGCAGCTCTGAGACTAACATCAGGTCCTGTCAAAGCAAGAGGCCAAGAGGCGATAGGTTGACCAATCTGATTATTTGCCGAATCGTACGGATTGCCAGAAGCATCCGAACCAGTCACCCAAACATCGATGGTATAGGAAGGCAATAACATCGTTGCTCCACCATCGGTCAAATCAATATATCCAGTCCAAAAGAATTGGTCCTCGAATGGTGTGGTCTCCGGTAGCGGTGCAGAACCTCTACTGATTTCAGCTTCTCCTGCTCTAACCAAATAATGTAGAACTGCAGGGTGATTCGCATCAAATCCTTGATCATCTCTGGTTTCAACCATCACTAGGAGATTTCCTGCTCGGGAAATTGGAACTTCTTCACCAGCAAGAATTCCGTCTAAAGTAACCATATGAATAGTTGGTCTAGCACTATCTACTGCTAATCTCAAACGAGGCTTGAATTCTGATTCATCGGTTGAAAGACCCGGCAAATCGGTTAATTTTGCCCTTAGGTCTAAATGACCACTTCGGACATCTGGAACTAGGAAATCAATACTGAAATAACCACCGTCTCGGCTTGATGTAACCCATTCTTGGTCGTAATCTCCTAGGACTATATCAAATGCGCCTTGCGGCGCTGGTGTTTCATCTTCAGCGAATAAGACCCGGCCTGAAAAGCGGATTGCTTGGCCAGCACCGATTAATGTTTCATCGAATTCAGGATTATAATGGTTTGAGCCATCGCGTAATTCGATTGCTAATAAATGGCCTTGTTGTGTATCGAAGCGCAAGTCATTATCTAGCGACCACATGTCGTTTCCAAGACCGGCTTTATGCGTATTACATGGCACATCGGATTCTAAACCACAAGGTTTGTCTTCAATCCACACCTTTGGAATGAAATATGAATCGCCATTTGTATCCCAAACTTCAGGGAAATTCCAGGTCAATTGGAATCTAATCGATACGACCATTCTACTATTATTGGTTGGATCTAAAAATATTGAAGAGTATAAATTGGATACTGCCAGGCCTGAACCGCCACTTTCGAGGCTGATAGCGGGCATGCCATTTTCATCAGCGGATAACAAGGCGAATATCGAGGTTTCATCATCATCAAAATCACCAGCTAATGCCAATTGGACATATTGTACATCAGACCATCCATTAATATCTGAAATCGTAAAAGTTGCAGTATAGGGTGTGCCCGGATGAAGAGGTGTTTTATCATCGTGACCTAAAATCGTCGAATTATCAACATCCATCACAGGCTCAAACTCTTGTCGAATCGAATACCATGACAATGAATTGTCCCAATCTGGTGGAATTTCACCTGGTTTATCGCCACAATAAGGTGGTCCATCATCACAAACTGGGCCTCCACCCATTGCAATTGTATTATTTTGACTATCCTTACCACTTACAAAGAATGCCACTCGAGCGCCGTGTAATAGCATCGAATCATCGATCAATCCGTTAAAAATATTCATACCGCCAGGTTTAATCTCTGGAGTAGTTAAGGTTTTTGAGCGATACTCACCATCTTCTGGTAAGCCATTGAAATTCAAATCTGAACAAGATTCATGATCACCTGGTTCACATCCAATCCAATAGTGTAAATCAACCACTTGAGGTGGATCTACAGAATCCTGAATGATTATCTCGATAGATTGGCCACCCGGGGCAGGTGCACCTACATGCATTTCATCTCCACTTGATGGACTTGCAAACAAAACCAGCGGTGAATTTCCATCAAATACTAATTTAATGGTATTATATCCGGGATTTGCATAGGTGGAACCATTGGGTAAATCAATTGCTTCCACGTATAAAACCATGCCACCAGGAGCCGATTCAACCGGTGACTGGAAGGTCAAATTATATCGGCCAAACGCAGGGTTCCCTTCTTGATGAAGGATGATAGGTTCACCGATTGGATCTCCGTCATAGGTAATATTTTGAGCTAAAACCCTAAGTATGAATTCACCGGCTTGTGGCGCAAATGCAGAGTTTTCAAAATGAAGGCCACCAGCGATCGATAGATTGAATCCTCCACGAACCCAATCGCCCGGGTATAATTCTCGACCGGTTTCTTCCCAAACTCTCATCCCATCCATTTGAATATCGTTCTCAACATTTAATTCCAAGGTGTCGGTTTTCCAAGATTGAACTTGAGCGCCAACGTCATCATTGACTGAAACTATCGCTTCCATTTTGCGTTCATCGTCCCAAGTCCAGTTTACTTTCATCGCCATGGTGATAGATACGATTCCCTCATCATCGGTGACAGACGTGCAATTACCTACATCAAATGTGATGATTTCACTCGCATTATCTTCAACATTGCAAGTATCACCTCTAATCCATTTGAACGCTGGGTTATCTCCATGACTATGGTCTAATCCAATGACTGCTTCTGTAACACGGTCAACATTGTCGCCATGTCCAACCCTCACAACCAAATTGCGATAAATATTATCTGGAGTGACTAGACCACCTTCAAGACTTGCATCGAGAACTCGAGTATTCAAGCGATATTCAATATCCAATTGAGTTATTTTGATGCGACCTGGAGTTCTAGCTTTGACCGCGATTGGAATATCTACCGTCCCAATTCCATTTTCCGGAATATGGGTATTGAAAGCCGCGACTAGGCCGGGAGATTCTGATACAACCGATCCAACAGGGGAATCGTCTGAAGCCACAATATCGGATTCGTTCAAGAAAATAATCGAGCGCCAATCCCAAACATCATCGTCACCAATATCGAGAGATGGTCCATCGGGATATCCTTCTTCATACCACAGAATAAACGAATCAACCGAAGGGGTTTGGCTTGAATCAGTTGTTGACATTTGAATATTGTACAATATTTCATTTCCGCCCCCACCACTCGATGGGAAATTAAACTCAACATTATTATCTGCGCTTTGCCAACTCGAGCCATTATCATTTGAAACCATTACCGAAATCGAGGTCGGGCTCGGATCAGTTGAGGTCCATACCGCTCTTGCTTTACCAACTTCAGTTCCGGTATTCACAACTTGAGAAGTCCAATCGCCAGAACTGAAATAAGCGGTAGTGTATTCCAGATTTACCCACCAAGATACTGCGGACGAACCTATTAATTGTAATTTCCAAACCAATTCTTTACCCGGATTAGAAAAGTGAATTGTTTGATTTTTCTCAACCGCCTCCCAATGGGTGCCGTTATCGGCACTAACCCAATAATCGACACGGTCTCCTTGACTCAATGCCGACCAATGATTCCTAACATTCACTGCCACTACATCATCAGTAGTCGAAATAGTCTCGCCGATCCAAGTGGTAGATCCTGGAGCGGCAGTTGTCTTGTATTCAATTGCTATTCCTAATTCACGGTAGTAAAGGGTCTTTTGTTGCCAACTTGAATAACCGCAATCAACAGTCAATAATCTATCACCATCGTAAACTAATCCATTGCCTAATGATGAGAGATCACGGGTTCCTGATTGAGGCACCAATGAAGCAGTTGACCCAGATATAGCCCATGCACTTAATTGGTCCGTATCTTGATAATATGTACCTTTCATACAACGCATGTAAAACATTGGCCCATGGACAGCGAGTCCTCGGACAATGCTTGAGGATTGGCCACAAGCCGTATTTGAAGAACTGCTCGAAGTGAAAGAATACATTTCTTCACCTCTGGTAAATTGTCCATTATCTCCAAAATCATACGGGACAATTCGCCGCTGCTGACCGTGAACGACCCAAATTTGGTCATCGACTCGATCATAACCGATAGCGGTATATTCGCCGAATTGAGCTGATATGTCGTAAGAATCAAGACACTTCCAAGTCCAGTCATCACTGATGTCTATCTTCAAGATTCGGTGATGTTGAGTTGGTGCCGAGGTTGAATAGAAGTATTTGTAAGTCGAGAAAATCCCATACATAATCTCATCATCTGTTACCGCCCAATCTCTGAAGCCATAGGATTTGTAATAGGTCGATGCTGGATCAGAAGGTAAGGTGCAGGAACCCTGCTGAAGGTCGACAACTGCATTTCGACTCATATTGTTAGAATTCATTTTGTGGACCACTTTGTCAAACGATGAACCGCTCCATGTCGACATGAATAACTGGTCGTGATTTCTCAAAATCGCTCCTTGTCCTTGGGCCATCAAATTGGTATTAGTAATTTTTACTTGCTCACTAAATCTCGATTCAGTAGAATTTGAGGTATGAGGTTGACGTATCGAATAACTTCCGTTATCTAGCCAAGCGGTCGAGCCTGGAAACACTTCTTCGTCCATTCCATGCTTAGACTCTAGAACATCCGATGCACCTAAACCAAGGGTCAAATCCTCCGATCTTGAATCAACATTATTTCCGTCTCCATCCATCCAATCTTCGTAAGTATCAGTTGTAACTTGTGACCAGCCAGTTGAACTTGCACCAGAGAGTGTCAATTGGACATCCAATACTTCAGCGCCTTTAGGTAAAGATACAATTGTTGTCGTATCAGGCCCGCCGCCTTGGTAGAGGGCAATGTTTTCTACACTACCATCTGAAAAGGTGTAAATGTGACGAGTAGAGCCTGCTGCCTCGGCATTTTCCCCCATGTAATCGGCCATTGGGCTGAGTGGAGTCAACAACAATAATAGCAAAACCATGATAAAAGCAGCACGAGAGGAAACCTTCTGCAACATGTACACCAACCCTGTTGTTTAGACCAGCACCGACCTCAGCCTTGAATCATCCGGTTCAGCGTCAACTAAAATGGCTTAAGCCGTCTGACGAGAATCGTAACGAATCGGCGATGAATCTCCACGCATTCCGTCTTCTTCATCGTCGATAACCTCAAACCAATCAACAACCCAATCGCCATCGGTATCCCAGTTTAATGGGTCACTTCCTTCGGCGATATGATCGTCGTCAAGGTCAAGCAAGTACCAGCCTAATTCGTGTTCACCGACAGAAATTGTCGGTGCACGGTTAGTGTTGCCAGTATAATATAACTCCCAATCATCTGTAATATCTCCTGAACATAATGTGACATCATCTCCAGTATCAATAACTAAGAAATCGCCATCATTATCGTCGATTATCAATACGTAAATTTCATCATCAATATTTCTCTTATTCATTTGAAGATAATTGGTGCTATCTTCGGAAACTTCTCCCAACCCAAGAGTGAAAGCTCTGAATTGCCACCACTCAGTTATCGGTGAACCCTGCCAGGTTTCACCAGATAATCGCACGGCATTAGGAGAATCGAGATTTGGGTCGGCGAGCATGAAAAATTCCATGAAATTAGTGTACGCAGTATATTCGCAGGTCGCACCACTACAATCCCAATTACCATCCATATCTGGATCATAGTTCGCATCTGACGAATCCCTAGGGTCAAACTGAGCCCAAGTCAAGCCTAAAGTCGGCCTTGAAAGGGTTCCACTATTCTGAGATAACGGTCTACAAGAGGTCGTATCAGCGGTACAGGCTACACCTGTACTAGGGTCGACCCATTGAACTTCCACATTGAGGAAGGAACTGTAATTATCATTCGATTCGTTCCAACCCTTGGAATATTCGTACCAATCAGGCAACATATCGCCATCGGTATCATTATCCATCGGATTTGTACCATATTTGAACACCTCACGACCATCTGATAAATTCCAATCTAGATAATGAGAAACGACCGACCCAGAATTAATATTGGTAATATAAGATATTGAATCATTGTCCGAGTCATTCGTATCCGGCATAGTACCATTCAACCATTCCATCATATTGGTAAATGGTAGATCACCGATTCCATTCTGAATAATGCCACCATCTGCTGTGAAAGACCGGTCGGTCCAACTGCCTTGGCTAGCGGGGGTATCAAATGCGGTTCTACCATACCAGCCATCGCTATCAGGATCATAATTTACGTCGAATGGATTTACTGGATTACTCGCCCAGTGATTAACCGTTGTCGCATCCGGTAAACCGTAAACAGCGTAGCAATATTCCCATCCATCTTCAATTCCATCTGAATCTGAATCGGTGCTCGTCGGATCTGAAATACCCAATAAGGTTCGATTAAATGTATCTGGATCGGCAGTATTTATCATATCGACACGACTGGTCGATTCCGAGTTTTTCCCATAAAAATCGTTGAATAGAGCAAGGCGTGCTTCACCATTGCTTTTTCCATCTTCTTCATATGCTGAAATAGCATCATCACCGAAACCAATCAGGCCAGCATTAGTGGTAAATCTTTGTGAATATTTCCCGTAAACTCGAGATTCATATTCGCGTTTATTGGTGAATTGTTCATCTAATGATAGATTTCCGTCTTGATTACAATCATAAGAATCACCATCGCTATCCAGCCATTGATCTGAATCGATTAGAGGATTCATCGACCAACGATTATCTTCTAAATCCCAAGTTGTAAACCAATATTCATAACCGTCTAACATCCCATCATCATCTGTATCGGCGATAGTTGGGTCGGTTATTCCCATCAATGTAGCTAAGAAATTACTAGGAATCCCTGTTGATTGCCAGGTTTGGAATGCTTCTAAATGGCGCTGCCCTCTTAGGGATTTATCCAATAGGATTGAGTAAACTCGTTGAGCTTTTTGGGTTGGATCGTTAATATCGCCGTCCAAATGCATGAGTGGTGCATCTAGAGGGTGAGTTATACCATTAACAGGATTCATTGTAGCCAATGAGAATTCTTGAGCGTCGGTTAGAGCATCGTTATCTGCATCGAATAAACCATCTCCCGGCACCAATGGATTAAGTGTCCAAGTCTGGGCTGTATCATTCCAAGCGGTGAACAATAATTCAAGCCCATCGAGGAATCCATCACCATCTGTATCCGGATTTGTTGGATCTGTAGTATAGCCCGAGATGTTGATAATTTCTTGTGAGGCAAAGCTGCCAAAAGATTCGGCATTGGTAATTCCAGCCCATTGTTGTAAAGTGAATCCTGCACCAATACTGGTGACGAACCATTGCGGGCTCGAACGGTTCGCATTGGTCTCGGAACGACTTGGATCAATACTATTGTATTCTTCCCAATTTGACATTCCATCGTCGTCAGAATCTTCCCAACGGTCTTCAGAATTTAATGGGTCCAGAGTCCATTCAGAATCTAATAAATGCCAACGAGCAAACCAAATTTCCCAACCATCTGGCATGCCATCACCATCGCTATCGGCATCGGTTGGGTCACCGGTAGCATCGCCATCGCCAAATGTATCTTCAGGTATTGCCCAATCCGAAATGTTTCGGAAGAGATCTGTGCTGAATCCTTCGGGTATCTCTTCACCATCAAGACTCATGTTGCCCGAAAATAAGTTATCCCGAATATTGTATTCAAGCCAGTTTACGAATGCTTCATTATCTTCGATAACTCCATTCATATTAATATCGAAACCATCACCATCAGGATTCTCAAACGCATCGCTGCCATTTAACGGATTAATTCCAACTCTAGATACAGTCCAAACACAGGAATTCCTTGCTTCCCATCCGTCGGGCAAGCCATCACCATCTGAATCGACATTATTTGGATCTGATTCAGCCCAAGTTTGAGCGGATTCAGGTGTGACCAAATGGCTCTCCAAAATATCACCCGCAATCGCTCCAAGCCTAATCTGAGACCATTGGTACTCACAAAGGTTCGATAATCCGTCACCGTCTGCATCCCAAAGGGCATCATCGGCCCTACTGGGGTCCAAACTCCAATTATTTGAGCCGGTAAAAGTTGAACCAATCCAACGACGGTGCTTGATTTCCCATCCATCTGGCATTCCATCTCCATCAGAATCTGAGTTGGTAGGATCTGTACCTTCATCGATTCCCAACGAGGATAAATATGTAGCATTCGCTGCTTGTCCTGCTTCATCACCACAGATGTGTTCAAAGTCATATGAGTTGGTATAATGGCACCAAAGAGGGGTTAATTCATGAAATAAACCGAAATATTCTGCACCGTCATTAACACCGTCCATATCGGTATCGACAACTCGAGGATCTGTTGCATTGAAGCCATCTGCAGTTCGAGCAGTATATCTGAATTCATCGAGATTGCGCCAGAGTCTTTCTTTGATTGGATCATCGTTTAAATTAACACCATCACCATCTGCATCGAGTAATGCATCCCACGGATCGGTTGGGTCTAATCCGTATTGAACTTCCCAACCATCGATCATGCCATCCGAATCGGAATCATTGACCATCGGGTCCATAAGTTGTAAATTTGAATATTTCCCGGGGTCGATTCCAACGAAAACGGTATTTACCCCATTTACATCATGAACTGCGCTCGATGCGACCGCCCCTGGAATCCACTCTTGAGAGGTGGCTCCATAAACCGCAGCATGCCCTCCGGCTATTGCCCAAAGACCCCATTTACTTCCAATTAATAATGAGGAATCGGTAGGAGTGATCGATTGAATATAATTAGCATCGGATATTGTCTTACCATCCAAACCTGGATGCTCTAATAATCCGCTGTGGTCCATATGACCAGCAACCAAATCGATTCGATGTAATCCTGAAGGAGTTCCAACCCAAACCACTTGGTCCGCACCACCGGTCGGACCTTGCGCGACCAGTGTATTTACCCATGCAGGATTGCCGGTAGTTTGTGAACCAAGGGCTCGAAGTTCTGCGTAATTATTTGCTACAGTAGTTGGCTCAGGAGAATTGTAAAACACCCACGTTGGTGTAGCAGTATCCCTTGCAGAAGCGGTTTCGACTCGAAATAAACCGACGTCTGTACCAACATAGAGAGTGAGTGGACCACCGCTGACATCAACGTGTTCAACTTGAGTTGCACTAGCGTTTCCCTCTAGCATCACATTTGAGATTCCGGCTCCAATCTCCCAAATCGAACCTAGAACTCCATCTGAGTCCAATTCAATGACCTTGCCAAAGCCATAAGCTCCCAAGGCAATGATATGGGTATTATCACCGTCTCTGATTAGAGTATCACCTGCATTGAAAGTTCCTGGGATATACTCCCATTCGCCGATAGGGGCTACTGCTCCGCCATCGTGTTGGGCGATCCAAATCCCACCTTCGGTAAGCATTACAACTGTGCTATCAAGAACGATGAGATCGTTGAGGTCATGGCCTTGAGGTAGTGGAAAATCTTTGGAAGTGTCAGCTTCGAAATCTATGACTGTAAGCCCTAGTTTTGTGCCGACCCACATCAAGCCATCTGCTGAGATAATCTCTCTAATATCATGGTGCAATATTGTAATATTTTCAGTCGATGATTCGGCTGTTAGCATATATTCAGTATAAGTCCCAGAATTAGCCGCTAGACCGACCGACCGCATACCTGATTTCACAGTATTACCATCGTCCAAATGGACCAAATATTCCTCTAGTGTTGAGAGTTCTTCTCCAACCGCTAGCGCGGTATTTGTCCTTGCAGCATCCTTTGATTGGAATCCATCTCGGTTGACATCCCAGCCATCAGAATCTAAATCACTCAATGCGTTCGAGCGATTCAGTGGGTCTAATCCAAAGTGTATTTCCCAACCATCCGATATGCCATCCCCGCTAGAAGGATAAATTCTTCGATGCTTGAATCCATCCCAATTATACCGGTCACTATCCTCTTCAAGCGGATCGGTTCCAAGCCAAATCTCTTCGTCGACAACATTTTCTGTGCCGTTAAAAGCACAAGCATCGAGCAAATTCAGTAATCTGGTCAAAGCAGGATCTAATGAGATAAAGGGCCAATCCTCTATTACTGCCCCTTCAGGATCGGGATGATTACATCGTAATCCATCCAATTCTGTGGTCCAATTACTTGGTGCACCATATGAGTATTCTTCGGGAGAGGTTAGCATTTCACCAGGTGATAAAAATCCATTTCTGTCGACATCAAAGCCATCCTCATCCGGGTCAGATTCAGCATCGGATGCATTTAGAGGATCAAATAAGGAGCATTGGAAACTCATAGTTGTAATATCGAATGAATCCAATCGTTCACACATTGCCACCTCGAAGCCATCTGGCATCCCATCACCATCGGTATCGGCAATACGAGGGTCGAGATAGGAACGGTCTCCGGTGAAAGGATCGATTACACCGGTCAAACCTCTAGTGAATCCGGTATCTGTACAATTAGCTGGATAGGGCCAACAATATTCCTCGGTAGCATTTAGACCATCGTGGTCCAAATCAGAATTTGCATCCGATGCATCGTCTCGGTCCAGCCCTTTAATCAAAACCGCACGACCGTCATTAGCCGTCCAATTTACCCATTCGGAGAAAAGATTCTCGTGGACATCTGGAATATCATCGCCATCGGAATCGGTGGTTGGTGGGCGTTCTTGATTAGTCGCATTAGGATGAATTGTTCCGACATTTGATATTGCTGGAATCTGCGACATCATGAACAGTCCTGAGACCACGAGTATAGTTACCAATAGAGTTGATTGAGACCGTCGCATTGTGACCACCTTGGGCGCGTACGCACCCTACCGTCTATGAACCGACGAATCCGACTTATGAGTATGATGGAGTGATGTTCAGACATTTTTGAGGTTGGCTAGTTAATTTTGCATAGGAAATCCACATATTTCATTCTTTGAAGATAGATGAGTTCAAGGGCTCAGCGCGCTGGCCTCATCGAGTTAGCAATGTCATTATCGATAACGCATCTCGGTTCGGGTAGTCGTGGTAATGCGACGCTTATCGAGTGCGAGGGCCATCGCATATTGATAGACCAAGGATTCAGTGGTAGGCAGTTGGAAAAACGGTTGGGATTGATGAATATCAAACCAAATGAGATCGAGGCGATCCTCATCACCCACCACCACGGGGACCACGGAGGTGGAGCCGGAATCGCTCAACGGAAATGGGGAATTCCAATCTGGTGTAATGACCGCACAGCGAGTGCACTAAATCTCGACCTGAAAACCGTCAGATTATTCGAAAATTTGGAGGCGTTAGAATTCTCTGATGACCTTGCAATTTTGCCGGTCCCAGTCCCTCATGGCGGAGCCGATAATGTTGCGTTCATAATCAGCCATAACGGAGAGAGGGCAGCCTTGGTAACGGACCTTGGATCTTGGACTGACGAATTGGTTAGCCATATGTATGGCTGCGAGCATATTTCAATCGAAGCAAACTATGATCATTCACGTTTGTGGAATGGCCCATATCCGGCCAGATTGAAGGAGAGAATTTCGGGCCGAGGAGGTCACCTCTCCAATCAACAAACCGGCGAATTTTTGGCATCGGTTGTCAATGAGAACACAAGGTCGATCGTCCTGACTCACCTCTCGGAAAAAAACAACCAACCTCACCTGGCTGAATCAACTGTTTTGTACCATTTGGATCATATTTTTGAGGGTGACATCAGAATCTCGCTTCAAGATGGCCCCGAATTCACTCATACCATCGGAAATATTGCGAATGATAACCAAAACCGCACTAAAATTACCATCAGCAGATGAGCCCTGTAAGGGCTCTACATGGTGAACACATAATAACGAGGTAGAATATCCTCACTTTGATGGAAGCCGGAACGCTGTCACGTCAAGACCAAGCTGTTAGCGAAGTCTTGGGCGTAGTAATGCTTTTGGCGATGGTTGTTTCCATGATGGGTGGCACATTCATGTTCCTCACTCCATTTGTTGCAGAATTTCAAGACAACAGCAGTTGGTCCAACGCCAATGGTATGGCTGAAAGGCTTGATGGTAGACTCGAACTGGTTGGTTCTGCAAGCGAAGGGACGGGTATTAAAACTACAATCCCAGCAGCAACGAGCAGTTTGAGCACTTTGATCAATGTTGAAATCTGGACCGTATCAGCCGATTTAACCTCCGATGAACGAATCGAGGTAGAATATCTGAATGGAAGCGCTTTTTCGATCTTAGCATATAATGAAAGTGCAGCATCGGTTTCGATTTGGACGCCAACTGGCTCACAGATAACAAATTTTACCCCGTCCCATAACAAGGTCATTATCGAGCACGACTTGAATGTTTACAACCTTTACATCGTCAGCATTTTCGATGCGAATGGTCTCAAACTTCATACCCATGCCAAAATTGTGATTTCAGGATTGCGAATCGTCACAGATTATCAAGGTGGCCAAAACGAGATAGCGGTGATCAATGATGCAAGATATGACCGAACAGATTCAATTCATTGGGACGTAATAGAGAAACCTGATATCGACATTGATGAATTGATCGATGGAACCATGAGAGCCTCCCTACGATTAAGAGACGTGCGAATTATTGGGGCTGCACCTAGTGGACGGGTTGTGGAATTGGATCTGATGTCAAATGGCCCAATCACATTATTCTCAGGTGATGCTTGGCACTTCAGATTCACATTTGATTCAACCTTAGACGATGCGATTTCACCCCAGTTAACCGAAGGCTGGTTAACCGATTATAATCTAAATCTCGCAGCTGGGACCAATTCCGAATATCGAGGCCTAAGTCCATGGCAACGGGCAAGCGGTAGTGATGGCTTTACCATCGATGGTGGAGAGAGTAAAATCGATTTGGAGATCGACCTTCATAGAGTTGAGGTGAGGACTTGATAAAGCAAGGCATCAGTCGAGATGAAGATGCTGTGAGTGCAGCGGTTGCAACCGTTTTACTATTCGGCGGAGTCATCTCAATTATCAGTTTGATGCTAATGTCGATGACACCGGTTATCCAAGAATTAGAAGGGGCGGTCAAACGCCACGATATGGAAGCCCAGATGACCGTTCTCGCACATGAGGCTAATATCTTGGCCGAATCTGGAATGCCTGGTGATATGACCAAGGTCGAAATGATTCCATTGGACGGCGACCTTGGATGGGACCGGACCAGAGGTGGAATGTGGTATTCCGCTTCTTGGCATGAAGATAACTCGTTCAGAATCAGAGATGGCTTAGATATGGATCGGACCATCGACATCCGCCATTCCGAAAGCAAAATTGAGGCCCTTTGCTATGAGGACTTGAGACTAGGCCCGGGTAGGCCATTCATTTTTTCACCGCCTGGAGGGATCGATTCAATTTTAGTAACGCCAAAACATGGATTGACCATACCATTAGGTCCAGTAAATATCGTACAAGAAGGTGTGGAATATTTGGTGAACATCGGGGAAGTGCTCCGTTTGGACGGAGATAAAAACTTCTCCTCAAGTCATGACTTAACAGGAATGATGATCTCGGGTGAAGGTGGAATCATGTTAGCTCAACCATCATTGTTAGACCCTTCAACCGGTCAAGGACGACATTGGGCATTACCGCTGCCTAGTGGTTTGACGGATGTCGAATTTCTCTCAACCTCCAATCTTTTGATCGAATGGACAATAGACGGCATAACAAACTCAGATGTGTCGATAAAGAGTGATAAATTGCATCTTGCAAATTCATGGACAAAACAATTCAATTTGAGTGAAGACAAATTGGTTGAATTTAGGACTAATGCTAATTCTAACTTGATCGTTCAAACTACGACCTCGGGTTCAACCATGTTGATAGGACAAGATTCATCAATGCTCTCCAAGGAATTTTTAGCTCCAGCGAGCGATGGTACAGTGATATTTACCAACCCGGGTCAAGAGGCAACGATAATTTCTTGGAGAAATGGTGGCCTCACATTAGGAGCAAACTCAACAACTTCAATCGCTTGGCCTGATGGTGAAATAGATAATTCTGCAATAGTAAAGGGTAGTGAAAATTTTCTGCTCGAATGGAGTGAGAGCGATTCTGGAATGACGTATTTGGCGGCTGGAAATACCGGCCGATTAAGCGGCCAGACATTTCTAACAAATATTTCAAAAACCAATTCAGTTAATTTAGTCGGTTATGAGGCCGAGTGGAATATTACGGCTGAAGGGCGGGTAACACTTACTTCTGGTGATGCAATCGAGGTCCTCCAATCTCAAGGCAATGATGGATTATTACGACTTGAGGACGAAGGAGCACAGCGCTGTATTGGAATCGACATGACTGCCTCAGGTTGGATCCAAACTGAAATCCCATGGGAAAATATGGCAGGAAGAATGCAAAATGAATTGTTCAGAGCTTGGAAAGAAGGCACTCATCCTTCGAGTTTTTCGATTGAATTAATTGGCCAAGTGGATGATTCAACCCATGGAACCATTGCCACAGCTTGGGCTTTCCATCTTTCGAGGCTAACATATGAATTCGAAACCTCGATCAGCGGTTTGGAGATCGCTTGGACCGGTGGTGCTGTTGTAACCAACCATCCTGAAATTAAGGCCGAGGTTATTTTGCCACCTAGCGATAAAGGTGGTCCAGGTCCGAGATTCTCGGTGACGATTCCCTCGATGCACCCCTCATTTACCTCTACAAGCGGCCAAGGAAATATGGAGTTGGAATTGAAATTGGAGATGAGATATAGTTTAGCATCTTCCAAAGCATTTGACTTGCGAAGAGGCTGGCAAGGTCCTTACGGTGATGCGATCGCCCAATACTCTTCGAGAGCATTAGATCAATCAGAAGATTGGATAGTTTATCCAGGGCGGCTGGATTTGTTGACCGATTATGTGGGCTGGGTTCCGATTCCATCCCATGGACCATCTGAAGCAATTTGGCATACCGGTGGGGAGCCGATTCAATTCAGTTTGCAAATCAGCAGTATCGATGTTGATATTTCGGAGGCTAATTCATGATTTCTAAAATCAAGAGAGATGAAGCTGCTGCATCTACTGAATTAGGTTATATTTTTACTTTCATGCTCGGAGTAATTTTACTCTCGATGTTTAGTGTCTGGTCCTTTGGAATTGAAACAGCAACCAGAGAACGTTGGAACCAAAATGCCATCGATACAAATCTTGCTGACCTCGCATCAGCGGTTGAGCGAGCGGATTTGGCAAGTCGCCAAGGAGACTCCATACAATATGCTGAAGCTGTAAAATGGAGATATACCGAGGCGGATGAAACCTTGTTTAAATTAACCCTCAGCGAACATGGCTTAACTTTGAACCATGACGAATATGAGTTAAATCGAGAGGTCAGTATTTCTGCGACCGGTTCTGGTAATTATTCTGGGACCATTTCTCTCTCAGGCCTGAGTGAAATATGGGTAATTCATCAAAATGGAATTACCAGTATTGCTACAAATAGACCGAGTTTCTAATCAACGACCCATAACTGCGGTATGGACCATCATCTGGACTTCGCGCATTCGAGTTTGAGCACCTAATTCCCTGAAGACAGAAAGTGCTCGCTGCAAATATTCCATTCTTCTTTGTCGGTCTGGGGCAACTCCTCCAAGCCTAGATAATAATTCACCGATTTGCATCCGTAAATCATTCGCTTCGGAAATAACCAAGGCTTCACGATACTTTTCAAGGGCTTCATCGACCCTACCACTATCTTGTAGAACCTCGCCCAAAAGAATTGACACCTCGACCAGAGCGAGTGGATCTCCAGCCTCACCCATCGTGTTGAGAGCATCGGTATAATGATGCAAGGCTAATTCCGCATCACCGGTTTTTGCATAAAACCGGCCAAGTACTGCGCGGGCACGGGCGTGCAGAATCGCATCGCTGGAATTTATTGATCCCTCATAAGCACCCAGAGCATGGTCTCGAGCTCGCTCGTGTTCACCCAAATCCAATAATGCTCTTGCGAGAACGATTTGAGCAGGTATTAAATTAATAGATTCTTGGCCATTTAATATAGATTCAACTTCCGCATACGCTTCAAGCGCCTTGGTTTTATCACCTTTTCTTCTGAAAATATAGCCCATATTATTGTAGGACCTTGCAGCGCCAAGAGCATCGTTGATCGAAATATACATCTCCAATGCATTGCGGTGCATCGAAAGCGATGCTTCAGTATCGCCACGTTTTAATGAAATATCTGCCAAGTTGGCTAAAATATCCGCTACAACATCTTTAATTCCGGCCTTCTCTGCGGTTGGGCGGGCTAAATTGAATGCCTCTTCAGCCTCATCAAATCGACCGAGTAAAGCCAATACTTCGCCTCTAAGGCTGTCGATTCTACAAGAACTATTATCACTACAATCCTCGGTTTTAATTTTTTCTAATAAATCGAGTAATTCTATATGACCTTCCTTGATTAAATCACGACCTTGAGATACAATTATTGAGGCCGCATCTTCGTGGCGCGATGAAGCGATTAAGTGAAAAATTAATTCGAGTGCTACATGGCTTTCCTCACCTTGTTTCTCATACCAAAGAACCGCTTTATTGTGCAAATCTTCTCGCCCTTGACTATCTAAACTCTGTAATAAGAATTCTCTGATCAAATCGTGAACATCGTAAGTTTCAGAATCCCCGTGACGGGCAAGCCCAGCTTCGACCAGGGAATCCAATTCATCAACATTCAATCCTTGGTCGGTAAGAGCCTCCAAAGGAACCGGCTCTCTGAAAACCGATAGAGCGCCCAATAATCGTTTTTCCTCGGCTGATAATTTTGAAAAAATTTCTATATTTACATAATTCTCCAAAGATTCGTGAAAAGCACCTGCAGATGCCCCCCGGTTGATCAATTCCAAAACCAAAGGATGACCACGGCTCATCGAGTGAATGTAAATCAATTTCTCATCATCTAAATCGGTGATAGTTGAAAGTAAATTCCTAGTCGATTCCTGATCTAGGCCTTCTAAAGGCAGAACGAGGGAAACAATTCTCCCATCAGCATCTTTGAGTGGCACTACCTCTTTGAAAGATCGCGAAAATATTACCAGCCCTACCTCTCCTTCGCTTTCGACCAAACCTCTAGAAAGGGATTGTATTGTCTGATGTAACGATTTATCTGCGACTTTATGATAATCGTCTATCACGATTAATGCAGGGGTATTTTCTAATGCGTCAATAATTAATCTGGCAGAATCTGCAGATTGAGGAACCGGCGTCGTCGCGATATAATCGGCAAAGGTAGAATCGCCAAGATTGGTCAACCAATCAGCGATGCTTTCGAAAAAAGCCCTTGAACCATCCCAATCTTGACAGCGGTGGTAAAGTAAATTTCTACGATACATAAAGGATTCAATGATTTTAGCAGCCATAGATGTTTTTCCAATGCCGGCGATTCCAGGAATCATCAAAGTTGTTGACCTTGCTTCGATTAGATTAACCATATTATCCAATTCTGTCGAGCGTCCGTAAAAGTGACGCAAACGAGGCAGGTCGCCCAAACTTGTAACAAGTTGTTTCTCTACGTGCTTACTCAGATCTCGCTCAACTAAATCCGCTGACAGAGAACGAACATCGAGAACCCCGTTATCATCGAGATAGCGAATTACATCGACTGGACGCATTGAAAATGGTAATTTGTCTTGAATCTCCCCTAAGTTTGAAGAGATTGTATTACCCCCTGGGAGAATGCATCTCAGTTCAAATTCACGCAACCTCTTCCAAGTATCCGATGCCAATACCATCCCTGGTTCGGTCAAAAAATATGCTTTTCTTTTCCTACTAACTCCTGCGACGTGAGCCTGCCTCTCGACCAATAAACCTTGATCCTTGAGGCCTGCAATCGCTCTTGGAACGTTTGAACGCGCGATTGCAACCGCGTTAGCAATTCCCATTTGGGATAACGAAAATGGCACTTCAACAGAATTCATAAAATCCGAAAAATCGGATAGATGTAACAAGATTCTCTCTTGAACTCCCGGCTTAGGACCAATTACCATAAATTACGGCCGCCGTCTTCACTCTTAGTCTATTGCGTGGGGTTCCCCCTCACACAAATTGATCATTGTGGCGGTGGTTGGTAATTAGGATCTGCAACCCATTGGTTGGATTGAGCGTCCCATAGCCAGCCCGGATTCTGTGATTGGGCAGCGGGTTGCGGTGCAGGTGCTGCCGCTGCTTGCTCAGCCGCGCGTTGCTTTGCCCAAGCATATGGGTCCTTATCGGCCTCTGCTGTTTGGTCTTCACCTTCTTCATCTTCATCGAATTCTTCGAATTCTAAGAAGAAGAATGCACCGACGCCCAATAAGATAATTATTGCAACTACACTAAGTGCGATGATAACACCTGACGAAAGACTATCGGTTGCAGAATCACCAGATTGCAATGTTATGGCCGCAGAATCATCATCTTTTCCAATGGTTTGACCATCTTGGACAAAATATATCACGAAAGTTCCATCATCTCCTAATTGAGCCGAGGTAATATCCATCTCCCAAAGCCCATCCGCTTTCACAAGCGTACTGTTTACGATGATATCACCATCGATCAGCCTTGCCTTAACCTGACTACCAGGAAGACCTGTGCCCTCGTAATTTGCAGGATCACCGAAAACTACTGGGCCATCATCGACTCTTTTAGCGGTGAATTTTACACCCTTTACAATGAAATTGACGGTATATGAAAACGCAACAGAATCATGAGCATCTCTTGCCTCAAACATCACTCCGGTCAAGGACCACTCCGCCATATCGGCAGATAAAGCCTGAAGATTTGCAATCGGATTGTAAGTTGCAATACCTTGAGCATCGATGGTAATGAAGTCGAAATACGCGTCATCATTAGCTGTGGTTGGATCATCATAAAGATCCCAAATAAAATGGTTAGATGCAGGTCCTGCGCCGTCTGAATCATTAAAATGATCCAAAAGGTTAATCGATGCTCCACCATTACATTTGTCGAAAACCTTAGAGTTTTCATCACAGAAAATTGTGATTGAACTAGCCCAACCATCTGGATTGAATGTTGGGGCAATATTATTTGCATCGGTTGGGTTATCGATAATAATTCGCAATGTTTCTGACATCGAGTAATCAATACCGTCATAGGCTATAACTGAAATATCGTATTGTTGGTCGTGAACTAATTTGCTAGTATCCCAATATGCAATCCATGCGCCGTTTGATTGGAAGGTAGTGACCGGATTTGGTCCATCGTTGAGCCAAAAACCGCTAGCAAGATCGAAAATTGAAATTTCGACCCTGGTAACTTGGCCGTCGTTATCACGTGCGACACCGCTGATCACCGTCTCTTCATCTGCTCTAACCGCTTGCATTGGCAAAGGTTCACTAACTTGTACAATCGGAATTAAATTATCATTATCAATGTTGATTGTAATTGTTGTTGAAGAACAAATATCCACAACTTCATGGCAATAATTTGAGTCACTCGCCCACACTGTGAATGTGTAAAGGCCGGAAGGTAAGGATGAGAAATTCCATGTGTCGGACCAAGATGTTCCGCCTCCACTCATTGCAGGATAATTTGCCGAGTAATTATTTGGGCCGTCTACCTGGAACCAAATATCTCGAATATCACTACCTTGTACTCCAGTATAATCATCAGTTGCTGTTCCTGTAAACAATACTTCTTGACCATCGTGGGTTGAGCCATCGAGGGGGGAATCAAGATTGATTACTGGTGGATTAATGTTCAATTTGAAAACACGAGTGGAAACAACTGATTCATCCAGACCATCGTTCGAACGGACTCTGAATGTTACGTCTTCTTCAAAGTGGTCGCCCATATCCCGTTCATAGGTCCAGGTTTTGAAGGGCCAATTATGTTGAGTTACGGTTCCATTAGAACCGGAGGTATCTGTTGCCAAGTACCAGTCCAAGCTACCATGAGGCTGGATTTCTACCATTTGAACAGTACCAAATTGGGACTTCCATGAATCGTAATCATTGAAGTAGGGCCCGTTAGCACCATCGTGAGCCGTACCGGTTAAGATAACAGACCGAGGGAATGAGGTACCATCAGATTGGTCAACCGATACCGAAGGGGCAAAGTTAGTCAGATGAATAACTTCGTCTACCATCCCGGTGAGAGTAAAGGTGTGATTCGCGGTACCTTTGCCGAAGCGCATTGTTTCAACCAGATACAAAGGTAATTCCCTACCAGTTGCACAATCTGGATCTTGACCATCTGTTAGAGTATCTCCATCGTTATCAATTCCATCCCCGCAAGAATCTTCTCCTGCATCGATGGCAAAATGATTCCAATTGCGATCAAGATGGAAATCTGAAGGCAAGGTTACCCATTGAGTATAACCATATGAATCGGTGCTCATATTGTAAAGTGGTCTGCCGGTTGCATCCTTGATTATCACTTTAGCATCAACAACGTGGGAATTATCGGCTTTGACTTGGTATCTTACCAATTCACCTTGTTCCACTTGAGCACCCCATGGGGTGTTCTGATTCTGGATGTGTATTTTTGAACGATCAAAATTTTGAATATCCGAAAATGTAAAGGTGGTTGCATTAGGGTTTACTTCCATTGCTAATGGCATGAAAGCTGGCGGCCATATTGCGGTAGGTGGTGTTTGTAAACATTCATCCAAATTAAGTGGTGGGTCGCATTCCGCTCCGCCCCAAGATAAAGAAACCGGATAAAGTTCACCTGCTCCAGGGTCTGGCATATATTCTGACTGTACCGCTACACGAGATTCTGTAATGTTGTATATTTGGCTAGCATTGGTGTAAGTATTTCCAGAGAAATAACCAATACTGCCAAATTTGTTGCCATAATTATCGTCGAATAGTGAAATATTAACCGCAAATCCACCAACTTCAATATTGTTATCTTGTGCATTTACTATTCCACCTTTAATTCGGAACCCATCACCGGAATTACCGGTAACCGTATTGCCTATGAAAGTTCCAGAGGACATGAAAATATGGAATGCAGGGCAGTTGAAATCGCCACCGTACATATAATCTGAATTACATGTTCCTGAATTATTGGAAACGATGTTATTTGCGAAATAAATTCTCGCTTTTGTAGGAGCTGGAACGTTCCAGCCTTGATCTTTGTAGTGATATTCTCCAATCAACACCGGCTCTTTTGCAGTATTCATAATAGTATTATTTTCAGCAGATATATCTGAATCGCCATATATCCATAATCCGTTCCAACCTTCGATTGGACCAATGATGTTATTGTTGATTGTTACATTGGAAGAACGAATACCAAATGCTGAACCCTCAGATGCTCCAGAGATTGTATTACGTTCTGCGAGCACAATTGCGCCATCGTAAGCAGTAATTCCAGTACCTTCTTCAGTAGTGATAGTATTATCCGATAGTATCAAAGTGTGTTTAATTCCGAAGGTATCAAGATGAGAATTTGTATCGATAGCGTTACATTTGGTTGTAAATATGGAGTTGGTCAACCAACCACTACTGCTTCGCAAGAATACCCCATAGGAATTTTGGCTAATAGAAACCGAATTAATATCTATGAAGGAATCCTCGAGATAAATTGCTGAACGTCCTCCACCTGTACTTCCGCAATCATCCTCAGAACCAGTGAAATCGGAGTTGGTTATTTTCATTGTGATCAATCCTGCACCAGCGCCGTATGCTTGAATTGCGGCGCCATGGTAGCCTTGACCATCTACCCCTACGGTAAATGTACCCATATCGAGTGTTGGTGCTCCACCATCTATGATTAAAACATTAGTTGTGTTTATATCTGTAAAAGTTAAAGAGTTTGTAATTACGCTTGAGCCTGCAAATACCAATGCACCATATTTGAAAGTTCCACGATCATCTATTTCGACAGGAATACCGTAAGCGCTATCAAAGGTAGTATCGATTGTAGGTTCGATGTAAAGTCCAGACCCACAAGCCATATCCGGGTTCAAGATGCCTGTAATGTAGCATCGGCCTGTCGAGTTATTTGGAGCAGGGGCAGCAGCAGCCCATTTGAACCGGACAGGACTACCTGTGCTCGCTTGAGATGCTCCACAAGCGGAATCTCCAGCACATATTGAACCAGCAACTTGAATATTTTTGTCTGCTGGAAGATTAATTGTAGTACCAGCGTTTATAATTAATTTAGCACCACCAGCAACGTAAATATCGCCATCAAGGTTCATAACACCAGTCCAAGTTTCAGTCCCCGTTATTGTCCCATTTGTGGTTTCATTTACTGCAGAAACAGTCGGAACCGCAATCATTGCTGTAAATAGAGATAGCAAAAAAATGCTGACCAATGTTAAGCTTTTGCCGGTGTTGTTGTAAGACATATTACATTCCTCGTATCTTTTGCCAAAACTGCTACCTCCTTAACTGATTTGGAAGAATGTCAATTGAAGAGTATCATATCATCCTTAAAATATCATATTTTTAATACTTAAAAAATATAAAAATGTCAAATAGCCTGTATAATATCAAATGTTAATTACATGACCCCAAGGCTTGAATCTCTTCAAGCCAAGCCAATCCATCGATGGCTCCATAACCCCAATATGGGTCGTGCTCAACACCATCTAAAAGAGGCACTGCGGATTGTTTTAACGCGGTTTTGACCAAACCCATACACTCCATATCTGGACCATTTGCGATTTGAGGTTCCGCTTCAAGAATCAAAGAGAGGATACCTGCGACAAATACTGTTGAGTCTGAAGTTCCGGTCGAAATGAAGTATTCACCGCCAGGACCGGTAGATAAAATGTCGACGCCAGGCGCTGAAATTTCTGGTTTTTGATGAGGTTGAATCTCTGCATCTCCAGAATTATCTATACCAGACCCAATCGAGGAGCCCTCCCAGATCAAATTATTCTTATCGAGAGCTGCTACTGAAATTACCTCTTTCACATTTGATGGTGAAGCGACTCTGCCATCATCATCTTCTCCACCATCGTTGCCTGCTGCTGCGATCACGAAGACGCCATTATCCAACGCTTGGCGCACCGCGTTCGAAGAGGGCCCTTCCGTCGTTGCATTTGGATCGTGCACCCCACCTAAAGAAAGTGAGATTATATCGGCGCCGAATTTTTTCCAACACCAATTTATCGCATCTGCTACCTTATCTTCAGAACCGCTATTTTCACCTTCATCGTCCTCTCCAAGAGCTGCTGCCATTCCAAGAATTACATTTGGGGCGACACCATCTAGATGACCATTTGAAACCAATATACCAGCCATCATAGTACCATGTGCTAATCCTCCATGATCCACAGGTTCATTTCCGGTTGAAATGAAATCACGAAATACTAGTTGAAGGCCATTAAAATCAGGATGTGAGGTGTCTATTCCAGTATCTACCATACAAACCCTGATTCCATCACCACTCAAACCAAGAGATTGTAATGATCGTACTCCCGAATCCTCGAATGCCCATTCAGATTGCTGAGGAGGTACCTCAATGAATAGAAATTGGGAACGCCATATTGACCACATCACCAAAACAAGTAGGAGCATTATTCCAACGTTTAGAATATTCTTCCCAGAAGTTGAACGCCTAGGCACGACCCTGATCGGCTCAGGAGACCAACCCATTACTTCACCTCGCCATCCTTCTTGATGGCCGACCGTTGTAGGGTCAGCTGCAGAAACAATACGAGAATCGGTCGGTTCTGGAATGAATTCCATTCCATCGAGCTGTCGCTCATCCCACATATGGTGAGGCTATCGCCTATGGTGCTTGAACCTGTATGGTATTCCGAACGCTTCAGAACCGGCTGCTCGAACCCTTTCGAGCGACCTTATAGCCGCCGAATAGGACTGCTGCACCCAATAAGACCACAATCAGTAGAACATATGATGACTCTTCGCCTTCGGACATGCTAGAGAATCTGATGTCAAAGTATTCCTGAAGATCATCATCTGTACTATCGGTCGGTGTCCCAATCGATTCCATTCGTACCTCGAAGCGTTGCTTTCCGGTATTGAATTCATCGTATGAGAACTCAGCATAGGCCGAACCTTGTGCAGGAACTGTAATAGTGACCTGCTGCTGCTCAAATTCGGTATCAGCTGTTCCGACCAGAGTTACGATTACATCGCTTGCGGTTAAGAATCCATCATTCTTCACAGCAATTCTGATAGTACCTGCTTCATTAGCTGCTGCATCTGCCTCTAGTGGTCTGAAACCATTGGTATCGAAGGATAGACTTGCAACCGATATCACAACTTCTGTCGCACCGGTTAAGGTATCGTGAGTTCCTTCAGAACTAACTGAGAACGAAACCGAACATGTTGTGATACTGCCATTGCTAGGAGCTTTCACTGTGAAGGACTGTGTTAGGGTCACATCAGGTCCAACTGTTCTATTTTCAGTTATTGGAGTTACTGCCCATCCATCGGTCGAACAATCATCACTCAAACTTGGGGTGATAGTCATCGTGTCGTCACCATTTCCATTATTGGTCAATGCTACTCCGACGACAGCGGTCGAACCATCTGCAATACCAATATTGGAATCGGTGGCAGTCATCGATATCGAATGTACCTGTGGAATGTTCACTCTTACGCTTAATTCTGATTCACCGTATTCGGTCGAGAATTTCATGTTTACAGCATGACCATCATCGTATGAACGGCTTTCGTTTTGCAATGGCATTATTATTCTAACATCTACAGAGGTAGATAATATATGATTATCCGAAGCATTATCATCACCAACACCCATTGTAATCATGGTTGATTGGACCCATTCGCCAGTTGAATTCTTGAAAACAACCTGCCAATCAGCAGAATCTTGTGCAACTGTTATTGACCCAACTACTGTGAAAGTATCTTCGATTTCAGTACCGTCATATTGCAAATTAAGTGTCATCTCAATTGTGGTATAACTATTATCATCAGCGCTTATTGCACTCATCTCTGTTAAATCTGATTCGTCGAAAATTGCACTATCTCCATTGATCGAAACAATCTCAATTGTCAAATCTGAGTTTTCACGACGGTCAAACGCCATCTCACGGGAATCCAAACCAACTTCGTTATTTACTTGAATTCCAGCGGTATATTCCATATTTAATTCCATGTCATGTTGAACAGTACTGAATTCGCTACTCAGATCAACAGTACCAGAAGGTAGGACTAAATCCAATTTTCCAGCGTCATCAACATCAGCATACCATTCCATCTCATCACCAAGATCTATTGAAATTCTTGCATCTTCAGCATCTCCAGCGTGTTTAGCAACACCATCAAAAGTAGTCCAAGCAGTTGTAATCGAGACTCGACCACCCATTGCCATATCCAGGTCAATGCTCGCACCATCTTGTACAGATGCGTTGAGTAAGCCAACTGCAACTCCACCGCCGTTTTCATCAGCATCGGTTCCGATGACCATAACAATCCATTGACCCGGTTCGATATCTGCGCTCCAAGAAAGGGTTTCATTATCGTAAGATGTAGACATTGTGATTGAGTCACGCTCGATTCCTACAACAGGAATCAAGGTTATAGTTGCACCCTCAAGCCGACCTAGGTCTGCGATGTCGGTTACATTACCAGTTACTGAAACCAAACCGGCGCTGAGCATAATATCTCGGCTTTCGTGAGTATCATTTACCATGTAGACAGATTCGTTATCCATCATGTAGGATTGATTCCCAAATCCGAGTTTGTTTGCATCAACGGTATAATTGGTACGGATAGGTACGAATAGACTCCATACACCTTCTTCATCGGTGGTCAAGTTTTCATCGATTGTACCGCCGTTGATTAGAACGGTAGCATTCAGGATTCCTTCGCCTATACTTGGAATTTCGTCAGCGTTTAGGTCCCAGAAGACCTTTCCTCCGACCATCACCCATTTGTCAACTGAAACGACACTTGGAGACCAAGAGCCGTTTATTATTTCATCATCTGAGTTATGAGTTCCTTCTTCAAGGACCCATCGCTCTAGATTATCGGTGCGATTAATGCTCATAGTCCAAGAACCTGGCATCAGTACCTCTGAAATCATTCCATCGTTATCGGAAGGACCTAGACTTACATTTCCTAGACCATCAAGGCTAACTGCTGTAACTCTAGTTGTGGTGAGGTTTACTTCTGTCAATCCTTCTTGTAGTTGGAATACGACTAGCATTGCAGTCTGGGTTTGCCACGAAAGGTCACTTCGGTTTGTCGAGTTTGAATCCACGCTTAAAAGGCCGCGGAAAATCTCTGTTTCATTGCTATCCGCTTCGTAAGGTGCAACCTCAACATACCAATCGCCTTGAGCGATATATGCAGCAAAGGTTCCATTCTCATCGGTAGTCATTGAGACAAAGTCTTCACTATCGACACTAGTGAGCCAAATGGTTGAATTGACCATATCGAACCCACTTTCCATATCGATTTCACCACTTACCAAGTACATTGGATCAAAGGCGATTTCGATGGGTTCTCCTTCATTCGACAGACCCAATTCTAATCCTGGCGCAAAGTTATATCGCAATCGGTAATCGCTTGCATTTTCATCTCTAGCATCATCTTCAGTAATCGAGAAAGTATAATCTCCAACATCTACTTCCAAAGTGATAGAGCCGTTTAATTGATCGTAATCATCAGAAGTGATATTAATTTGAGTTCCGAATTCACCGGCTGGGACCAGATTGAACGAAGGGTAAATTGCGGTTCCGTTTTCACGTACACCATCTTCTGAACTGTCCAAGAACATGTAAATGGTCAAGGATACTGGGTCCGGCATTGCAATTAATGCGATTTCTTCACTCATATTTTCAGTCTCGATTATTACAGGCTCAACCTTCATCATATCGTTTGAAACGCTAAAAGTCCAATTGCCATATTGTAGATGTAATGAGAAATCGCCGAGACCAGTCAATTCGGTTCGCCATTCCAATCCATCGACAGAGGTTGCAATAACTTCTGTTTCTTCAGAACCAGGAACACCTTCACCCCAATCGGTTGCGTTTTCGGTGGCTGAGTTAAGCCAAACCTTTCCACGAACTAGTTTTGCTTCTTGGATGTATATTGTGTAATCCTCTACTGCTTCAGCATCATCAAAGGTCATTCCACCAGTATATGTTTCACTGCTGAAGAAACTTTCTACGGTTAGATGGAAGGTTCTACCAGCTGGTAATCGCAATGAATAATTGCCAGATGAATCGCTTCTATTACTCAAGAGAATTGAGCCAGAACGAGCTTCTACAGTAACGATACTAGCAGGTTCCAAACTTTCAGATGGGATATCGGAAGGCGAATTAATATCTTCTGCATCCATCAATCCAGTTGGAACAGCATATACGGTACCATTGAACCATACACTAATCGCATAATCCATGCTAATGTTTTGGTCGGTATCTCGAATCACTAATTCTTCCCATAAGACATAATCTTCATCAAATTCATCCGATACTATCCAATCACCCATGTCCAATTCTGCAAATACTATACCGGTTTCATTCGATGTGGCATTTACAACCATTGGGTTTAGATCTGAAGATAATACATTGGTGAAGTAAACTGTGCGGTTTGCCAAATCTAGGCTAGAATCTCCTTGCCCTAGTGTAATTGTTACATCTCTCTTTGTAGGTATTGAAAATTCGAAGGTTACATTGGTCGATTCATCAAACACAAAGAATGGAACCTCTCTTTCGTACCAGCCATCACCATCTGCATCGACTCTCCAGATATAATCGCCACGAGATATAGGACCGTATGAAATGTTTCCACCTTCATCGGTTTCGATTGAAATTACCGAATCCTCGCCTAATTCCATATCGAGAATTTCGACAATAACTCCAGGCATTGGAGTAGGTTCCCCATCGGTTAGTGTATCAGAGTAAAGGGTATCATTGAAGATAGAACCAGGCATTGTCATTTCCAAATTGGTCTTTGGTTGCAATTCAACCTCGACAGGGTCTGGCAAAAGCACTTCCTTACCGTTTGGTAATTGGGCAATCATATTGTAAATACCAGGGACCAATCCGCTTTGATAGAATGAACCGGGCTTAACCATCTCGCCTGAGAATGTTCCAGCACCAGAGAATAATCCAGTTCCACTAACAGTCCCTTCACCGACGAAAACACCGGTACCTTCGAATGTTTCACTGACCAATTGCTTGACCAATGTCACCGTTGAAATCGCAGTTACTCGACCGCTAGCATTGATAGGACTGATGAAGAGATATTTATCGGTCTCTCCAACCATCAAACAAGCATCGTGTAATATGGTGACGTCGGTCTCATTCTGGAATGTTGGCATATCATCCATCATCTCCCCATCCTCTGCTTCTGATTGATTACAATCAGGTGCAGTATAATCATACAATGTTCCAACCAATTCACCAACTCCGGTCCAGGATCCTTCAGATGTATAGGTACGGCCCGAAGAGATTTCACGAGTGAAATTTCCTGTGAATCCTCTGACCAGCCCCATCGATCCTTGAGTGTCGAATGTTCCTTCTCCATCAAAGAGTACCTCTCCTTCTCCTGGTCCAACGATTCTAAATTCGTCAGATGTAAAAGATCCTGAAGTTGTGGAGATGGTGTAGTTATCTGTTAAAGACCAAATATTACGTAAGATGAAAGTGGTATTTTCCAATGGTTCACCATCGAAGTTGGAATGTCCAGACCATGAAACGGTTCCAGATATTCCACTCGATTTGACTTCAATGTCGAAGTTACCTTCAAAATTGCTGACTCTATCAGCCATATCTCCGGTAATATTGTTGGTTTGTTCACCCATCCAAGACATATTTGCAACCCTTCCCAATAATGCGGTGATTAGATTTGGTTGGCGGTCGTCATTATAAGGAATGGTTAAATCTCCTAATCCCTCGGTATATTCACCGAGTTTGAATGAGTCTTTCGCATTAACATCATCGAATACTCCTGCGAATGCAGAAACACGGATTCGGCCAGCTGGTACGGTATATGACCATTCACCATTCTCATCAGCATCGGTATATCCGATTGGAATCCAGTAAGTATCTTGGTCCAAGTCAGTTGAATCCTCACCGGAGAATGCGTCTCTCTCGATTAGAATTCTGACATTAGGTAGACCTTGGCCATCGGTCATTGCAACCGAACCTTCAATCTCTAAACCAGGATAGTACTTTAGAATCTTCACATATGTATTAGCTTGTGGAATACTCTTAGATTGATCTTCTGAGTCATACCAATTTGCGATAACGAAGCGATTCATCATTGCACCAGGCATTGGAACTGCATTGGTCATCATTGAATTGGGAGTTCCGGATTGCTGGAAGTGCTGACCAGGTTGTTCAAAGGAATTGAATCCTAAGTCATCTGCGCCATATCCAACATATGCTCTTGCGAGCATGGTGTCAAAGAAGGCAGATGTATGGTCTATTCGTACATCGTCAAGGTTCAAAGGTTCTACATCGGAACCTGCTTGTTGGTTAATGACGTCCTTTCGTGCTTCTTCATTGAATTCATCGCGGGTCATCTCATCTCTGAAATCTCCACGACTGGTCTCGTAAACCTCATCCATGAAAGTTGCGAAGTCCTGACCGGAAAGGATGGTAGGTGCTCCGAAAATTCCGGATGGGTTTCCACCAGAATATTCGGAGTTGTATCTGCCACCACGAGGGTAAAGACGGTTATCGACTGCAAAGTAACGAATTTCGTGGTCTCTGGTAATCATTTCACCTGGACCGCCATCGTAATCTTGGACGGTGTAAACCCTATTGTCCATCAAATCGGCATAGAGGTCGTGAATTTCATCAGAACTCAATGAACTTGTTAACAATTGAGTGATCAATGCGATTCCGGCATTTGCTCGGTGAATCTTTGTACTGACCGAATCGAATTCATCGACTAGGTCGGCGGTATACCAATAATCTCCAACGATGTAATGGGTAGAATTGAATTCGGTATCCCCTGCAGAACGAATGTGGCTGTTGAAGGTTGAATTCGCAATACTGAATGAGGTGAATGCATCTCCATTACAAGAGGTCGAATCATTTTCATTTTCCGGTTCACAAGGAACCACAATACCACTATTGTAAACCTTGAATAAAAGGTCGCCATTAGAATCTACCATTCCATTTGAGAGACTATATCCTTCAGCCAAGACGATTTCACGATTGGCTTGAGTAACACTGAATACTCTGTCGGTGACATCTGATTTGTCCAAAGCGATCTGAAGTTCGTTGAATTCAGCAACTTGAACACTGCTTAGGTGCTTTTCAAGAGTTTGTTCGAATGAATTACTGTGAATCCTTTCGCCATCGTTCATTTCGCTGATCTTCAGATCTGCTTCGGATAATCTCCAGACGAACATTGCTACCAAATCGTCTTGGTTACGAGCCAATAACATATTTCCAGTTGCAGGAATACCAGACTGGAAGTTATCTGAGACCGACGGGTGGTCTCCGGACTCAAGAGCTTGGAAACCGTAATCCCACCAAGATACGAACGCAGGGCGGTCTGAATATGATTGGTCGGTGTCTTGATGAGCTAGCCAATCATAAGCCAGATTCCAGCCTTGGTCATTGAAACCGGACCCGAAAGAGCCTAAGAACCAACGAGAGTTTCCTTCTTCGTCATATGCTTCATCGTTCAAGAGCGAGAAGCCCAATTCATTCCAGCGGAGTATTTCCGGCATGATATTATAGATTGTTGCATCCATTTCAGACTCGGTTTGACCGGTTGAAGGCATTGCTGCATCGATTCCATAGGTTGCATGTTGAGATGCAATCATGATAAGAACCAAGAAGATTGCAGAAAATTGTGGGGTTTTCCAAACCGCTTTTCGAGCGTTGGAAATTCTGTCACCGGGAGTGCGAATTCCCATTCGCCTCCACTCGCGAGCCATCTTGGAAGCACCGGACGCTCTCCATAGAGTGACGATTCCCCAAGAACTCATGACAGCCATTGCTGGTGCTGCATTGAAGAGGAATCTTCCAGCGGACCAAGCCATGTATGCTGCGACGAGGACCCACATTCCAAGAATAAGTTTGGTCTGTTGCTTCTTCATTATGCCATCCCAAATCGCAAGGATACCCATTACGATTGCAAGTACGAACACTATTGGTCCGAACGAAGCAAAGAGTTGTCCACGACTTGGAGCACTCGCCTCAGCGATCGTTCCAAAAATCTTGTTCTTGGTGAAATAACCAGAACCTGTGGTCAAAACTTCCCATGCATTGGAGATATCCAATTGTTGAAGGACATACAATAGAACGAAGAATAAGATTCCGCCTGTGACCAGAGAACCTAGGACTAGCAACCAAGGCTTGTCACGGAATCCAGTTGTGATCCAACCGATAGCTAATGTAAATCCGAAGATGAACAAGAGCGGTTGAAGACCAGTCGAATTAAGAATCAGGTCCAATTGTGGGTGGCCATAGAATGGTAGAACCATCAGGAAGATGGTTCCAATCATCAATAGGTTAAGGGTTGTGAGAATAGTACTATCCTTGCGGCGGAACATATTCATTGCAACTTGTACGAAGTATGCTAAGAAGATGATAGCCGGCCCGTAGACGAATCCTTTCCAACCCAAAGCGACGATTGCAAAACAAACACCAGCGGCGATCGCATTTGCGCTAGCCAAACGGCGTTCTTTCATCACGATTCCAATCGCGGTCAAGATTCCACTTGGGCTTGCATTGGTTTTTCGCATCAAGCGGTCATCGCCACCGGCCTTAACAGCACGTAGGTAGAACATGAACGCTGCAGTCAAGAAGAGCAAGACGAAAGCATCGTGGTCAGCCATACCCCAAGTCGATTTTTGGACGTGGGTAGGCATGAATACGATAAGCCATGCTGCGATTACTCCTGCGCCTTTGCCGAAGTTGTCCTTTGCGATTCCTGCCATTGGGAAAACGGTTAGAGCACCGAAGACCGCAGGCATAGCGAGCATAGACCACCATACCGCTTCGGTTGTAGCCACACCCATTATTGGTGCGATAAACATTGCAACCAAGGCCAAAGACCAGGTAAATAATGGCGGACGTGGGTTGATTCCACCGACCGGGTAATTTCGGTCTGCGTCAAAGATTAGGTGAGCGTGTTCAGCGATAATATAATCGACAACTCGCTTCATGTACCAAGGGTCAGAACCACCGGTTAGATCGAAATCATTGAGACCATAAGAGTTCATTGATGGTACTAAGTACCATTGAACCCTGATAACAAGAGCAACTAAGAACGCAAGTCCGGTCATCAAACCAGCCCAATGATTGGACCAGAATACACGGGCTTGGCTAGGTTCGTGAGATTCACGATTCACCCAGCCACCGTATCGTTCGTGGGTTGCGAACCAATAAATGATGACCGAAAGCAGGAATGAAATTCCAAACCAATACCAAACAGCCCAAGATTCCTCGAAGGTTTCAGAGGACCAATGCCCGGTCTCATATAGTGAAGAGATGATGTATAAGCCCCACATTGAACCGATAAACAAAGCACGGGTAAACCAGCGCTCCGCTGCCATCCAAGCACAGATTAGTGCAACTACACCAGTCAATGCTGCCGGCCAGAATCCAATGTAGCCATGATAAGCTTCTTCGGACCATATCGCTAAGATATCCAAATCGCCAAGACTGTTGAAGTAAGCCAATACTGCGACATGGGACATTGCCCAAACCGCCAAAGCGATTTGTAATGGCAATGTTGCACGGTTCCATAGACCATCGGAAGATGGTATGTATGAAAACCAGCCTTTTTCGCTTTCTGGGCCAACAAGGCCGCGCAGAAGAACTGCAGCGAGCATACCGAGGACGGTGATTACTGTCCAGACATTGAAGAAGATGAATCCAATCGCTTCTTGCCATGCAGATGTTCGGTCATAGGTTTGACCTTCGATACTGAACTCAAAGGATTGGTTTGCTATGAAATATCCTGCTGCTGCTAAAGCAGACATGAATCCAACCATATTGAAAATCAATACGGTATTCCATTCGAATCGACCATGGTTATCGAGGATATATCCTCCAAACATAGTGATGAAGAATAGTAATCCTATCAGATTTGATCCGCTGAACATAGCGATACCTTCGCTAGCGGCAAGAGATATTACAAGGACGAGGAGGGATTGTACTTGATTGTTGACGTTGTCGATGATACCCTGTTCTCGTAAGACACGTGGTGCCATTCCGAGTGCTGCTGCTAATGCTAGCGCCGCGTACGGGGTCATTGTTTCCATGTTGAGATCTAAGCCGAAACCTAGACCATAATTTACTGTTAGTGCAACCAACACTGCAAGGGGGGCTATGAGCCACCCTAGCATTGCTTTAGGCACTGCTTTTTCGTCGCCATTTTCGTTTGACATTCTTGTTCCCTCATTTTGTCAATGTGCAGCCATAAGGCTGAGAGCGTCTCGGCCACTTGTGACCCCTTTTTATTGGTTCCCTACAATCAATTGGCAATCAATAATAGAGTTGTTGGAATAAAAGGCACACTGAGTAGCATTTATTGAAAAATTTACAATCGAGAGATTTGATGTTTTCTTAAAGTCAAGCCCAGCCGGGAGCGTCGGCCAATCGATGTTTTCACGCGACGCTGTGTGGATGTCACCATATTTCTGAGAAC
Organism: Methanobacteriota archaeon; assembly: GCA_004195515.1. Lineage (GTDB taxonomy): Archaea > Thermoplasmatota > Poseidoniia > Poseidoniales > Poseidoniaceae > MGIIa-K1. The sequence continues at coordinate 8,114 of PSPR01000013.1, read as the reverse complement.
AAAAATTTTCTCTCAAAGTGCCCGATGTCCGATATCTCGCCTGTAATGAGACCCTTTGAGATTGATTTTTTCAATCAAATCGTAAGCCTTCTTTGCAGCCTCTTGAAGAGAATCCCCCATCCCGGTCGCAGCTAATACCCGACCACCATTTGAGATTAAACCATCTTCAGACATTTTTGTACCGGCATGGTTCACCCATGAGTGTTCAACCTCATGATTACCAATTGTAATCGGGCGACCCTTTTCGACTGGCCCAGGATAATTTTCTGCGGCCAATACTACTGTTAGTGCATGCTTATCGTGGAATTTTACAGCGATGTTTTTCAATTCATCAATGGCTGCAGAAAATAGTAATTCACCGAGATCACTAGAGATTAACGGAATTGTGATTTGGCATTCGGGATCGCCAAATCTGACATTGAATTCAACCACATAAGGGTCGTTATTCTCATCGATCATCAAGCCGATATATAGGACGCCACGGTAAGGAACTCGTTTTGCACTAAGGGCTGCGTGCATAGGTTTAACAATTCTTTGAAGGGCCTTTTCTTGGACTTCTTGAGTATAACATGGCGCCGGAGCATATGCTCCCATCCCACCGGTATTGCGACCTTTATCACCTTCAAATTCACGTTTGTGGTCTTGACTTGCCGGCAAGCAAACATAACTTGACCCATCCATGATAACAAGTAGACTAGTCTCTTGGCCTGGTAAGAAATCTTCTAGTAAAACCCGGCCATCTTTATTGATTGAATCCGAAATGAAGTCCATAGCCTCTCCTCTTTTGGAAGTGACTACAACCCCTTTACCACCAGCTAAGACATCTCGCTTTACAACCCAAGGATTTCCCGAAAAATCATCGAGTGCTGCGCCTATATCGCTGTCTTTGTTCAATATGTGAAAATCTGCTGTTGGAACATTATTGGCAGCCATCACTTGCTTGGCATGTAATTTGCTACCTTCTAATCGAGCAAGCGCTGCGACCGGGCCAAAGCACGGGATATCCATTTTTGCCAATAGATCGGCTAGGCCTTCGCATAGCGGTGCCTCAGGACCTGCGACAACGAAATCAACATCTAATTGAAAGGCGAGATGTACAAGATCGGTTGTATCAGTAAAGACATGATTGGTCGCTAATTGTGCGGTTCCAGCATTGCCAGGAGCACAATGAATCTCTCCGATACTTTGGCTATCTGCCAAGCCCAAACAAAGTGCGTGCTCTCTACCGCCACCGCCGACAACCAAAACAGTCATACCAGCCATATCGGTTGCCAAGCCGACCAAGCAAATAAGGTATCTTCGCAGTTAATTTGCTAAGAGGGTTCAAGGGCTTGACCAGCCCGACCCTGAATTATGTACGAGGGTAACACCTTTGAGTTGATGTTATTTTGCCTCTGGATTTACCTCCCCGGCTTTTTGGTTAACACCTTTGCGATGATGTGGGGCAAATGGTTGCCCAAAACCGGATATGGTCCATGGCCTATCGATGGCGGTCGCGTCCACAAGGATGGTAACCGAATTCTAGGCGACGGTAAGACCTGGAACGGATTGGTTGGTGGTTCACTAACATCTGGTCTTCTTTGTGCATTGATGACAATGATTCCTGCAACTTGGATTTTTATCTCACCAACCGAAGGTGCCAGCGGTTGGACTGCAAATGCATTTTTCCTCGGCACATTCCTCGGTTTTACCAGCTTGGTCGGGGATTCGACCGGTTCTTTTTTCAAGCGCCGAAAAGGTATGAAGCGTGAAGGCGATGTATCATCAAAGGCCCCACTATTAGACACTTTACCTTTCGCAATTTCAGTCTTCGTTTTCGGTCAAATTTTCTTGACCAGCGCCGCTCACGGCGACCGAACACTATTGTTACCGATGGCGTTGTTAATCGGTATTACACCTATTTTGCACCGCTCATTCAATTTGATCGGTTACAAAATCGGTTGGAAAGACGTTCCATATTGATTATTACACCCCATAGGGGTGAATTCATTTGCAAGTGGCCCCCACAAGGTAATCATGCGAAGCGCTTTTTTCCTAACCTTCTTAGTTTTGGGCAGCCTCATCGGGGTTTCTGCTGCAGATATCGATTCTGATGATGAGTGGTCCGATAGTGGAAATATCTCTGGCCTGACGACCGTGAAAACCGGATCGACCTTGACCATTTCCGGCGATTATATCGTCGATGACAATGCATCATTTGTCATCGAGGACGGCGCTGAATTAATTATTTCTGGAAATCTCAGCACGATAGCACCATCCAAATTGGTTTTGGCTGGTTGGTCAAATATCATCATACCAGTAAACAATGCTGGGCCAACGGGAACAATTCGCTTAAATTTCCACGATGAAGTAATTTATCCTCTTACCTTCACGATTGAAAATCAAACCTTTGAAAACTGGACCGGAGATGTATTCGATTGGAATGGTAGCCTCGAACAAGCAAATATCGTGATTTCGGTCTTCCATCTAACCTTCCAAGTTGTAGCAATCGATGATATTCAAGTTTCACCTCAAGGCAATACACCGTTCATACTTCAACCCGAAGACTTGGACGGCGATGGATTATCTGTCGTAACTGAATATGATTCCCAAGCATGGTCCATCGTTAATAATGGCCAACTAACAATTAATTCAGCAATAGTTATTGGGCCAAGCATCGATTGTTCAGCAAATTGTTCAATCATAGATTCAACCCTTGAAGGAACCGGGCCAATCGATGTGACCGGAGCTCTCATCATTAGTGGAAGTAGTCTTTCTGGCTCTCTAACCGATGAAGATATAATCGTCTGGGACGATGCTAGTATCACCTGGATCAATTCGAATGGTACTGGTGACTTTATCGATAATTGGATCAATATATTGACCTCTAGAACCGTCGGAGTACAATCGTCTAATATCACATTCAGCCCAACAGACATTGGCTATGACTCAATTGAATTAGGAAGCCTCGGTGATTGCTCCTATGTTCAACAAACCTCTGCAGAATGTACAGATAATATCATCATAATTGGACCAACCGAGCGAAGCCGTTTGGTTCGCTGGCAAGATGGAAATGGAGATCTCCATACCGAATCAGCAAGTGGTGTCGCTACAATTTCCAATACCTGGGGAGATTATTCCATTACTGTAGAATCAATTCCACTCACCAATCATTTCGATGTTGAAATAGATCTTCCAATGATTGAGGTTTTATCGATTGTGGAAAGCGATTCTAATGCGGTTACAAATAAGCGTCTTGGAGTAATGGTTAGCATAGAAAATAGCGGCTCTGCTTCTGCAAATATTTTCCTAGAATGCACTAGTGGTGGCGAAGATGTCAACATCGGATTAACTGTAAAGACCTTGATTGAAGCCGGTGAAACCGTCGAGGTTCCAATTAATTGGGATGAAGCATATGAAGGGTCAAAAACCCTCGAGTGCGGCGTTTATATCCCTGATTCATTCGAAGGCATCAATGTTGGATCTGGATCATTTGCCACCTCAAATACCGTTGTTTGGGCAGATGCAGAAGAAGATGGTGCTAATCTAACTGTACCCATTTTCATCGGTTTAGCGATTGGAGGTATTCTCTTCTTTATCTCCAGCAGAAATAAGGCTCACAAAGAAAATGATGAAGTCGAAGTTGAAGTTGAGGATGAAGACATTGGCTCCATCAATTAATTTTCACATTCACCTTTGCTTAGAATCCAGTACTTTAGTACTGATGTTCTGTTTTACTTTCACTTTTGTTCATGGGGTCACCGGAAACATGTAGTTGCTTTGCCTACAAATTTAATGAGGTATGCAAGCAACAATTGAAATGGATTGGGTCAGCAAATCGATTCACCTTATTGGTGAAGTCCAGATGAAGGGATTCAGAAGGAAAATAATAAAAATAGCGAACCAAAGTGGTCTAGAAGGATTGATTTTCAATGACCAAACCGACGGAAAACTTGTGAAAACTGTGATTAGTGGTTCTAATAATTCAATGACCACTTTCATCGAGGTCACCACCAAACTTATGAATGAACTCGGTGTAAAAATAAAAGTGAAGGATGCTCTAGTAGTAAGGGGAGGCCTGCCGATGCCAATGTGCAGGGTGCCAAATTCGATTGAGGGCGAGGCCGATCGGTTCGACCTCGCCTTGGATAAACTCGACCGGATGGGTGATGCTTTAGACCGGATGGGTGATGGTCTAGACCGGATGACAATTTCATTGGATAGAATCAATACAGTTCTAATAAAAATATTGGACAAATTGGAGGTTATGGATAACAAATTGGATCTGATGAATAACAAATTGGATCTGATGAATAACAAATTGGATATGATGAATAACAAATTGGATTCGATGAATGACAAATTGGATTCAATTGATGGAAAATCAAATCAGATGATTCAAAATCAAAATTTAATGATCAATTTACTGAGTACAATCGATGAAAATACAACAAATTAATCAACAGTTTTGAGCACTTTGATCATTGGCGGAATCGTCATCGGCTTCGTTATCGTCCCAGAATAATTCCAATTGACTACGGTCATCGACCAATGTTTGACCAGTGATTTCATTCTTGACGGAGATCTTGAAGGTATAACAACCGTCATCTTGGTAGAAATGAGACCTATCTAAGTTTCCGCCTGAATTCGATGTGATCTGAACCCAACCTAAATCGAATTCGCCAACTCCACTCGCTAATCCTTCATTTGAAGTTATTTTCGAGTAGGTATAAACGGTGTCTCCACCATATAGAACTTCGATAGTTGCTGACCAATCAGCCTTGATCAACAAAGGTTCTGAACCACCATAAGCACCATTGCCAAAGATGTAGGTATTGGTTTCAGAATCAATTCCTAGAATCATATCGACCTGAAGACCATCGTACTCAACATTATCGGTAGTCGAGGTTAGCTCGACTACTTTTACCAAAGCACCTGTAATCTCTCTAGACATGATGGCTGGAGGCACCTTATATGAGTCCACGTCAGAGCCAGAACTCACAACGGCAAGATATTCGATAACATCATCGCCCGATTCATCGAACGCATTACCATCCCAACAATCGGCTATTGGGAATGAAATTGTGGTTTTATCCATGCCGATTGAGCCATCATCAGAACATAGAGTAGTTCCTTCTTTTACAACTTCTAAATGGAAGTCATCTCCAGAACTGCCGTAAACGGTAATTCGAAGTTGGTCATCATCTTCATCGAAAGTAATCTCGGTGATTTTTACTCCGCCTGCAGCACCAATAAAGAAACTTCCACCCATTACCGCCATCGATAATACAAGCCAACCAACTGCGGTTGCAATCAATTTGGTGGGGTTGAAATTCTTTTCAATTAATTCTTGAGCATTGAAAACGGCCCAACTCACAATTAGTGAAACTCCAAAGAGGTACCAATTCACATATTTGAAGTAGAATATCAGACCCAGAATTACCAATAAACCAATAGATCCTGCGATTTGAAATAGTGCACCTTTCATGCCTTCATCAGAAATCATCGCTTCTTTGTGATTTGAATTCACTTCCAAATCTAGAGTTGCATCCACAGCTTCTGCGACTTTTTCTGCCTTGTCGAGTAGTCCACCCATTTCAATCACCTGCTCTTTGAGCAATTTGCGATGTGCATCGCTATGTTATCAACCCAACCCCTCTTTGAGGGGTTGAAGGTCCATATTTGTAATTTAACGTCACAGGCCGGGAGCCGCTTCACGCAACTCCAATTCCTCTTCATCGTCGAGGTTTCGACGAGCGAGGACTGCTGCTGCTAATCCAAGCATGGATAAAGATGGGATGATCTCGAATCCTGGTAGATAAATACCACGGACATAGATGGTGACCATCTGAGTTTGGGAATTACATCCACTCTTTTCGTGCCGGCAAGAAAATTCAGATTCAGCCGTAAATTCCAAGGTGTGGTATTCATCTGTCCAACCCTGATTCTTTGGAGTTCGAACCATAATACGAACTTTCTGAGGCACGTTGCCTACTTCGATTTCAACCGAAACCATTGGGATAGATATCGTGAATCCATTTTCTTCTAATTTGTCTCGAGAGTTATCGGTGACTCCAACCTTGAACTTGTCAGCCCAATTGCCTTGGTTAAAGACCTTGAACTCAAAGTTGTGATCGGTTCGAGGACCTAGTTGTAAGAAAGACTCTGTAGCCTCAACCTGAAGACGACTGAATTGCATGATAGCGATAATCATGGTATATTGCGACTCAGCATTATTTGGTGGAGTTGCACCGTTTGCTTCGATTACTGTTGCAGTAACCTTGAGTTGCTGACTTCCCATCTGCATTCGGGGGTTAGCACGGATAGTGACTTGAACATCTGTTTCGGAGTTTCCACCGACGGTGACTGTTCCTGCTCCTGCAACCGATAATCCATCTGCAACCACTTGAATTTGAATGCGCTCGATATAAGTGGTTGGGTTTGCAACACGGCAATTAGCATAGCCGGAAAGTGCTGCACCAGGATATACATCAATCTCGATAGAACCCGATGCATAAACTGTGCTACACGACAAATCAACCGCTGGTACGGAAACTTGTGCTGCAGCAGGGGTAGCAACTAGAAGCATGCTTGTAAGATAGAGTGCCAGCAAGAACATGGAACGTCGCAGAGCCTTCATAAGAATCACCTGTATGTCAACCGACCTTCCCGACACACATAACCATTGTGGGACTCTGCCTTGACTAAAGGCCATGTCGTCAACAATCTTAAACGACGCACACCTTGATATGATGCCGCCATTGTCGCATGGTTAATGGAGATTAAACCGATGAGTGAAAAAACCAAAATTATCGTCGCCGAAGCCCACTGTGATGGACCATGCGGAGTGTATGACCCTGCTAGTGCTCGCATCGCAGGTGAAGCTGTACAATCCATGACCAATAAAATGGTCGCTTTAACCTGCCCGTCTACCGATGACGGGCCAGCAATGGCTGCTTATATCAACACAATGAGTCGATATGCAGCCATCAAGGAAGAGGAAGCACACAAGTGCAAGAGTGAATTATTGGTTCTGTGGACCGATTTCTTCAAGCCGGTTCATTTGGAAACCAACCCCGGAATTCACAATACCTTCTGGCAGGCAGCAAAACTTTGCTCGGCATGTAAGGTCGAGGTCTCACCAACTCACGCACAGGAATTAATGGATGCAATCGAAAACATTCACAATTTATTTTGGGCGATCAAAGGCCGTGAAGTCCCATGGATTCGCGCATCGTGAAAGTGATCGTCAAAGGCGATTCAATGTGGCCAACTTGGTCTGATGGATCGATTGTTGATTTTACAGAATTCAACGGCCAAGAGCTAAAAAAATCTGACCTGATTGCATTTTTTCACCCATTTAAACCAAAAGTAATTTGTCTGAAAAGAATTAAAGAAATAAGAGCCGAAGGGATTTTTGTTCAAGGTGATAATCCAGATCCGCTCGCCTCTGAAGATTCTCACAACTTTGGCTTGATTCAGCCAAGCGCAATAACCGCGTATCAAGAGTCTTGAACTTTAGTAAATGCCGATTTTTTTGCTTCGATTTTATGCGCGGTAATATCGGCTACATTATCATAAGAGACTGGAGTTTTCTCAACCGGCGCTTCAACTTTGATCGAAGCAACCAGCGATTGCGGTTGTCATCAGCAATAGGGCTATCAGGAGGGGGGTGGCCTTGCTCATGGCTCAACTTTGGCTAATCTCGATAATGAACTTTCTCCCGGCAGATTAGATTACTCATCAACACTAAACCTGAATAAATTGGTCCATTATAAGTGATAGTAAAAGCATCGAGTGCGGCATTAGAGTCAGCAAAAGCAGGAATGAATGAGGACGCTATCGAACTCTTAGCAAGGCTATTTTCTTGTTGGTTTTCATCGCTGGAGATAGATTTATATTTCAGGCTCAACATCAGGATTTATGAGCGCTGATAGAATGCGCATGGTTACTATTTTTGGACTGGCATTTTATCTGCTGTCTTTGCTGGCTCCGGCAATAGTATCTTGGTCTGGAGTCGAGACTTTGGTTGAAGAATTTGATAGTCTCGATGAGCCATTCAATCCAGCCCACAGCCCCTCACATGATGTCGGGAATTACAGTCGCGGAGGATACCATCTCGTAACTGGAGAATG
>PSPR01000075.1 GCA_004195515.1 Methanobacteriota archaeon | reverse complement strand
AGAGCGAAGATTCCATTTCGAATTGCATGATAAAAAAGATATCTTCGAACTGACTTTGCTCGGTGGGCAAATCGCTGAGAAAAAACCACTACGTGGAATTCGAAGGTTCGAAGAAGCGATCGAAACTGGATTTTTTGATGATTTGGGCGTTCGACGATTAAGAGATACACAGCGTGCTGTTTTCGGAAGTCACAGCAATAGTATTCCAGTAAAAGATCGGAGAACTTTGCACCATTTAGGTCTAAAACCGCTTATTTTAATCGATACGAATGTGTTGATCAATGCTTTGAAAGATGATTTACTCAGAGAAATTTCAAGCGACCAATATGGATCTTTAGATTGGACGGTTGAAAGATCGTTTCATATGATGTTGCTTCGAAGAAGTAAGAGTGATGTTTTCGTTACCATTCCTCCCTCAGCCATTGGAGAATTCAAACATCGCACAAAAACTCCCGACTCCGTCCTAAAATTATTTGAAGGCGTTTACATCAACCACCAAGAATGGAATAAAATTGTCACTCCGGCATTCTTGAAAGAAAGGGTAAAAATCATCTTGAATTCATTCAACACCTGGAATCAATCGATTGAAGTAGCTAATCGAAATGATGTGGAATTAGAAGAATTCTTGTTAAAGCATGAGATGATTTTTGAAATGGTTGACCAATATAAGAGAGCGCGTTCTAATTCAGCACCAATCCGAACTGAATTGAATGGTAAGGAAATTTATCCAGAAAGTGGTGATATCGAAATCATGCAAGATGCAGCAGGATTGGCAAAATTGCCACTTCAAGAAATTGGTTGCATCTTAGTCGCAACTAGAGATTCAGATTTCAGATTGGTTTCACGTGCTCTAGAGGAGCGATATGGCTTCGGTGTTATCTCTGATGCTCAGCAATTAAACAGTCGAATCTAATGATTCGCCCAGACGGCGCATTATCACTGTCGCAGATTCAATATTATCGACCGTCTCAACACTCTTGCCGGCAGAGAAGTATTGTTTCTTCTTAGCAGCAGAACCACCTTTTTTCTTAGATAATGACCGAAGTTTAGATAAAGATAAAATATTCAAGAAAAGCCTAGCAGTGTGTCGAAAACGTCCAGTTAGTAAACGCCTCATTAACCAAGAATTATTCTGTTTGAAATGTTTTGAGCGAATAACAGATATTGGAACACCTGTCAAACGATTGGTCCAAACAATATCCTCCTCTTTTGCTTCGACTATCGCATCTTTGTAATCTTGAGGAGATGTGCATTCTATAGTTGCAATAAATCGTGTACCCATTTGAACACCATCATAACCGATGGCTAATACTTCTGCTAACTCCTTCTCACTACCAACTCCACCTGCACAAATTAGTGGTAGGCCAAGATCTTGTAATTCTTTATAGAGTTCAGCAGCTGATTTCTCACCGAGATGCCCTCCGGCTCTGTTGTTAACACAAATCAAGCCATCAATACCACAGTCGATTCCTTTCAATGCATGTTTTCTATTTGTAACGTCATGATAGACGACACCCCCTTTGGCGTGAACTCGTTCACAAACCCAATCAGGTTTACCAAGAGACGTTACAAAAAATCGGATATCTTCTTCCAAGGCAATGTCTATCCATTGAGACATTCGATCAATATATTTCTTTGAACCCTTTTCTATTAGAGCATTGAACCCTATCGGCTTATCAGTTAGGCTTCGGATATGCCGAACCCCCTCACGAAAATCCCAATCATGCACATAAGTCAGTGAAGCGGGCTGGATGATTGCAATGCCCCCTCCTTCGGAGGCGGCAGCAACTAACTCGGGGTTCGAACATGGAAACATTGCACCACAAATAATTGGATATTCGATACCGGCATCTTTTGTAAATTCATTTTGAAAACTCAATCAATCACCTCTTATCGCAAGAAAGTTCCATTCAAATTTCCAATCTGAAACGACGTCCCCCTCAGAATCGATTCCTTTCGCGTGCATTATACAATTTATCGAGTCGCCACTAATTTCAGATTCTTCAATCGCTGCTTTGGCTTTTCCAGCATCTTCACAAATAAATTTTATTCGGCCTTTTGCTCGTTTGACGAATTTGACATCAGTGCCTATAACGAACATACGTATTTTTCCTGAATAAGCTCTAGATATTGCAAAAGGTGTGGCACCTGTTGCAAGTTCGGCTGCCATACCTTGTGCAGCCCAATACATCGTTTTGAAAGGGTTTTGAGAACGCCATCCGCCTTTGACTGAGATTTGACAAAATTCTTCGCTTACCTCATCAACTTTGAGGCCAACGAAAGCGGCTGAAGGCATCGAAATCAGAGTGAACAACCTGAACCGAAGAGGTTTCAGCAAACCTCGATATTCTTGTTCCAACTTACTCTGATCAATCGTCAACGGTTAAGCCCCCATCAATGAAGACGACTCGGAGTTCATCAATGAATCGACAAGGGTGCAATATCGCTCCATTGCTTCATCGGTAGATACTCCTCGTAATTTTCTCCAAGAACGGTATTTTGCCATGGCGATGAGTCCCGAAATATCGCCAACACCCCTAGCGTCGCCATCAGTCGCCTGTTTATACAATGCATAAAGTTCCAAAAGTTGTTCATCACTTGGTTTTTCTTTCAGTTTCCAAACACTTTTGCTCGATTTATTGAAACGCCTCAGAATATTCATCGCATCGCCTCCAACCAATCTCCAACTCTTTTGGCTCTCTCTGGCTGATCAACCTTCGACGTGTGAGGCATATCCTCTATGATATAAATTTCACAATCAACTTCATCATTGTCAAAATGCTCGAGTAATAAATCAAAATGAGCCGGACCGAGCATTTCATCCTCAGCGGCTTGAATAACTAGAATTGGGACTTCGGGAATTCCCCAATAAGGTAGTTCGGAAGTTGCATAACGAACTGGGAGGTCGGGGTGAATTCGTTCATATTCTCGACGAAGAACATGTCGAACCCAAGGTCGTGCCATGACCATTTTTCCTGGTAATTTATTATCAATAATTTTTGGAAATGATGACACCGGAGATTCAAGAATAATTCCTTTGAGAGCGTGTTCCCACCATCCAGATTGATGGCTGGCGAGCCGGATGGTGATGAAACCCCCCATTGAGTGGCCATATATCCACAGCCTCTCAGGCGTAAAACCAAGTTGCTGCGGGGCTGCTTCAAGGATAGCTTCAGCATCAGCAATTACTTTCAACAACGTCCAATCCATTCGCCCTTGTTGGTTTCCAAATCCCCTTTGATCCATCCCAATAATATTAATTCCAAAGGATTGAATGTGTTGGCAACGTGATTCGCCACGCCCAAGTGACGAATCATATCCATGTAAATAAAGCAGTAAATCATTACTTGATTGATCAGATCTTAGTAATTGTCCAACCATTTTTTCTTCCCCCCAACCAAGGAAATCAAATTTTTCCCAACGACCATCTGTAATAGGTGTTGAATCTTTTTGGGGCGTTGTAAAAACAGAAAGATAGATTTTCCAATAAACAAAGAGCCAGAGACCTATTGGGGCAGATGAGCCAATCAAAACCAAAGCCAAACGGCTAGCCCTAATGCGAGGAGATACAATCATGGCAACCGCCTCGATTAAAAATACGATTGTCAAGACGGTTGGGATATCTGGGGTCCAAGTCGTTGGCGTCTTCGCATAGGCAGCTGCACGACGGGCTCTCAGAACGATTTTGTCGCGACGACGTGGCTCTTTTGGAGACCGTGTTCTTCGACCTCTCGGCTTTAGCCTATGAGGTCGAGAAACTGCCATCACATCATCTCCGCTGGATACTCCATCAGATGTTTATGGCCAGATTGTATCGATGCTGCTAAAGAAATTGTCTCAGGGAATATTCGCTTGAAGAATACTCGCGCACTGGCTAATTTTGCTTGATGGAATATTGAATCAGGATTATCTAGGCACACTCTCGCCATCTTTGCCCACACGTAAGCCAGTGCGACATTTGCGAAATAACGCAAATAATCGGTTGCTCCGGCAGCGAGGAAATGAGGATTACCCATACCTTCAGTAATCATTAGCAATGTTAGTTGTTGCAGGCCCTTCGCACCTTGATGCAATGGTTTGTTGAATTCTTCCATGCCTTCTATACCCCTGTTTTCCTCAACAAATTCCACAAGTGGCCACATAAAATAACGTAGATTTCGGCCAAGATTTTCTGTGATTTTGCGACCGGCGAGGTCGAGTGCTTGAATTCCGTTTGTGCCCTCCCAAATTTTTGATATTCGGACATCACGATAGAATTGTTCAACTCCATATTCCGTACAATATCCAGCACCACCCATAACTTGCATACACGTATCGATCGTTTCACAACCTAAATCTGTGAAGTGTGCTTTGACAATTGGAGTCAACAAAGCAACGAGAGCTGTGGCTCGGTCTCTTTCTTTCTCATCTTCACTTTTCAGCAGATCAAGAAGAGTTGCGACCCAAATTCCAACCTTCGTTGTTAACTTTTGAAATTAATAACATTCGGCGGACATCAGGGTGAACGAGAATATTATCTGCCACCTCTTGAGGATCTTGAACGCCTCTTAAATCTCGACCTTGGCGACGTTCTCTAACCCACTCGAGTGAGTTCTGATAGGCGACCTCGCCGAGAGAAAGACCCATTATTCCAGAATCTAAACGTGCGCCGTTCATCATCTCGAACATCAATGCCATTCCATTGTTTAAATCGCCAACTAACCAACCAACTGAATTGTCGAAATTCAGTACACAGGTCGGCGATGCATGAATCCCCATCTTCTCTTCTACACCCGAACAAGTAACACCGTTTCGAGTACTACTCAATTCTTGAGATAGTCCACCAACCCCTCCTGATTGCCATTCTTTAGGCAAGTATTTAGGAACTAAAAACAAAGATATTCCTTTCGTACCTTCAGGAGAATCTGGAGCCTTTGCGAGAACCATGTGAACGATATTTTTAGTTAAATCGTGATCTCCAAAACTAATGAAAATCTTAGTGCCTGAAACAAGGTACGAACCGTCGTCTTGAGGCAATGCTTTCGAGCGAATAATGCCAAGATCAGTGCCTGCATGAGGTTCGGTAAGACACATCGTTCCAGCCCATTCTTTAGTACCAACATTTGTCGCATAATGGTCAACTAGACTCTCTTCTGCAT
>PSPR01000012.1:49086-92212 GCA_004195515.1 Methanobacteriota archaeon | reverse complement strand
ATTTATTGGCGGATTGGTAATTATCGTACGCCCTTGGAAATATGTTAACGCGATGGCTGATGAGCGAACGGTTTCCCCCAAAGTAACCAAACAAAGACAGATACAAAATTGTCCTGGTTGTCAGGCATCGGTTAGATTCCCAGTCAACTTCCGAGGGGTTGCAAAATGCCCTCGGTGTGCTTATATTTTCGAAGGTTCTTCATCAGAAGAATAGTCTCTTTCGTGTACAATATTATTCATTTCGAGATAGTCTCTCTCGGATTTGAACCGAGGTCGGCGGGACCAGAACCCACCATGATGGGCCGCAATTCTAAGCGGACTAATTTCGAAGCGAATCGATTACTTTTGCTAAGGTTTCTCTCGAAGGCCTTAAGTCGTCTTGACCCAATTCGGTAATCGCGGTGTGATGGAGATCTAAATCCTCATCCAAGGATGGTTTATCGCCATTGAAGTAGAGCAAGCCCATGACGTGTTTTTGTTCGGATTCAGCCTTGTGGAGGGCTGCAAGAGCAGCTACTGCGTCAGATACATCGTGTTCATCCGAGATTGTTTCCAGTCTCATGGTCGAACCATCGTGGAGAGTTATATCGCGATAAGACCCGGCGGGGACCTCAACTTGCTCGAGTGGAGAAAAGTGAGGAATATATCCGACACTATGAAGTTCGGCTTGGTGATCTTTCACATATCCGTATGAACGAAGTGATTCATCATTATTGTTGAATGTCACACAAGGGCTGACGACATCGATCAATGCGAATCCTTTGTGAGACAGCGCAGCCTTGATAATTGCAGTCAATTGCTTTTTGGATCCACTAAATGACCTGGCGACGAACGAACAACCTAGATTTACTGCTAATGCGCACAAATCGATTGGTTGGGTTTCGTTGGTTGTACCTTTTTTCTTTTTGGAACCAATATCTGCAGTTGCAGAATATTGGCCTTTGGTAAGTCCGTAAACACCGTTATTTTCGAGCACATATACCATATTGACATTGCGTCGAATCGCATGAATCAACTGGCCGATTCCAATAGATGCCGAATCACCGTCGCCAGATACTCCCAAATATGTGAGATCCTTATTGACAACATTAGCGCCGGTGGTTACTGAAGGCATCCTGCCGTGTACGGTGTTGAATCCGTGGGATTTGTTGAGATAGTAAGCCGGGGTTTTGGACGAACAACCGATACCGCTCATTTTAGCGATTCGATGTGGTTCCAAACCATTCTCCCAAGCAGCATTCACAATGACGCTGGAGATTTGGTCGTGACCGCAGCCAGGGCAAAGTGAGGATTTACCGCCGGTATAGGAGTCCTTTGGCTCATTGATAACATTGAGTTTTATCGCTCTAACAGGTTTTTCGCTCATAGACCCACCTCCTCAAAAACTTCGAGAATTTTATCGACGAATGATTTTGCTCTAGGTGGCATACCATCACTGAATGCTGCACTATGCATGTGCCCAATCAATTTGTATGGGTATTCTTTACGCATAATTCCGAATAATTGGCCATCGCGGTTAGCTTCTAACACGATAACTGTCTTGTGGCGTGCGACGAAATCCATGACATCGGAGTGCAATGGTAATGCTCTGACTCGACAAGTGCTGACCATTTGGCCAGTCGCTAATTCAAGCATATCGTCGATTTCGGCAATTGTGTTTTCGATCGAACCATAGAATACTATTCCGATATCGCAATCCTCTTCTTGACGGATAACCGGCGCTGGTAAATATGTTCTCGCACCTTCGATCTTACGCTTTAGTCGTCCCATCAACTTGTGATATACGTCCGGATTTTCCGAATATGTTCCATCTTCGTCATGTCCGGTCCCGCGATAGAGGATTGGGTCTAGGCCCGACCCCGGGAGGGTCCGGTAAGGGATACCATCGCCATCGACATCGCGATAACGTCCATAATTATCGATGGCATCCATCTGTTCTTTGGTGAGTAATACTTTGCCTCGGTCCATATCTTGGTCTGGGTATTCGAATCCTTGACAAGGCCAGCGATTCATACCTAAGTCGAGGTCTGAGAAACCGAATACCGGGCTTTGGAATCGCTCGGCAGCATCAAAAATTTTCCAGCCATATTCAAAACATTCCTCGACTGTTCCAGGGATGAATACGATATGTTGAGTATCGCCATGGCTGCCTTCATAGAGCATTGCGAGATCGCTTTGTTGGGTTCTTGTCGGTAGCCCAGTAGAAGGACCGACTCGATTTACATCCCAAAATACTGTTGGGATTTCAGCAAAGTAAGCAAGGCCAATGAATTCTTGCATCAATGAAATTCCCGGTCCCGAGGTTGCAGTCATGCCTCTTGCACCAGCCCAGCCGGCTCCAAGAACCATGCCTGCTGCAGCCAATTCATCTTCTGCCTGAATGATTGCATAGGTTGCCTTACCCTCTTTTTGACGAAGTTTTGGAATCCAGTCAATGATTGCTTCCGGGATGCCAGAAGAGGGGGTGATTGGGTACCAAGCCAGCATTTGGACTCCACCGAAAATCGACCCGAGTGCTACAGCTTCGTTGCCTTCGATGAAGAATCCTCCTTCGACCTTTTCACGAGCAACAGATTGGTATTGGCAGGAATCGAAATTTTCTGCTGCATATTCTCGACCGAGGATCGCTGCTTGTGAATTTAGTTCAATCGCCTTTTGTTTGCCACTAAATTGGCCAGAAATCGCATTTTCAAGTACTACATGGTCCATTCCAATCAATTCGGCTATGACGCCGACATAGACTACATTAGCAATCATACGTGCCAACTTTGGGTTGAGGGTTCGAGCGATTTTAGTCATAGGTACCGGGTAAGAAATTACATCTTCTCGGGTCATTTCCATTTTTGAATCGGTATTCCAGATAACAGTTGATCCCGGTTCAAGGCTAGCGAGGTCATCGTCCCAAGTAGCTGGGTTTACCAATACTTGGATATGGGTTCTCTCTCCAGGTGCTTGGTAACCCGCATCGGATAATCGAACGATATACCAAGTTGGAAGCCCAGAAATATTTGATGGAAATAGATTTTTTCCGCTCACTGGAATGCCCATGTCGAATAAAGTTTGAAGTAAAATTAGGTTCGCAGACTGCGAACCGGTTCCATTTGCTGTTGCGATATTGATGGTGAAATCGTTGACGATTTGGTCCATTGGGGTTGTCTCCAATCAATCCCTGCCCCCGTAGGGGGCTGGGCTATTGCCCATGTGCGATGGCCCACGCTCTTTGAATGTGTTGATGAGAACATCAGGTTTGAGGGTGCATGGGGGTAGGTCTCAAAAAAGGGAGGTGTGTGGCAAGGTCATGGCCGAGGATACTCCATCAGCAGCTTGGAAAGAAGCAGAGGCATTATTGTCCAAAGGAAAAAGTGCAGGTGTTCTCGAGGTTTTGCGTGATGTAGATCCGAATGGTGAACATGGTACTACTCTAAGATTAGCTGGGCAAGCAACCCATATGCAAGCATCGAAGTCCGGCTCAAAAAAGGATTTTAGAAAAGCTGCAAAATTACTCTTCGATTCAGTTCAAAAGAACCCTAGGGATAAAGCCGCAAATTCTTCATATAACCAAGTGCGAAACGAGATGCAAGAAAGAGGGATTTCCGAGCGAATAATTCCTCGACTGACCAATAATGGCACCCCGACCCCTGCCGGCCTATTCGCGCTTGTAGCATCCATTCTAATCGTCATTGCTGGCTTGAATTCGATTCAAAATGCCAAGGGTACCGGCGGTTTAGATGGTGATGTAATCCTTGAGGTTTCTTGGACCGATAGAGATGGCGTGGCACACACAGGCAAAATTTGGCTAGAATTGTATGATGCGGATACCCCAATGCATGCAGAATCATTCCGTGCCAATGTAGATTCTGGCCGGTATGATGGCATTCCGTTCCATCGTATCGTCGACGGATTCATGATTCAAGGTGGAGACTTTGTCAACAAAGCAGGAACCGGTGGTTATGCTGGCGCTTATTTCGGCTATTGTAAATCAGGCAACTTCGAGCAAACCAACGATTGTGAAGATGACCAAACCCAATGGGTAGTACCAGCCGAATTTGGTCAAACTCACAAACCGGGCGTACTTGCGGCAGCTCGTTCATCAAGTGAAAATTCACACGGCTCTCAATTCTATTTGGTCGACTCGACGGGAGCATATACCTTGGAGCGTACGATGGAGAAATAGACGGCGAATCAACTACAGGTGTCGCGGTTATCGATGCGATTTCCCAAGTTGAGTGTATCGATAATAGTGGTGCGTGTAGCGATGATGACGGTGCGAAATCGGTTCATCCGGTGACCGTCGATAAAGCCTACTTAATGGGTCAAGCCGACCCATGGTGGCAATTTTGGTGAAATTTCCAATACCCTAAATTGATAGGATAGCGCTTGTCCAGTCGCTCTATGAGCGACTCGAACCCCTTTGACGCAAAACGTGAATTCGCTCTCGGTGGCCATTATTTCGCTCTGGATTCATTGGATTTAGCAGGCCTCGACACTTCGGATCTACCGTATTCGATTCGAGTTCTTCTCGAAGGTGCTTTGCGAAATTGCGATGGCTTCTTGATTAGCGAACAAGATGTTCGTAATATCGCTGGTTGGAAGGCTGAAGACGAGCGAGGAGAAATCCCATTCAGACCATCGAGGGTTATCCTTCAAGACTTCACCGGCGTGCCTGCGGTCGTCGACTTAGCAGCACTCCGTGATGCTATGGTCGAGATGGGTGGAGACCCAGAAAAAGTCAATCCACAAGTCCCGGTCGATCTCGTGATCGACCATTCTGTTCAAGTTGATCATTCTGGCTCAAATACCAATGCTTTAGCACTAAATCTAGACATTGAATATCACCGAAACATGGAACGTTATACCTTCTTAAAATGGGGTCAACAATCTTTGGAAAACTTCCGTGTAATCCCGCCCTCAAGAGGAATTGTCCATCAGGTGAACCTAGAGTGGATCGCTAGCGTAGTTCGAATGGAAAATGGCATCTGGTTACCCGATACCTTGGTCGGAACAGATTCTCATACCACCATGATCAACGGCCTTGGAGTACTTGGATGGGGTGTTGGTGGAATCGAGGCTGAAGCGGTGATGCTTGGCCAGCCGATCTACATGCTTGCGCCCGACGTGGTTGGTTTCAGGTTAACAGGCTCTCTAAAACCTGGTGTTACCGCTACCGATATGACTCTTAGAATCGTTGAATTATTGCGTGCTCAAGGAGTGGTTGGAAAATTCGTAGAATTTTTTGGTGCTGGGATGGCTGAATTATCCTTGCCCGACCGAGCAACCATCGCAAATATGGCACCAGAATATGGAGCGACATGTGGATTTTTCCCCGTCGACGGGAAAACCCTCGATTATATGCGATTGACCGGTCGAGAAGAGACGGATATTGCCGCGGTTGAAACCTATTGCAAGGCTCAAGGCTTATGGTATGACATCAGCAACTCTGAGAAATCTTATACCTCCACTTTGGAGTTGGATCTCACTACGATAGAGCCGGCTTTAGCTGGCCCAAAACGTCCGCAAGATCGGGTCGACCTTTCACAGATGGCAAGCCATTTCTCCGAATCTCTAACCCATGAAGTCGGTCATCACGGCCATGGATTAAGCCAAGAAGATTTGGCGAATTCAGAAATTATCGATGGAGAATACGACCTCAATCACGGCGATATCGTCATCGCCGCAATCACCTCTTGTACCAATACTTCAAACCCTGGAGTTATGCTCGCACCAGGCCTATTGGCTCGAAATGCAAGAGCGCTTGGACTGACGGTAAAACCTTGGGTAAAAACCTCTTTAGCCCCAGGTTCGAGAGTGGTAACCGAATATTATGAGGCCAATGGATTGGATGAGGACCTCAACGCGCTTGGATTCAATAATGTAGGATATGGCTGCACAACTTGCATCGGAAATTCCGGCCCGCTCCCAGAAGCGATCGAAACTGCAATCGATGAGGCCGGCTTGGTAGTAGGATCTGTGATTTCCGGCAATCGAAATTTCGAAGGCCGAGTCCATCAAAAGGTCAAGGCGAGTTATTTAGCAAGCCCTCCTTTAGTAGTCGCTTATGCTATCGCAGGAAGTTTACACGTCGACTTGACCACCGAGCCATTAGGATATGGCCACGATGGAAAGCCGGTGATGTTGAGCGAGGTTTGGCCGAGTGATGAACAAATAGCACAAGCGTTATCCCTCATTACTCCAGAAATGTTCCGAGAGAGATATTCTACCGTAATGCAAGAAGAACGCTGGGATTCGATTCCAAGTGAACCCTCTCCTCTATACCCGTGGCAAGCGGATTCTACCTATATCCGATTACCGACCTTTTTCCAAGGATTATCGGCCCACCCCGAACCGATTTCACCAATCATTCAAGCAAGGGTTTTGCTTAAATTGGCGGACTCGGTTACCACCGATCACATCTCACCGGCTGGAGCTTTCCCTGCCGACGGGCCAGCTGGACGCTGGCTGGTTGAAAATGGGGTTGGACAAGGTGATTTCAACTCCTTTGGAAGCCGTCGAGGCAACCATGAAGTCATGATGCGAGGGACTTTTGCTAATGTTCGAATTAGAAACCAGATGGCACCGGGTACCGAGGGTGGCTTTGCCCTAAACCATTCGACCGGAGAGATAGATTCTGTTTACGCTGCTGCAATGGCTTACGATGGTCCGATGGTAGTTCTAGCCGGCGCACAATACGGCACTGGTAGCAGCCGTGATTGGGCGGCAAAAGGGACCTATCTTCTTGGTGTAAAGGCGGTTATCGCAACATCTTTCGAGCGGATACACCGCTCGAATTTAGTAGGCATGGGTGTACTACCTATGACATTCAAACCAGGTCAAGATGCATCGAGTTTAGGACTCGATGGCTCCGAATCGTTCGATATCCCAATCGGCGATGATGTTCGAGCACTCCAAGAGCTAACCATCACCGCAACCAAGTCGGATGGCACAAGATCAACCTTCCTCGCAGATGTCCGTTTAGATACTCCTGTCGAGGTAGATTATTACCGGAATGGTGGAATCTTACAAACTGTTTTACGCAAACTTGCGAACTCGAATTGACCGATGGATTGAAGGGCCACGGGTTAGGAGGACATGTTGATGCAAGAATTGAGCGGAATGGTCAGATATCGCTTTCGTCACGATGACGACGATGTCGACGTCTTGCTTGAAGGCGAAGCGGAATGGGTCAAAGACCTCGTCGCAGAATTAGGCTTGCAAAAAGTTGGCTGGATGATGCCGATGACGTCCGATTCAGTCTCGATGGACTCCTCCGGAATCGGCTCTTCTGCCACCCGTTCGCCTCGCAAACCCAAGGACATGGGTCCAACTCCAGACCCTGGGAGAATTCCAGTCATTCGACGCCCGATCGGTGAGTTGGACCTTCCAGCGAAATTACTCGACATCGGTTTGGAACAACCCATCAAGCCGGAAGCTGACGACTTGAGAGATTTGTTAGCTGAGGTCGAGGAGCCTCATCCGGCCCAAGGACCGATGGTGGTAGATCCGATGGGTGAGGCTTGGTTGCGTGAATTGATGAGAATTGTGGTTCGGTCTTACGGTGTAACCGCAATAACTACCGAAACCATAGCATTAGCAGCAAGTGATTATCTCAGTGATAGAGAAGATCTAGAATTGGAATTATTTCTCGAAGCCTTGTTCAGAAGAGGATTATTGGTGAAAATCCATGGCGGGAATTCAACCGGTTGGGGTCCCTCTCCAGCATGGCTCGCATCATCGCTGTGAGTATCATTTGACTCCATGGGTATCATTATTCTATAAACAACGGACTGCAGTCGATTTAACTGGTTTAAAGCGACTCGACTCCCCAAAGTGGAATAATGATAATGGCGACGGCCGAGTAAGAGCCTTCTTGCTGGTCGCTTTGATGCTTCTTTCCACGACCGCAGCGAGTATGGCTTCGGCCTCGACTTCGCGTTCCTATACAACTGATACCGACCCAGTTGACATCGCATTAGGCGATTTTGATTGTGATGGTGATTTGGATATAGTCACCGCAAACGATAACAGCCTAAAGATTTCAATTTTGTGGAATGAGGACGGCCAATTCTCAAGAAGATCTGATATTTGGACTTCGGCCAATACCAGCCAAAATGCAGGTCCTGACGATTTTTCCAACACTCAGCAGGTAGAAGTCGGTGAATTTACCGGCGACTGAAATAGACCATTCGCTCGAGATGCTTCCGGCGTTTTGATTGTCGATACGCCAGGTAACGTAACAATAATTGAAAATGATGGTTGTTCTGTAGACACATTCTCAATCGGCCAAAGATTCGATGTTGTGTACATGTGGGATTTAGCTGTAGCCGACCTAGACCAAGATGGTAATGATGACATCGTTACTTTAGAATTGCTTGCTGATGTTAAAAATCAAAGGGTAATGACCTACATGGGTCCAATTACCTCAACTACAACCGGTCATCAAACCCTACTTGGCGATTCGACTCAAAACGCCTATCGTGATCTTGAACTGGGAGACTGGGGCGAGACTTCAGAAACCGATATTACCGGTGGAAATTGCGATGATAACGATTTGTGGTTGGTTCGAGCAGAAGGTGTAGACTATCTCACAGGCGCTGCTACAAACCCTGGAAAATCCGATAACGTCACCGTGATCGAATTCTCTTGTATGAATCCAACTCAAGGATTCCCTACTTCATTCACTTGGAATGCGAATGGTGGAGCCGGTTTCCACGTCCACGCACTCGGGCCAGAATTTGGTGGTTTTGATATTGGCGACATGAATGGAAATGGAATTGTAGACGTCGTTGCAATCAATGACGGCAATACCGAAAATGTAACCTATGCTACCATTACCGAAGCAAGTCACACATATGCTCTCTCGAAGACTGTATATTTCGGTCCTTATATCGCTTGGACTGTAACCATCGATGAATTGAATGGAGATGGCGAACCTGACTTTATTCACGCTGCAAAATTCAAACAATCCAACTCGACCGATTCTACAGGTGGCACAACCTCCTCTTATTATCTCGATGAATTAACTAGTGTACAAGTTACGCTTTCTAACGGAGCGGGTGGACACATGAACCCTCTTGAATATCTTGGCGCGACAAGACCGACTGCGGTCACGGTTGGCCAGGTTATCGGTGGACCAAATAGTGCGCCTGATCTAATCGTCGGCCACGGTGCTTACGACTCTACAACTTGGGATGACAACTGGGGATGGGATGGTCAATACGATCGTATCATCGTAATCGAGATGGACAATAAGGACCTCGCGGTCGATAGTATCAAAATCAGTCCAACCGATGCATATGTTGGCGCCCTAGGTGAAGGAACTAGGGATGTTGAAGTCACCGTTCGAAACACAGGCATGGATATTCTAAACGGCCAAGCAACCCTTGATGTTGAAATCAAAGAAGTTGATGAAGCAGCTTCGACCAATCAAACCGTTTACGAAATGGATTGGGATAACGCTGAGGACAAATCAGGATGTACTTCTGGATGTACTTGGTCATACGAAGCATACCATGGAGTTGACCATTGGCATGAGGAAACCAATCACACTACCGGTCAATCTAGCGGTTTGAACTCAGCTCAATATTCTGCAAATGCAAATAATCCGACCGATTTCATGTGGTCTGGAACTATTGAAACCGATTCGAACGGAACCGATTATTCAGGATATGGTTCAAATTGGGACGAAGGTATGACTCTGAACGATGTCGATTTAACAGGCTCTGACCGAGCTTGGATGAGTGCGGAATTATTCCGTTCGATGAGTTATGCATTCACTTGGTGGGAGCATTCTTCTGGACAACCTGTACTAGCTGATGTTTGGGACGACCTAGCAATCATCGAGGTTTTCCACGAAGATACAGGTTGGAGTACATTGAATTGTCCTTCTACTGCTTACTTCGCTGGCCAGTGCCCATCGACTGAAACAATTTGGGGTGGAATGGATAATGAGCGCTTGAACCACATTGCTCAAACCGGATATGCTGAAGCGATTCAGTATGCTGGAATCGGCTCCCAAGCCACTCATTACGGTTGGACCAACTTTACAGAAGAAGGAGTTGGTTCATTCGATCTATCTCGATATGCTGGTGAAATAGTCGATATTAGATTCCGATTCAAATCCGGATGGTTAGGCTCTAATTCATATGATGACGAGAATAGATGGACCGGACTTGATGGCTTTGCGATCGATAATTTGAAGATTTGGAAACAAAACACAGTATTCGTAACCGCAAATACTCAAACCAAACAATCCAATATCAACATGAATAACCTAGCGCCAAACGATGTTTATACCTCCTCGATTTCTGCAGATTTCGAGAATGGAACAACTTATCGAATCTCTGCAGTTCTAAACTACGCAGCAGATGAGCAACCAGCAAACGATGATATCATTGGCTATGTGACCGCATTCAATATCTTCGACCCAGCAATTCGCGCAATCGATAGTTTCGAACCAGGAGGTTTGTACGCAGAGGGATTATTCCCAATCGATGTAGTAGTTGAACATCTTGGCAATACAAATGTTTCATTCAATGTTGAGGCTGAAGTATTCAGCGCTTTACCTGCTGATGTGTTCTGTGGTGCCTCTCTAACCGAATGTGAAGAAACATTTGAAGGCGGTGCAACCGGATTTAGATATGAAGATGACAATAATCCAAATGGCGGCATTATTGACGATTCAAATTGTGCTGAAGTTCTCTTTGGTTCCAATTCTTATTGGTACGGACATCCTTGTGATAATGCAAATAGTTTTGGCGATGTATGGGAAAATGAAACGATGACAATTCCAAATATTGACCTAACTAACATGACCGGAGATTTCGTTGCTCTAAATTTCGATTATTTTGCCGAGACTTGGTTCGAAATAGACTCTGATGGTAATATCTTCAATAATGCCGACAACGCAGCATTAACTGCAGATTGGAATGTTGGTGGAACAGATTATTCAGGTGTTATTCAAGGAGAATGGATCGATTATAACGAAGATGGATTCTGTATCATCGACGAAAATGGCAATGGATTTATCGAAGATAATGAAACTACAATCGATAATGCAGAAGTTGTTGGCATTGGCGATCCAACCAATGTTAATGGCGGTGGCGGAAGATTTACGGTTTTCTTCGATAGTGACGGACTTGTTAAATCTCGTTCACTTGATTTGACTCACATCTATATGTTGAATACTACCGATTCATCTTCTTGGACTAGGGAATGTATGTCTTTAGCAGGTTCAACAGTCGATATCAATTTCGAGTTCCGCTCGAATGATGATGGCCACAACGGCCAAAGCGATGGCGTAAGAGGAATCGCTTTCGACAATATATCACTAGATGAATTCACCTTTACAAGCGATCAGAATTACTTATTGCCAATAAACGACTTAGATGCAGAGGAAAATCGAACCGTCACTATTGACGAACATGATTTCGTATCTGGAGTTTACAAGATTGAAGTTCGGTCGGTATTTGACAATACTACTCAAGGCACAGCTTGGGAAGGCCATCAAGAAGTTTCTACCAATAACAATCTTGCAAGAGTTATTTTCTCGGTTGAAAGCGTAGATATCGTAATGAGCAGCCCAAATCAATTATCATGTCTTGATGATGTTGTACTGGATTGCGTTCTACCTATCGATAGTGCACTTACACACGATTGGGAGATCGCGGCAACCAACGGTGTTCTTCAAGGAGAATATACCTTCCATATGAGCGTAGTCGATTTGGCTGATGGTTCGCAAGTTCATACCACTACATCAGGTCCAAGCCAAGTGATTGGCCCTCATGAAAGAGTATTGATATCCTTCAACCCTTGGAATGGATGGCAAGATGGCCAAGAATACAATATCAGCTATTATGCAACCCTATCCGACGGTAGCTCATCTGGAAATGTCCGTTACTTCCATGCCGGATTCGCAGATTCGATCGATGTTGCAATCCTTTCGGGTGATACGACTAGAACCGCAACAATCAAGGAAGATTTGACAATTTTGGGTATGAGTTATACTCAATATGATATCAATGATTGGGATGATTATCTCGACCTCGGTTGGTTAGCACATTACGATAAGGTTTTGATGCCTCTTCAAGAGGTCAATACCGCTAAGCCCTCGGATGCTGGTGGAAAAGGATATTATGAAAAGATTGGATTAACCTCTCATCAGAATGCCTTGAAGAACTTCATGTCTTCGGGCGGTACTCTACAAGTACACTTGGGTGGAGCAACTGATTATTACGAATATTCGTCCTCGACCGGTGAGAGTTTACTTCCATTCGATATGGACATCGACCCTAAGACAACCTCAGATGGAAAAGAAATCACTTACAATAATATGGATTTGGCCGATCCTTACCACCCGATTATGGATGGTATAGATGTGAATGCATTCCAAGGCTTCGATCAGTTTGGAGTTGTTACCGAAGCGGTGATCAATACCAAGAGTGCATCTGCAACCTCGGTTCCTAGAGCATGTAATGGTTATTCCGAAGAAGGTGGAGGATTCCAGAGAATCATCCAGACCGAAGCAGATGCTCAAGACACCGTAATCGGCGTATGCAGTTATGTTGATGGCGGAATGATTGTAACTACAATCGATGTATCAGCAGTCTCAGAACGAGCAGATAGTACCACATTCCCTCTACTTGGCAATATGCTATCTTACCAGGTTAGTCCTTATCCACAAGGATTCGGAACTTTGGGCAACCAACTGGATTTAACCATCAATGGCGAAGTTCCAACCTTCGACCCATCGACTGGCGGATATGCTTATCATTTCATGAAGAGCGATTCTCAAATCACCTTTGGATATACTACAGCAACATCTGAAACCCTATCCTCTGATTGGGTGATGAGTGGCCCGACCGATTGGGCTGGAAATTCGATGGCAACCGGAACAGATCACGTCGACGAAATGAATCCGACCTCTACCTTCTGTAAGGTCGATTTTTCCTCGGCGACCGGTTGTTTACAGGGTGCAACGTGGGAGGTTACACTCTTCCTTCACGACTCTGCAGGTCATGGTAGATCGATTTCGGTTACCGTGATGACCGACGATGTTCGTGCTGACGAATATCGACCAACAGCAGACGCTGTAATCGATATGCGTGCAGAGTACGAAGACCAGATAGAGGCTCAAGAACCACAATCTGTCTCCGGTGTAGATTGGCCAAAGAACCGTATTCAACTCGGTGAAAATGGCGAGGTAACCATCCACTTTGATGCCTCTAACTCCAGCGACTTAGACGCATTGGAAGGCAATGGAATCAACTCATATGAATGGACTGTACTCTTTGACAAGCCATACGATGATGATGAATACAAGCCAGATGGCCATGCATTCATTCTGCCAACATCTTCTGAAGGTGAGTGGGCTTATAATTTCCGAAATATTACTGTTGATCCTAGCGGCCAACACGAATCTGTGATCAGAATAGAATTACAAGTTGTCGACAAGGCAGGAAAAATTTCTGACAAGTACAAAATGTACTTCTCGGTCGTTCCTGAAGGATTCGGCGATGCTGCACCAGAGGTTCAAATCGACCTTTCGAGCAACGGGTCAAAGGTTACCGGAGATACTATCACAATTTCCGGAAATGTTCTTTCGGGATCTGAACAAGGCGATGTATACATCGAAGTTGCATTGAGTGAGGATACCTTCTCACAAGCAGCAGCGATTCGATATACTCTCCAATTGGACGGCAAGTGGTCCAGAAGTGAACCTCTTGGAAATAACGATGGATTTGAATTAACCTTGAAGATTGATGATTTGTTCAACAATGTGACCAATATCCAAAAAATCTATGTTCAGATTTACGAAGGCGATAGCGACCACCGTTGGACCGTTACCAAATGGATTGAGATCAGATTGGCTGCTTGCCAAGGATTGGAAGCACCAAGCGAGGTCTTAGCGGCTGAACCAGATGCTTATTGGATTTGGGAAAACGATGAGTGTATTTGGTCTGGAGATTATAAAATCGCTTTCGATTCGGATGGAAATCCAATAGTTACTGCACCAGAATCTAAAACCGATGGCACAGATAGTGGTAGTGGCGACCTCTTGCTTTACGCAGGTGGAGGATTCGCTCTAGTTCTGATCATCATCTTGTCCCTCTTCTTTGTAATGAAGGGTGGGTCCGATGATGAGACCGATGCTTATCAACAAGACTTCAACGCTACAGCTGCAGACTATGGCGGTGTTGCACAATTGGATCCGATGGAACAGTACGTACAGCAATTAATCGCTCAAGGCTACCCTGAAGAAACGGCGAGGGCTTATGCGGCCCAATATGCCGGTCACTTTCAGCAGTAGTAAACCGAAGTCGGCTAGACCGATTGTGCTATGAAGTGTGGGCCACGGGGTCCATTATCATGGACAAGGGTGCGAACTATACCGTGGCTGATATCGGCTTGGCTGACAAAGGTGCTTTACTGGTTGATTGGGCTCGATCAAGGATGCCGGTTTTAGCAGCATTGACCGCTCAAGCAAAATTGGATTTACCATTAACTGGAATGAAAGTCACAGGTTGTTTACACGTTACAAAGGAGACTGCGGTGCTGATTGAAACAATTGCAGCAGCAGGTGCAGAAATCTCTTGGTCAGGTTGTAATCCATTATCAACTCAAGATGAAGTAGCAGCTTGGCTTGCTCGAGAAGGGTATGGCGTTCATGCTTGGCACGGCCAATCGGTCGAAGATTTTTATTGGTGTATCGATAAAACTCTAGAGTTGAATCCGACCCTAACTTTAGATGATGGTGCGGATTTAATTGTAAGGGTTCACGGAGAAAAATCACAATATGCAGCAGGTGTCATCGGTGGAACCGAAGAAACGACCACCGGGGTTCACAGATTGCGGGCAATGGCAGCAGCAGGTGATCTCACTTATCCAGTAATCGCGGTCAATGATGCGATTACAAAATGGGATTTTGACAATGTTTACGGAACTGGTCAATCCACTTTGGATGGAATAATTCGTGCAACTTCGGTTTTATTGGCCGGTAAGACCTTCGTCGTTGCAGGTTATGGGCACTGTGGAAGTGGCTTGGCGATGAGAGCAAGAGGCATGGGTGCAAACGTCATCATTACCGAGATCGATCCATTGCCGGGATTAAGAGCGGTTATGGATGGATTCAGAGTGATGAAAATGGACGAGGCCGCTCCTCTTGGCGATATTTTCTGTACCGCTACCGGAATGAAGGACATATTGGTAAAGCATCATTTCGAATGTATGAAAGAGGGCGCAATCATCTCAAATACCGGTCATTATGATTGTGAGATCAATATTGAACAACTCAAGGAAATGGCGGTTTCGGTTAGAACGATTCGGGCTGAGAACGATGAATATACAATGGAAGATGGACGTCGAATCTACTTGTTAGCCGATGGCCGCTTGGTCAACTTGGCAGCAGCAGAAGGTCATCCATCCGAAGTGATGGACATGTCTTTTGCTAACCAATTTCTTTCACTTTGCAGACTCGCAGCTGATGGAAAAGACATGGATGCCTTGGTTTACGATATTACCCTTGAACAGGATATGGGTTTAGCCTTTACCAAATTGGAAACACTTGGATTTTCGATCGATAAATTGAGTGAAGAACAATTACGTTACTCAACAGATTATACTGCTGGTACCTGATTTGACTCATTCTTCTTCGAAGGATTGTAGTTCTGAGTCTTCGACGATTTCGTTTTCATCCTCTTCGACCAGGTGAGAATTGAAATCAGGCAATGTGATTTTCCAATTACGAGGTAAACTTTTCCCGGATTCGATTATTTTTTCATGGCGTTGTTGAAACGAGAGGGGATGGTATCTTCCCAATAAGTGCCCGTAGAGTTTTGCCTCTCTGACCCGTTCGGATATCACCAACTTTCCCGATGTGGATTCGACTTGAATGGCTCGCAGTAAATTGAATGCGGGTTTGTTGACTCGATGGTAGATTTTTTTGGTAAACATCATGCCAACCACAACAGTTAGTAAAATCAAAATGCTTGTAAAGCAAAAACCCTTCCAACCTTCGCCAAAAACCGCTCTCGAAATGAATACTTCTGTCATCAACATCGGTACCGTCGTCATCATGAAGATCAGGTTTTCGGAAACCGGAGGCTTATTGCATCGCAACTCGATAGATGCCCACCCTGGATGGTTGGCCTGCCATGGTTTGAAATGTGAATCAGGGTCTTGAGTGACCGCTTTTTCGAGTGTTCCATGCAATTGTTGAATTCGGCCAAGTTGTGAGTTACCAATATCCAAATTTTCTTCAAATAAAGCACCCATGCGTTCTCTTGCCTCGGTATAGAGGCCCATATGGGCGAGAATTGTCGTTTGTTCGACCAGCGGCACCGATTCTTCTGGTGCCATTTCTCTACATTCTTGCCACCATGCTAGTGCTTGTTCATGCATTCCGAGATGGTCTACCATCAAGCGCGCTCCTCTTACCCAAGCATCTACTCTCGAATTATCTAGTTCGACCACCTTTCGACATGCATTGAGTGCTCGAGATACGGACGCCAAATCAGGGCTAGTCTTCGGCTGAGCCTCAAGATTGCTTACCATCCACCAAGCAGAACAATGCTTTGGGTCGGCTTTTACCGCTAAGCGAGCTGAATTCAGCGCAGATTCTAATTCGCCTTCTTGCTCGAAGTCGATAGCATCGAGATAATGTTCCTCTGAACTCATCTATTTCTGCCTCCCCTGCCTCGGCCATAATCTGCCGATTGCAAGGGTGAGGGATCACGAGATTTTCGGTGATGGCCTTTTGGCTTTGGACCACCTACTCTTTTTGAGCGGCCGCAACTAAAGCAATCATTTCGCTTGGCGAAATTTGATTTTCCACAGTCTGGACAATCCCAATCTCCAGCTCTTTTCTCGACTTCTCCTCTACGGTCGCCCATGCGGCGGTCTTCGCCTTGCCAATCATTTGATTGGCTTCGGGCTGCCCTTTCGCGCTTTGGTTGGCCACACATATTGCATTCGGTTCTGAATGAGAAATTGGAATTGCTACATTTTGGACATTCCCAGTCATTATCCCCGTGTTGATTGGAGTTTCGATTATCTCGGCCGCCATCGCGACCTCTTCGGTCATCACGGCCACCATCGCGACCTCTTCGGTCATCACGGCCACCATCGCGACCTCTTCGGTCATCACGGCCACGGTGGTCATTTCTGCTAGATGAACCACTACTGTTTCCTTTTGCTTGGCCACACATATTGCATTCGGTTCTAAAAGCAAAGTTTGAGTTATTGCATTGTGGACAATCCCAGTCGTTATCGCCACTTTGGTTGGAGTTTCGATTATCTCTTCCTCGACCATCATCACGGCCACGGCGATCATCTCTACCGCGTCGGTCATCACGGCCTCGTCGCTCATTGCTTCCCGATGAGTTACCGCCTTCGCCTTTTGGCTGGCCGCACATATTGCATTCGGTTCGGAATGCGAAGTTTGAGTTATTACATTGCGGACAATCCCAGTCATTATTCTGGAACCTGTCTCCACCTCTGGAGTCGTTTCTTCGATTATCTCGGGAATCGCTTCTGCCGCCTCGGTCATCGCGACCTCTTCGGTCATCGCGTCCACGGTTTTCACTTCGACCACCTCGGTCTTTTTGACCACTATCGCGTTC
Source organism: Methanobacteriota archaeon (assembly GCA_004195515.1). Classification (GTDB taxonomy): domain Archaea; phylum Thermoplasmatota; class Poseidoniia; order Poseidoniales; family Poseidoniaceae; genus MGIIa-K1. The sequence goes on along the minus strand of PSPR01000012.1, from coordinate 74,600 downwards.
ACGCTTTGGTCGAATTGTGATTTCAGCTCCGACAAAACCATTCGGTTTCGCTTTGCGGTCCAAATGGGCTATATGGACCATTGAGTTGTCTAAATTACCGATTACTCCATCGACTTTTCCGATATATGTCTGGTTGAAATCAACCATAATCGACCCTAATGCTGGGCATGCGCCAGAATAACTGACTAGAAGTCCACCTTCGTGGCTGACCCGCTCGACCGTACCTTTGAACATGGTCTGCCCTCAGCGTCTTACCTATCAGGGTGACGGTTAATCCCTTCGAACCAAAATTGCTGCTCCAAGCAGTGAAATCAAGGTTGCAAGCGCTCCAATTGCAGGTAGACCATTGCCTGGGTCGGCTGGAGTTTTGATCACAACGTCAGGTTCTTGTTGCAATGGATCTGGGACATTTACATCTGCGCTGGTGATTGCTCCGACATCATCTGTTGCACTAATTGTCACATCGTATTGGGTTTTTCCTTGCGCAACACAATTAGCGATAGAGAGTGTGACATCCCACGATTCACCATTTCTGCTAAAACTTGTACTGGTATCTCCACACAAGGTTGCACTCATACTAACTTCACCGCCATCAGGGTCGATCGCGATTCCAGAGAGTGAAAACGAATATTGGTCTGCAGACCAGGTAGCATGGCTGCCGTCAATTAGGGTAGAGACGGTTACAGAAGGTGGTGTATTTGCCTTCTCTAATGCTAATTCTATTTTAACATCCCAATCTAACATCCCGCTAGAACTAGCCATTATGTGAACTTGGAATTCGCCGGGGGATAGGCCCGATAAACTCACAGTTGTACTCACCGTTGTTGAACCGAGCGAAACACCGCTCGAGGGGCCATCAACCCCTGATTGAATTGCGGAGAGGTCTACTGCGAGATTTTGGACCAATAAGGTTGGACTGACATCGATATCAACCGAATTGGAATAGGTGCCCGCAACCGCACTAAAAGCAGCAGGTTGACCGAATCGCCAAGTTCTTGTAACATTATTTACCTCTCCATTAGAGTCGACCAAAGAGCAGGTCGCGGTTCCAGAATCGGAATCTCCAGCGCTGACCATCAGGTCACCCTCACCGGACATTCTGCTAGACCAACCAGCCTCGTTAAAATTACAATCGAGGTGCCAGCCGTCGTTATCACTAGCCCAATCCTCGAGGCTTGTTCCTTCGACCGCAACGTTTTCGCCATTTGTAAACATTGGAATTATGGTATCATCATTAGGAACATTTGCTCCCCAAATTGGCACGTCATTGGTCTGAGGCGCCATGGTTGTCATATCGACGAATATATTCCTGATCGTTGGATACAGCGCTCGGTCATAGGTAATATCGAGAGTAATTGCTACACTACCATCGGGGCGGCGATCTTCGCTGACCATTCCAGGATCCAAATTCTCGACACCATCATCTTCGATGGTCCAAGCCGCCATACGTAAACCATCTACAGCAGGTAAGATGATGGTGATAGAAGCAGCGCTAACATTGGTCGCATTATATGCGATAGTGAAATTGCTCGCACCTGAATTCGCTAATTTGTTGAATTGGGCATTATGGGTTTCATCCTCTTTGGTGAACATTGATATTTCAAGATTATTAGTTGCACTAACCGGGACTTCCTTACAATCAGTACTAGCTAATGCATTCTGACAAGTACGCTCATCAGGGTGATCTTCAGGAACCAGGTTAACCTCTGCAAGTCCAATTCCATCCTCAACGAATTCCATATCGTTCCAATCAACACCGCCACGGTGAGGAAGTCCTTCTCGAATTCCTACTCTGGTGTACATATCAGCAATGCATTTCGGTCCAACTTCGCGAACCGCTTCCCTTTCATCGGTTGAAAGCCAAGAATTGTTGCCACCAGGTATGCCATCGAATAAGGAATCTATATTGGATCTTACAACCGCAGCTTTCGAATCGTTAACCCATGAATTTGCACCGATATCAACGGTTGCCCAATCTTGGTCGATTATAACATCAAATATAGCGTAATTATAGTCAAATAGGTCTTCAAAAGTATAACCGCTACAATCTACATCAGCACCTTGCCGACCTTCTGTTTCAGCACTAGATAAAGTCGAAAATGAAACAGTCGCCATCAGGGTCGCAAGGAAAAGGGCAGGTAATCTACTCTTCATGGCTTTGCCTGAATCTAGGCTACACTTAGTAAGTTCCCATTCAAGGAGTCATTTTTTCTATTTTCTTTCTGAAAAGTTCAACCGGGATAATAGACCATATGATTGCAGCCAAAACCGGAATGATTGGACTGATTTTTCTTTCAAATCCATCTAAGTTCATCTCCAATAGGTGGTGATAAACCCCGTTTGGCGAGAATAGATCGATAATTGCTTCAATTCGAATATACTCATCCGAATTGAGATCAGTTACCGAAATTCCCATCAGCCCTGCAACGACGGTTGTCATGATCAGCCAAAGAAGAGTAAAAGTCATCCAAACTCCCAAACCAACTGCAATTGAGGAACCCATATCCTTTGCATAAGAGGACGCAAGCAATTGGATAGATGTATACCAAAGCAATAGCAAAGCGGTGGAAATGGTATAAGTCAAATATTCGAATAAAGATGGAAATTCGTTTAGCCGATAACCAATTATGAGCACAGCGAGGAAATTCAAAGCGGTAACTGGGATAATTATGGCCAAACTATGGCCGATTATCATCGAATAGGCTTGTTTGGAACGTTGCATTGGTTGGGATAATTTCAATTCTAAGACACCGGTAATACGATCTCTGCTTATGCCATCGAATGAGATTAAGACCGCTCCAAGTGTAGCTGAAAATATGATGAATGCAGTCGATGCGTACATCACATCATAAGCGGAGTCGATGGTCAAACTTACAGGTAAATTTGCTTTGGGATCAGATAAACCCCAAGAACTGAAAATAATGAACATTGCCAATAATGGCCAAATCACCATCATTCTCCCGGCTTTGAGCCGGTCGCGCATTATCATTCCTGCTAAAGCGAGGGTGGAATTCATTCTTCCTCGACCTCCAATCTCTTGAATGGTAACATGCTATCTTCGGCTAAATCGAGACTTATCTCATCGGGATCGAGGCCAGTTGCAGCGCAGATTAATTCCACCAAATCAGCTTTTTCTCCTTTGAGACCAAGTGACTTTTTCACCGCTTCAAGTGGGCCTTCAGCCAACAATTGGCCATGATGGAGCAAGGCGATCCGGTCGACTAAATTGGCTAATTCTGCAACCTGATGAGAAGATATGATAACCGCAACTCCTTTTTTGGCCAATTGACCTAATAAATTGCTTAAAGCTCTTTGAGCTAAAGGGTCGAGACCGTTGAGTGGCTCATCCATAACCAGGATTTTTGGTTGACCCAATAGGGCAACTGCAAGCGATAATCTCTGTCTCATCCCCTGGCTCAAATTGTCGAGTGGTGTATCCTTTTTACCAGTCAATCCGACCGTTTTTAAGATTGAATCGACCTCCTTCACACCGTGCATCAAACCAAACATTCGCAAGGTTTCCTCAACACTTGATCCACCCTCCCATCGAACTTGTTCGGGCATGTGGCCGATAATTTTTCTTCGCTGGGGAGATAATTTGCTAATTTTTCCTTCATGTTTAAACAATCCAGAAATCACTCGCAATAGAGTTGTTTTTCCAGCCCCATTTGGGCCGATGATTCCGAGAATTTTACCCGAGTAAATCTCTAGGTCAATCGAATGGATTCCAGGCCCATCTCTTGTTGCCCACGGTTTCCAAGAATTAGAATCTGTGATGCTATGTCGAAACGATACATCGCTAAGACTCAACACTGGCTCCATCAATCCGGACATGGCATCCAACCATTACAACCTACCGCATGAAGTGGGCTTCGAGGGTTGGTCTTATTCGATTGTAGTTATGGGCAGGCTTCGTGATAGGGGGCGTTTTGACTTCTGCGGCCTTGGTTGGCGCAATTTTTGCTGGCTGTAAATGGAAAGCCGAAGTCTTCGATAAATCCACAATGGTCGCTTTGATTATTGGTGTGGTCTGTCTATGGTTTGTGCCTTGGGGTGTTATTGTATTAGCCCCATTTGCACTTTTGGTTTCTGTTTTGAGTCCGGCAGGGAGGTTGGAATGGAGTCAATTCCGAAAAAGGCGAATCATAACCGTTTTGATACTATTATTAGTCCTCAACAGTTCTGGATTCTATCCGGTGAGCACACCTAAAGGTGCACCACAATGGGGTGAGCCGATAGCAACCGAAAATCCTCACGCACCAGTTTGGCCAGAAAGTGAGCAACATACTTGGCTTTATGATGGAGCGGTAATCGGGGTATTGATAACCAGAACTCCACATACATTCTCATCTTTGGGTCAAGCTAGTTCAACAATGTCACTTGGAGTGATGGTTGGAATGCATAATGAACGCTTGCATCAATCGATCGAAGTGATGGACGATAGTTTGCCTGGCATCAGCATTGACGCCGAATCATTTTCTTTGATCGAGGTAATTTCTGAGGGGAGTCACAACTATGGTGGCGAAGAATTGACAGTTGTCAGATTCGATGTTAAACGTGAAGGTTTCGATACAACCTTGGCTAGAGTATTGGTGGTAGGCTTCCCTGATTCAGGGGGGGAGTTGACGCTTTTAACTATCACTCGGCCGTTATTATCTAGTCAATCCGATATATTTGAAGAGAAGATAGTATTGCAGTTTAGGGCTCCCTAAAACTATATGTACAGCTGTTTTTTAGGGCACCCTGAAACGGAGTGGTTACATGCGAGTTACGAATTTTATCACACCTCTTCTTGCATTGCTTATGACTACTGCTGGCTTAGCGGGTTGTATCCAAAAAGAAGACTTGCTAATCGATGATGTTATCGGGCCAGATATCAGGGTTTTACGTATTGCATATATGACTCAAGACGATTACGAAAATCCAAACGAAGACCCTCAATCCTTGGCAACTTACCTTGGTGACGTACTCGGAATAGAGGTCGAACTCTACCAGGTTACCAGCGATGGTATGGCGATTGAAGCTCTTCGATTTGGTCACGCAGATATCGCATTCATGGACGGAGCTTCCGGCTGGGTTGGATGGCAAAAGTATGACCTTGAGGTCCTAGCAGCAGACCAAAAATCCGATGGTCGCACTTACTATAATGCCCATGCTTGGGTCCTGAATGGGTCGGATATTGCAAATGCATACCTCGACGATGATGAATCTACAGATCCTTTTGCATTGATGGAAGGAAAGACTTCTTGTCATACCGGCTGGTTAAAATCCGCTGGAATGTTGATGCCAATGGGCTATTTAATTGGCAATGAATACGCCTCTATCGTTGGAGACTCTACCGACATTTCTTCATTGAGAACTACAATTGAATCCTATTTTTCAGAAAATGCTTTGATCCCTGATAAAGGGACTCCTTACTACGGCTACGGCGGAGCGGTTAAGTGTCTTTCGGACGGAACTGGTGACGTCGCTTTTGCTAAGGATTCGACTGTAGATTCCTATTGTGCAAACGATGATTCAACCGATAACGAGGACTGGTGCTTAGCGATTGATGAGTATATCAAACTCCCTACCTTTGGCAAGAGTCCAAGCCATCCGGTCATGTATAACCCGGCAACTATTTCGATAGATGCATCGACATTACAAATAGCATTGGTTACGATGAATCAGGTTGAAACAGGTCGATCGGTATTGAGCAATTTGCTCTCAACAGATGGCTTCTCGGCAATCGATGCTGAGACTCATTTGGGTTCTTACGGTGGTTTGATTAGTGAAATTCCTGGAATAGACGCTTATTATAACGACAAATACGAAATTTCTCAAGAGTGATAATCGATGACTATGATGCCGCTCCTTCAGATGACCAATCTTAGTATTGGTTATGATAAAACATTGGTTAGCAATGTCAATTTGGAGGTTGGAAGAGGCGAAGTAATCGCGGTTTTAGGGCCATCGGGTTTGGGAAAAACAACATTGTTGCGAACGATTGCAGGCTTGGTTACCCCGCTTGAAGGCGAGGTCATCCTCAATGTGAATCGCCGAGGTGGCTTGGGTTATATTCCGCAACGACTCGGTTTGGTCCGCCACACAAGCGTGTGGACAAATGTTGGATTGGGAGCGATGGTTTCCGGTTTGAACCGCCTCCAAAGGGAAGAAATAATTGCCGAATCAATTATAAAAATGGGACTTGAAGATAAGATCAAAGAGCCGGTCAGGCGATTATCAGGCGGCCAACAGCGCCGGGTTGCAACCGCTCGAACTTTGGCTCAGAGCCCACCATTGATCCTCGCTGACGAATTTCTCGGTGAACTCGACGACGACAATGTCGAATTGGTGATGGCATCGGTTTTGGAATTGGTCAAAAAAGGCTCAACCTTGATCATGGTAGAACATCATGAGGAGAGGGCGATTGAGTTCGCAGACCGAATTTGGCGAATCGTAGATGGTAAATTGGTGGAGGAGTGAAAATGAAGAAGCGAGTATTCACCATCTCACTTTCTTTAATCCTATTAGCGGTTTTTATCTTGAACAATTTCATGGGCCAGCGGATAACTATCGCTGGGTCATGGAATAATTTGGTTATATTCACCTTTGATAGTTTGCTGCCTCCAGATTGGAGTGTTGCCCAATCAGAAGAATGTGGCTTCTTCTGTTCGGATGCTTGGTTAGGTATGTGGGAAACCTTGAAAATCGCGTTCGTAGCGACGGTTTTTGGTTTCATCTTTGCAATTTTAATCTCGGTTTTTGCCGCCTCAAATCTTTCCCCTCTTTGGGTCTCCTTAATCGCAAGAGCGGTCTTAGCAGCAATGAGAACTATTCCTTCGATCATTTGGGCGACAATTTTCTTGGTCGCCATTGGCCTTGGCCCAGTTGCGGGAATAATGGCGATGACCTTCTACACCATTGGATATCTTGGCAAATTGCAATATGAAGCGATCGAAGGGATGGAGACTGCTCCTTTAGAGGCAGCAAAAGCTATGGGCATGAGACGTCATGAAGCCGCGATATTCGTTGCTGTTCCGGAAGTTGCGAACAATTTGCTATCTCAGTTAATTTTTATGTTCGAATACAATGTTCGCCACGGCACGGTTTTAGGACTGGTCGGTGCAGGTGGAATCGGCTTAACTATCTCGAATTCCCTCAATTCCTTACAATACGATCGAGTGACTGCATTATTGATAGTTATCTTCGTAGTCGTGCTAATTATAGAAGGGATAAGCATGGTTGCTAGGTCATTTGTGACCGAGGAAGGAGATGTGAAACGTCCTTCTTGGTTCACGATATTCCATAGCCCCAACCAAGCGGTAAGAATTCATCATTTTGATGATGAAAGCGAGTGACGCATTTTTGCAAAGATGATGTATACCAAATCTCGCAGTGGCAATGGAATTAACCATGCAAATGGAAACATCCAGCGCCAATTCCATCTCATATAGAGTAAACACCGAATCGCTGCTCCTGACCGAATGTATTCTTTCTGGTTCCTGATCAAGATTATTGTCGAAGGGACTACTCCTTCGGGCGGATTTAATTCACTCAATTCCAATGGAAGAGATAATCGTTTTTGTAAAAACTTGCCCACACTGGTGCAAAAAGCGCAATGGCCATCGAGAAAAAGAGTATCTTCCATTTTCATTCAGCCGCTATCCGTAGACTTCCGTCTTGGTAGAATACTTGAATTCGGTTTGGGATTTTTTTGGTCAAAGCGGCAACTGCTTGATAAATTTCATCCTCTTTACATTTGAAAGACTTAGCTGCAGATTTCGTAGACCATGCCACCGCTTCAAAATCGGATTGTCGAATCCACTCGAAAAGCCGAAGTTCGAAATCGGTTAAATCCTCTGCCATGTATGTGGGCAAGGGCTAGGGGCACATCAATCCTACCATTCAAGAAAGTGCAACCATTCTACGGCAACATTCTTCTGCTTCGATGAATCCATCGAGTAAAGTGTTGAGTGCTTTTACGAATGGGACATCTATTCCAAGATCTTGGGCTCTCTGTGTGAACATCCTAGTTGCTCGCACTCCTTCGGCTACCATCACCATCTCCTCAAGCGCTTGTTCTAGGGTTAATCCGCTGCCCAGCTTTTCGCCCATGCGCCGGTTACGGCCATGGGGAGAGGTTGCTGTAACATACAAGTCACCAAGGCCTGCAGGACCGAATGCAACCTCAGCTCTTGCTCCAAGTTGAGGTAGGAGCAAGCAACCTTCTCTGAACCCAGCGTTGAAAATTGCCGCTTTGAGATTATCACCGCCAAGGCTACCGATTAGTTTCAATCCGTCGACCAAGCCACAAGCTAAGGCGACGACATTCTTGAATGCGCCCCAAAGTTCAGCTCCAGCAGGATCGCTTGCAGGATGAAGAATGAAGGTCGAAGTGCTCAATGTTTTTGCTAATCTTGCCGCGACCGATTCGTCTTCGCTGGCGACCAGTGCAGTTGTCATAACCCCAGCAGCGGCTTCTGGAGCGATGGTTGGTCCGGTCAAGACCGCAAGCGGATTATGCATATCTCTCTCTTTTAACATCGAGTTAATTACTTCGCTGATCAAGCGGTTTTCAGATGCTAAGCCCTTTGCTAAGTCCAATAATACATGACCTGGTCTGAGATGGGGAAGAATTTGTTCAACCACTTTGAGAATTACCGAAGAAGGTAATGCCAAAACCACGATTTCTGTTCCTTCGAGGGCTTCTTCTACATGCATGGTGACATCTAATCCCGCTAAGGAATGGTCGGGTAAATATTTGTGATTCATACCTTCCATCATGATGGATTCGTAAACCTCTTGCTCGATGGTCCAGCCCTTGACTTGATGGCCTTCAGAAAGCCACAACTTTGCGATTGCGCTTCCCCAATTGCCGAGACCGAGTACTGCGATATGAGCCATAAACCTTCGTGGCCCCACTTTCCCCTTTATGGGATTCCCTCATCAGAGTCGGAAATAGATGGTTTTCAAGCACAATCAGAAAACGTCATCATCTTCAGCGTCAGCACCGAACAGGCTGTCATCTTCCTCTTCTATCTTCTTTGGTGCTTTCTTTTCTTCAACAGGTTCGCCAACAGGTGCAACAACAGGTGCAACAACAGGTTCTGGAGTTACTTCGTCGGTTTGAAGAGCATCAGCAACTTGGGCTGCTGCGATATTCGCAGCTTGTTCTGCTTGTTGTTCGGGCGACAAATTGGATTGGGCAGCAAGAGCACGGCGGCGGTCCTCTCGAGCTTTGCGCTCGAGTTGGCGGTGGCGAGCCTTTTCTATATTTTGCATCATGAACATTGCATCGTGTTCGAGAAGTGGAGAATCGGAAATCAAAGTGACATCGAGCCAAGAACCATCTTCGATTAGGAATTCGGCCAAAGGTTCAAAACTCAGGTCGGATTTCTTGATTTGAGTATAGTGCATAGCATTACCCATGCTATGTTCGACACCAGAAAAGTGACAATAGAATTCTTTTGTTCCAATCGTTTCTCTAACCTGATCGAATAATTCGCCATAATCCTCAGAGGTTCGCAATCGACCATGACCCCGAGCGTGGATATGAGCAAGATTCAGAACTGGTATTGTTCCTTCAACATGATTTACCACTTCTAGAACCTCTTCGAGACTGCCCCACAATTCTTGGCGGCCACTAGTTTCGACACCGATCTTGGATGCGGTGCCGTTCTTGAGCCATGGGAATACCGGATATTTGTCATCATCATCATTCCAGATGTCTTGAATTCTTTCAACGATGCCTTTGTAGACGGTTGCGACCTGCTCATTAGCATCTTTTCCTCGGTTATATTCGCAATAATGCCCAGCGTGTAAAGTAACATGTCGAGCGTTGATTGTCTTCGCGGCTTGTAGAGCCGCTTCGACCTTTGCCAAACTGCGGTTTCGCTCGAGTCGGTTACCCAATAGTTCGGAGTAATAAGGTCCGTGAATATTCATTTCAAAACCGGTTTTATGGGCTAGAACTCCTGCTTGCCAATATTGTTCGAAGTGTTGTGGTGCAACCATTCTGACGGTTTGGACCTCCATAGTTTCCAAACCGAGGGAGATGATATCGTCCATACCTTCGACAATTGTTCGACCCTTGCATGATAAGGGAACGCCGGCTGGTCCGAGTTTGACTGGCATGACTTACGCTCTCCGCAGGTCAGGCCCAAGTGGTGTCCTATGTTAACCCCTTTCCGTCATCCGTCCCAAAATTACCTGAAAACGACAATAGTTGGGTTCTTGAGGAGTAACCAATCCGACCGGCTCATGGAACCCCACATCGAGGCCGCGGTCGCAGCATTCCGCCTCGGAAATCCGGTCTGCCTTTTCGACGCAGAAAACCGTGAAGGCGAAACCGACCTTTTGTTTCCCGGCCAAAGCGCAGTTGCCCAAACCATGCGCCAACTTCGTTTCGATTGCGGTGGTTTACTCTTTTTGGCGATCGGCCATGAGGTAGGAGAGGCCTTCCAATTACCATATTTGCAGGATTTGCACACCGATGCTCGCTTGACGGCAGACCACCCTGTGCTCTCCCATCTCCAAACCGATGACCTCCAATACGATACCCGCAGTGCTTTCACGCTCTCGCTGAACCACCGGGATACATTCACTGGAATCACAGATCGAGATCGTGCTCTTACCACTCGTCGTTTTGCTGAGCTTTATGCTGAACTGAAGCCAGAAGATGATCCTTTAGCCGCTTTGGGTAAGGAGTTTAGAACTCCAGGTCATATTCCGGTTTGTCGTGAATCCGAAGGCGGTTTGAAAACTCGACAAGGCCATACCGAATTGGCGGTGGGCCTTGCTCGATTGGCCGGTATGACCCCGGTGGTAATCGGCGCAGAGATGTTACAACCTGATGGCGACCTGGCACTGGGCGTTGATGATGCGAGGGTTTGGGCTGAACAACGCAGCATACCATTCTTGACTGGAGCCGAATTGATTTCGGCCCTAGGTCTCTAAGAATAGATACCTTGTCCCGATGACTGGAGGAAGCCCGATGACTCGAATTATGGCTGTTGGCGTATTCGACTTATTGCATGCTGGCCATCTTCATTATTTGGAACAAGCAAAAGCCTTGGGAGACCATCTTACCGTTGTTGTTGCTCACGATGATACCGTTCGTAATAGCAAACATGAACCGGTGACCGGTCAAGAACTGCGTCAACGGATGGTTCAAGGCTTAAAACCGGTCGACCAAACAATTATTGGTAACCCGCCTGAGGTACCAATCTTCGATATTTTACCACAGGTAAATCCCGATATAATCGCTCTTGGTTATGACCAAGTACACGCGGTCGATAAAATTCAAAAAAAACTTGATGATGCTGGTTTGAGCCAAATCAAAGTTTGCAGAGTTGAAGGCTTGAGCGACGATCTCGATGGGACGCGCAAAATCATCGCTCGAATTTTGGACTTGGCTGCTGCCAGAAAACGATTGGATCAGGAGGATGCTTGATGTTCACAGGAATCGTAGCAGGAATGGGCCGAATCGAATTTCTTGGCTCTGAAGAAGTTGTTCGAATGGTGCTTGATTTTGGCATTGTAAGTACTGACGGACTTGTTACAGGTGCCTCGGTTTCAGTCGAAGGTGTCTGCTTAACAGTAGTGGAGATAAACGAGTCTTTGGTATCATTCGATATTATCCCGGAAACACTTCTGTTAACCACTCTGGGCGAGAAATCAGTAGGCAATTGGGTAAATCTAGAACGGGCTTTAAAATTCGGTGACGAAATCGGTGGTCACCTCTTATCAGGTCATATTATGGGGACTGGAGAAATAATTCTCAAAGACAAAGGCAAAGATATGATCGATCTACTCATCGATTGTCCAAACGATATGATGCATTTCATTCAAGAAAAAGGCTTCATCGCAGTCGATGGCGTTTCCCTTACAGTCGGCTTTATCGAAGATAGCGGCTTTGCACTCCACCTAATTCCAGAAACCTTACGATTGACATCGTTAGGTGCAAAAAATCTCGGTGATAATGTCAATATTGAAATCGATTCGATGACCCAAACAATAGTCAACACGGTCGAGCGCTTGATGGAGGGACAATGATGAGCAATATTGGAATTATTTGTGGCAGTTTCCACAAAGTACAGATCGAAAGAATGCTCGCTTATGCGACCGATCAAGCTTCCAAAGAAGGGCTTAGCGTCGAAAAGGTGGTTTGGGTCCCAGGCGCCATGGAGGTTCCGCTCGCATTGGACCGCTTATTAGAATCCGACGATATCGATGGTGTTGCCTGCTTGGGAATCATTGAAAAAGGACAAACTCAACACGGTTTAGCAATGGGACAAGCGGTAATCAAAACCATAATCGAACTACAATTGGTTCATGAAAAACCGGTAGGTCTGGGTATTATTGGACCCGGTGCAGAAACTCAACATATCGAGCCTCGGCTTGAACCTCATGCAAGAGCCGCTGTGTCTGCGCTCAGATCGATGCTTTGAGCATCCTTCCCACGCTTGTGCTGAATAAACCATAACAGAACTAACAAGCCAACATTGGTGAACCAAACCCAAGGATTCGACCATCTAATGCCGTCAAACATCCAATCGCTGAATGGATGGAGGAACGGGGTTGGGAAAAATTGCAAGGTATGACTCGGAATATCTGCAATGATATGAGCGATCCAAGGAATGACAAAAATGAAAGCGGTTCGTTTGAAATCTTCCCTTTTTCTTAGAATGAAGAGAGCGACGAGAAAAATCATAAAAGGGAAAATGAAAGAGTGAGTCCATTGATAGAGTTGCCAGCCCAACGGATGAAAATCGGCTGTGACGGTACTATCATCGACATTGACACGTTCCATGCCTTGGGCCATCGAGATAATTGTCACGGGGATGAATACAAGCAAATCCGGCAGAACTCCCATTGGACCAGCGATTTTCCAAGAGACCTTTTTCCTAGTCAGAAGGATGCCCCAGAACCAATGAGATATTACGTCCATATCCCATCCCAATCACCAATTCGCTTTGAAGTGTTTTAGACAATGTTCAAAGATGACTCGCCCTTGGCTTAAGCCATGACCGGTCAAGTTCGAAATGTCATTATCATCGGAAGTGGGCCTGCAGGCTATACAGCAGGCTTGTATAATGCTCGCGCAATGCTGAATCCGCTAATGTTTGGCGGTTATATGTCCGGTGGCCAATTGATGCTCACCAGCGATGTAGAAAATTTCCCCGGTTATCCAGAAGGTATTGGCGGTCCAGAGATGATGATGCAATTACGCCAGCAAGCAGAACGTTTCGGTTTAGAGGTCCAGGATCGCAATGTCGAGAAAATCGATGCATCGAGCCGTCCGTTCAAAGTTTGGTCTGAAGGTGAAGAATTCCAAGCCCATTCCCTAATCATATGCACCGGTGCTGAAGCGATTTGGCTCGGTGTAGAAGGAGAGGCAGAGCAAAAAGGCCGAGGCATCTCAACTTGTGCAACCTGCGATGGCGCTTTCTTCCGCGACCAAGAAATCATTGTTATCGGCGGAGGAGATTCTGCGATGGAAGAGGCAACCTTCCTCACCCGATTCGCTTCAAAAGTCACATTGATTCACCGAAGAGATGTATTCAAAGCATCTCAAGTAATGTATGACCGAGCAGCAAACCACCCAAAAATCGAGATCAAAACTTTCCGCTCTGTAACCAAGTGGCTATCAGATGATTCTGGCCTCACCGGTGCAATTTTAGAGGATCCTCGTGACGGTTCGACCGAAGAGATTGCGGTTACAGGTGCCTTCATCGCTATCGGTCATAAACCGATCACTAGCTTTTTGGAAGGTCAATTAGAGACCGACGATGAGGGATATTTGGTTCACAAAGAACTCACTATGACATCTGTACCTGGAATTTTTGCAGCCGGTGACGTAGTCGATACCAGATATAGGCAAGCCATCACCGCAGCCGGATTAGGTTGCCAAGCTGCAATCGATGCAGAGCGCTGGCTTGAAGACACCCAACACTGAGGACCCAACATGGTCGACTTGAGCCGACACTCCCGCCATATCTTATTGCCTCAGGTCGGCGCCCAAGGCCAAGCAAAACTCAGCCAGGCAAAGGTGGTTTGTATCGGCGCAGGCGGTCTTGGCTCACCGGTTTTACAATATCTAGCCGCTGCTGGAATTGGCAAAATAACCATAATCGATGACGATATTGTAGATTTAAGTAATTTACAGCGCCAAGTAATCCATCGAACCCAGGATGTAGGGATTCCGAAAGTCGAATCAGCGAAACGATTTATCAATCAATTAGATGCAAATATTATTGTAAATATTCACAATGAGAGATTGGTTGAGAACAATGCAATAGCACTCATTAAGGGCCATGATGTTCTAATCGACGGCACCGATAATTTGCCGACTCGTTATCTAATCGATGACACCTGTAAAAAATTGGATATCCCATGGGTCTATGGCTCGGTATATAGATTTGAAGGCCAAGTGTCTGTATTCAACCTGAACCATGGTCCGATCTACCGTGATCTCTTTCCCGTTCCACCTCCAAACGATTTGATTCCATCTTGCTCTGATGCCGGTGTTTTAGGGGTGCTGCCTGGGATGGTCGGAAGTATTCAAGCTAGTGAAGTGATCAAAATCATCATCGGGATTGGTCAACCTCTGGTCGGTAGATTATTGCTGATAGATGCGATGGACATGTCGATGAAAACATTATCGTTTTCAGGTTCAAATCGAGGTAAATTTGAAGAATCAAAACCTGCCGCAGTAGAATCAATGTTCCACTCGATTACAGCAATAGATGCAAAATCCAAAATGGATGCTGGTTGGAAACCATATTTTATAGATGTGAGATCTAAAATGGAAAATAAAAAATCTAAGATTTCATGCGTCGATGATTTATGTATGCATGAAGACATTTTAAGCGCGGTAAATCGTATTCCAAAAGATCGAGATATATTGGTTCATTGTACAGCGGGTCAGCGCTCTCAATTAGCCATAATTCTACTTCTTCAAGCCGGATATCTAGGTGAGAGGTTATTCAATTTGGATGGCGGCATCATCGCGTGGAATGGTGTGGACCCAGAGGGCATAATCTATGGCTAAAAGCCACCATAGGTGGCTAAACCTCTAAGGGGTTTAGGATACCCCAGCCCAATTGTGCCGAAACTCATCGTAGCCGACGAGAACGAAGGTCGTCGCAATTTACTTGCCGGAACTTTGGAGCGCGCAGGCTACGAAGTAACCCGTGCAGGAACCTTACGCCAAGCCGAAGGTACCGCATTGGCGACCATGCCCGAAATCGTTCTGATGGATGGAGAATGGCGTAGCGGTGATGCCATCGATGCGGCTCAACGCTTGATGGGCGATCCTGAATTCGCCTTCAAATGCCGAATTGTCATGCTATCGCGTGATAGTTCACCAGATTATCTGACCGGTGCGGCTAGAGCGGGTGTTAGCGAAGTCATTTCAAAACCGGTAGATATGAATCATCTCTTAAGCCAATTGGACAAGCATTCGAAGAAGCAATTCGTCGCTCCACCGGCCGATGTCAGCAATGCGGCTGGATCTGGTGGAGGTGGCTCATTCGATGTCGGTATGGTGATGGGAGATGGATCTTGGGCATTACCAGTACTGAAAAGTTTGGTCAGCCCGGAAAAAATCAACACTCAGTTTATCGAAGAAATACTCGGTCAACTTGGAAAAGAAGGAATTGAGGTCGATTTGGAAATCGACCCAGGATTGATGTCGAATGTCTTGCGGGTCGCTTTGAATAATTTGGTCACAGATATCGATGAGCCTGAGGCGATTGGAACCGCATTACCAGGACAGAAAAAGGCTCCAACTCTAGGTTCCGGAAAGAGTTCAAAGTTGAGCATGGAAGAAATTCTTCAGAATCAAGCTGATGGAATCGCATTAGAAATTGAAGAAACGATGGACCAAATACTTTCGGAAAAACCAGAATTGGTAGCGATCCTCGAAGATAAAGACAAGACAATTATCGACCCAGCAGTTCTCGAATTCACCCGATTGGTCAACGAAACAATTCACGAGTTGATGTGGGATTTGGGCCGGCCAGGCACGGTTACAGATTTGACATTGCTAACACGGATTGAAGATGGTGTCCAAATGCTTGCTGACGTTCTTGAATCCTTACCTGAATCGGAGGAAGAAGAGTGAAAGACTCAGATCGAAAGTGGGCCTTTTGGGCCCTAGCAGGGGCGTTTACCGTTAATTTTCTTGGCTATGCCTTCATCGTTCCAATTTTGCCATCATGGAAAGCCCAGTTCTTGATGTCGAATACTCAAGTTACTGCTTTGGTTTCTCTTTGGGCTGTACCTCTATTCTTTTTGGGCCCGAAAACCGGACGGATAACCGATCGATTCGGACCGGGGAAAACCATCCTTACCTCCTTGATTTTATTGACTATATCTGCTCTTCTATATTTAGTTGCGATAATGGATTTCGGCTATAATGGTTTCATGATTTTAGCCCTTGCTCGATTATTGCACGGAGCTTCAGGCGCGGCAATAATGACGGCTGGTTTTGCAGCAGCTAGTTCAATTTGGCCGAACAATTTTGGCGAGGTTACTGGAAAACTTATCGCCTTTGCTACGATTGGTGGTTTACTCGGTCCAGTTGTGGGTGGTGTGAGTTATGCTTACGGTCCAAATTTTGCATTTATCACTCTAGCCGCTTTAACCGCCGCGGTAATTCCTTTGATCTATGTAACGACCAAAGAATTGGGTGAAGGCGGCCAACCCGCTCAAGGTTCTGTGCCACTGAAAGTCTTTATTCAGAATCCGATTTTTCTTCGAATCGGCTTATTAATTGTATTAGCGACCCTTGCTACCGGTGCTCTTGAGGCCGGAATTCCACTATACTTAGATGAGAGTCTTCAATTAGGCCCAGCGGGGATTGGCGTAATTCTGCTAGTCATGGTACTTGCCCAGGGCATTGGGGGTTGGGTTTGGGGAGCCAAGGTTGACCGCAAGGGTCCGGTTCGATATATGAAAATCGGATGGGTCGTAGTTACAATTTCACTGATTGGGGCCGGTTTGGTTGCCCATTATGTCAGCGATATCATTCTTGCAGCCTACCTAATTATGATGATTTTAGGGGCTTTCCAATTCACGATTGCGGCTGCTCAAGTTCCGATGTTGCCAATGATTGACACCGCTACCACCAACGCCTATGGTGAGGGAAGTGCTGGTCTTGCCTTCGGTGCTTTTGGTACCGCTTGGGCAACAGGGACAATAATTGGACCCCTAATTATTGGACCGATGTACGATCTTACCAATTCGTGGGGTCTAACAATTGGTGTTTTAGCAATCCCAATGGCTTTCGGTCTTTGGTTAACATTGAAAAATCAAGAGATGTTGACCGAGTGCTATAACACCGAAATGGGCAAGCGTAACGAATTGGAGCAATTGGGCGGGATGTATCAGATGGGTCAAGGACAATTGCCGGAAATCCGTGGAGCTAACTGGCGCCCAACATCAGAACTGAAATTTCAGGCACCTCTGCCTGTAGAGGTTGCTCATAACGAATTGCTCCGATTCACAGCTGAGCGCCACGATGGCCACCTCCAACTGGTAGGTGCGGTTTGGGATTTTTTGGTTCGCGATGAAACCTCTTTTGATGGCTCTCAATGGCACGAATTTTCCAATCGATTTCTCGATGCATTAAACCAAGGATTAACCGGCCGTACCAAGGTAAAGGGCTTGGGTGAAGGAGAAATTATCCCGCAACGCGATGTTGAACTCCATTTAGACCGACGAGGCAAGAGATTTCTCATCGATATTTCGCTATGTTTAAGGCGATTAGCCCAATATATGTCGGTCACACTTGAAATGAGGCTCGAATGGCAACGAATGATGGTTCGAACCAGAGAATTGGATGGTCAAATCAAGAATATGTTTGAAACCGGAATGGAAACACCCGATGGCTCGATGTTCGGGGGCAAAGGATTCCGTTCTACTTGGCAAGAGGGTTGCGTCGCTGCTGCTACCGCTCTAAACCGCTTTCCAGAAAATCAGAAGGGCGAGGATTATCATGGCGATTACGTCGCTCCAATGATCAGAGATATCGGATTATGCATGGCGATGGGAGATACGCCAAAGGACTTGATTACCGCTCAAATTGGTAAAGCGGATTCGATAATGAATGGCGGTCATGATGGTTCTGGCGGAAGGGATCTCCACATCGGTTGTTTCCATCGCGGAATTCTACCCCCGACCGCTCCACTCCCAATAGCGACAGTAACGATGACTGGGATGGCATTAGCTGCTTGGAAACAGGGATTGGAAAGATACCACTTAGCCTGTATTGGAGAAGGTTCGTCCTCTTCTGGAGAATGGTGGGAAGCACTTAATTTGGCTGCGACCCGGGGCTTACCGATAGGTTTCATACTGCAGAATAATCAGATCGCATTAGATACTCCACCCATCAACCAATCCAATGTAGAACTTTGGGCCGATAAGGCGGTTGCGATGGGTATGCCATCTTGGACCATCGACGGTTCTGACCCTGCTGCTTGGCACGCATCGGTTGCAACGGCGCGTGAATTTACTATGTCTGGGGCAGGACCTACCCTGATCCATGTTGAAACAATGCGTGGCTGTGGCCATGCTCATCATCATGATGATCTGTATTTAGGTGCGCCTTCCGGCACGCCTTCCGGTTATGTCAACCGTGATTTATTATCATACTGGGAACCAAAAGACCCTGTTCCTACTCACCGCCGATTATTATTAGATTTAGGAGTGAGCGAAGAGGACCTCATCGAAATGGAACTTGACGAATCTATTCTATTAAAATCCACTATGGCAGAAATTGAAGCAATGGCTTGGCCACAACCAGAGACAGTAACAAAAGGCATAACTTCAATTCATGATGCCGATTCACATCAAGACCACTTGTTTCGACTGAAAGGCAATGCAATCAATTTAGAGACCACTTCTCCTTTAGAAGTAGGCGAGTATTCCCTCACTTATGCTCAGTCTGGTGGTTGGACCTATTCGCGAGCGATAAAACAAGCGATGTCAGACATTGCGGATAGATACGGTGACGATACCATGTTTATCGGTGAAGATATGGAGGTTGCAGGTGCTTTTGGAATGAATGTTCAACTCAAAGAACAGCACCAAGACAAATTGCTAGATATGCCATTGTGTGAAGCGGTAATTATCCACTCAGCTACCGGAGCCGCACTCTCAGGAATGCGCCCGATGGCAGAAATACAATTTGGTGGATTTGCAGCATTAGCCCATAATGCTCTAATCAATAATGCTGCAATGCTACGATGGCGCTGGGGAGCAGCAGTCCCGTTAACCATTCGAATCCCACTCGGTGCTCGAACTCGAAGCGGGCCATTCCATGCAAATATGATTGAATCTTGGTACGCAAACGACCCTGGTTTGATCGTTCTCGCCCCAGGTACGCCTCAGGATGCTTATGACCTATTGGTCGAAGCCGCTGCCCTAGATGACCCGGTTGTATTTCTTGAACACATCGGCCTTTACGGTTTACGTGGCGGACTTACTGGCTGGGGTGACAATATCAACCAAAAGGTCGACACTACATCTGTCAATGAGGCAATAGATGCTGGCGAATCGTATAAAATCGGCAAAGCCGGCGTGATCAGAGGGGGTGATGACTTGACTTTGGTAACTTGGGGTTCTATGGTTCATCTCGCAAAGAAAGCCGCTGACCAAATGGCGAAAGAAGGGGTGGAAATCGAGATAATCGATTTGCGCACATTGATTCCATTTGATGCAAAAACTTGTGTCGACAGCGTATGCCGAACCGGTCGATTAGTGATATTGCAAGAAGGGCAATGGTTTGGAGGATTAGGTCATTCAGTTCAAGGCCGAATTCTCGAAGAAGCATTCTACGCGCTAGAATCGGCTCCATGTGTAATAGGGGCTTTAGATACGCCAGTACCGTTTTCACCACCGCTTGAAAACCACACTATTCCAAGTCTTGAACATGTGTTAAAGACTCTTCGTCTTGTGGCGAAGGAATGAAGGTTGCAAGTATGGCTCCAATTATTGGGCCACCGATATATAGACTATAATTGCCACTATCTGTGAAAAGATTTGGGCCGATTGATCTAGCCGGATTCATGCTTGCCCCGGTCAAGCTTCCAAAGGTGAAGGCCAAGAGTCCTACCATTGCCCCTACACCTAATGCTAAAGTGAATCGGCTAGCTTTTATCTCAACCAATTTGATGATTGTACCCATCAGAAGTAATGTGATTAGAATCTCAACAAGCCACGCACTTGAATATGTGATTGAACTAGTCGTTGCTCCATCCTTAATGATTGCAGCAGCCAAGATTCCGCCAAGCACTTGAGCGGTTATATAGCCGGCAAGATGTTTCCAAGGTAAATCTCCTCTCACGGCAAAAGCCGCAGATACTGCTGGATTGATATGGGCGCCAGATATCGGTTGAAAAATCATTATTGCAATGAAAACACCAAAACCGAATGTAATACTGACCGAAAGTGAGTTCCAACCGAGGGCTATCGAACCGCATCCGAGCAAGACCATAAGGAAAGTTCCAGCAAATTCGGCACCGTAAGGCTTCCACATGGCCCTATGGGCCATTTGACTCAGACATCATATTATCGCCTCAAACCGGCACAACCATCAAGAAGGTTGTCACATAACCTCCTCCTCATGGAGCAAGCGGAGGAAGGTCAAGGGCTCACCGCTCTGCTCCATTGGAATGCATTGATGGTTACCGTTTGCTTAAGCTTGGCACTCGCTGGTGTTCATCTGATTACTCAGAAATTGGATTACCAGTCGCTTGCAGCAATGCTTGTTTTGATCGCAATCGCATTAGCTCTACTTGTGACCTCGGCTGATTTCTTTATCGAAGGCGCGAGGAGTTTAGCAAAGCGTGCTGGAATTGCAGAGGTAGTTATCGGCTTAACCATTGTTTCTATAGGGACTTCTTTGCCAGAGATTTTGGTTACAGGGACCGCAGCCTTGAATTCAACTGATGACCCTGCATTAATGGATATGGCAATCGGTAATATCTATGGGTCTGTCCTTGTTCAAATCACCCTTATTCTAGGAATTGTCGTTTTATTCAAACCTTTGAATATTCGACCCAATTGGTTGAGGAGAGATGGTTTGCTAATGCTTGCTGCGGTTGTTCTTCTATCTGTGCTCTTACTACAAGGTCGAGGATTGACAAGACTTGAAGGCGGATTGTTGGTGTCATTATATGTATGTTACATCGTGTGGCTATTACGCAATAAAGATCGGATTCGAGAGGACGAATTAGAGTTGGTAGACGACTTGAAATCTACTGAATATGGATGGACTACTGTTGCTTCTTTGGTGATGGTTGTTCTAGGTTTGACAATGGCGGTTTACGCTGCATCTCACCTAGTAAAACATGCATCTGAATTGGCTCTAATGCTCAATGTGCCGCATGTGATTGTCGGTACCACAATTTCGGGATTAGGGACTTCATTACCTGAGCTAACAGTTGCCTTGATGGCTGCAAAAAAGAGTCAAGGGGTTGCGATCGGTACTTTGGTCGGGTCCAATATCACCGACCCCTTACTTTCTATTGGAATCGCTGCGATGATAAACCCGTTAACGATTTCAGCCGCTTCTTACGATTTAATTGCTTACCTGATAATTCCCGCAACTATTCTCGGCGTTTGTTTCTGCTTGGCTATGATGTGGACCGACTTTGAATTCCAACGCTGGGAGGGTGGGGTTCTGATTGGGTTCTATTTGTTCTTCCTCGTTCTATTAGAGATGCAACGTCAAGGATTCTTGGCGTTATGATAACGCATCGCTTATGCGCCATGGCGGTGTGGGGGCATCATGGTCGACTTCCAACTGGATGAAATGCAAGAGATGCTTCGTGAATTGGCACATGATTTCTCACTTGAAGAGGTTCGTCCACATGCAGAGCATTGGGATCTGAATTCAGAATATCCACTCGATGCGATCAAAGCAGCTCACGAGATGGGTTTGTTAAACCTCCATATTTCTGAAGAGTATGGTGGCCCAGGATTGGGTTCTATAGAGGAAGTAATCGTCAGCGAAGAATTATCATGGGGTGACCCAGGGTTTGCAACTGCTGCTTATGCTACCTCGCTTGCATGTGCTCCACTAATTACCGGGGCAACCGAAGATCAGAAGAATAAATATCTGAGAATGGTTGCAGAAAATGGTGCATTGGCATCGTATGCGATTACCGAACCTGATGCTGGTTCTGATGTAGCAGCATGCAAAACTACAGCGGTTAAAGATGGTGATGAGTACGTTATCAACGGCTCAAAAATGTTCATTACTGGCGCCGGCTATGCTGATTGGTTCTTCGTTTTGGCGAAAACAGATCTCAATGCAGGTTATCGAGGCATGTCTGGCTTCATAGTTGATGCTGATACACCGGGTTTGAGCTTGGGTAAGAAAGAATCGAATATGGGGCAACGATGCTCTGATACCAGGGCCATTACATTCGAAGATATGCGAATTCCGGTAGAGAACTTATGCGGTGGTTCTGAATCAGGAGGTTGGATGAATGCGATGAACGCCTTTGACATGAGTCGACCAAACGTTGCCTCACACGCAACAGGGCTCGCAAGATCGGCTTACGAGCATGCATTGCAATATTCGAATGAGCGCCATACCTTTGGCAAGCCGCTTCATCGCCACCAAGCAATCCAATTTATGCTTGCAGACATGAAAACTAAGATTGAGGCTTCGAGATTGTTGACTTGGAAGTCAGCAGCCGAAAACGACGCCGGGATTAGGAATACCGAATCGGCTGCTCACGCAAAAAGGTTTGCTGCTGATACCGCAATGGAGGTTACAACCGATGCTGTTCAAATTTATGGCGGGTACGGGTACTCGGAGGAGTACCCAGTAGCTCGATTGATGCGCGGTGCAAAAGTGATGCAAATTTACGAAGGTTCAAGTCAGGTTCAACGGATGATTATAGGTAGAGAAATCACCAAGGATCTGTGAGGTTAATGTCTCGGAACACTCCTGCAGTCATTCTTGCTGCAGGTTCATCATCAAGACTTGGTCAGCCAAAAGCATTGGTCAAATACGGCTCTGAAACACTAACTGCGAGAGTGCTACGCATATTGCATCAAAAGCAATGCAATCCGGTTATCATCGTAACTCGTCAAGAATTACTAATCGATGTAGCAATGGAAGCAAATGATACGACCGTTGTGGTGAACCCGGATCCTGAGGCGGGTCGAACCGGAACTCTTCAGGTCGGATTGATGGCATTAATCGGTGACAAAGGAAGAATTCCCAAACGGGTATTGGTTGTTCCAGTCGATCGTTGTGGTTGGGAAGAAAAAACACTTGATGTCCTCTTGGAGCAAGATGAAAACTGTTCGCCAAATCCTGCAGGTCATCCTCTATTGCTATTTGATGTAGAAGCTGTTTTAGCAGCTGAGCCCGACCAACCATTGCGTGAAATTGTTTGTTTCAAAAAGGTAGATGCCCCCGGAGTTCACCTGAATATAGATTATCCAGCCGATTTGGAGTTGATCCGATGAGCGCTGAAATCTTGCGTTGGGCTCTTGAGCAACTCGATTTTGGAGAAAAGGTCGGCTTAGCATCCGTAATCTCGACCATCGGTTCAGTCCCTGGCAAGGTTGGAGCACGATTGGCATTAACAGAAAAGGCAATTATCGGCACTATTGGTGGCGCTGGACTCGAATTGAAGGTGATCGAAGCCTTAAGAATTATGATGAACAACAATGATGGGCCCCAAGGCGAGGTTCAGACCTTTGGATTGAATAAGAAGGCTAAGGGCTATGAAGTCACAGCCCTCGACAGCCTCTGTGGCGGTCGTGTGACCATCACAATGGAGATTCTGATTCCGATGCCGCATATTTTGTTGATGGGTGGTGGTCACTGTGCAAGAGCTATTGCGGAAGCATGTAAACCGCTTGGCTGGAAGTATTCTGTGCTAGATTCAAGAGCAGAATATGCTGTTATAGCAGGTGCCCAAGAGTGTTTTCATTCATGCCCGGCAGACTTTTTCGTTAAAGAGGACGCATCTTCGATGCGCCGCTTCAGCGATATTTTGTTGCTGGGCCATGATTGGGCTGAAGATGAAGAACGTCTTCATGGATTGCTTATTGCAGGTTATGAAGGACGCTTAGGAGTGATCGGGTCAAAATCGAAGTGGCATTCTTATGTCAAATCGTCGTTGGAAGCGGGGATAAGTCAATCCAAATTGGATGCAGTAAATTGTCCGATCGGATTAGATATTGGAGCCGAATCGCCTGAAGAGATCGCAATTGCGACCTTGGCTGAGATCTTATCAAAATTTAAATCCTCATCTTCTTAAGATTCTTTGAAGATATATTTGCGATAGTGGCGTAATTCTTCGATTGACTCCAATATATCATCCAATGCCCTATGAGCCTCTTTCTTATTATATCGGGCTATATTTGGAAACCATCGATTTGACAATTCCTTAACCGAAGTAACATCGACCATCCTATAATGCATCAATTGCAAAACCTCGGGCATCTCTTTGGCTAAGAATGCCCGATCATTATGAATTGAATTACCACATAAAGGTGCAACTCCCGGCTCAATATGCATGGCCAAAAAGTCACACGTCTGTCTAACTGCTTCTTCAAGTCCCACCCCTTCAGTTCTAATTCTATCAACCAATCCCGATCCAAAATGGTGAGTTCTATTCCAATCATCCATTCCAGCAAGCAATTCCTCACTTACTTTAATCGCCAAATTCGGGCCAGTTGCAATGATATTCAGATCACCATCGGTCACAATTGTTGCAATCTCGATTATAGATTCGACCTCAATATTTAGCCCAGTCATTTCCAAATCGATCCAAACCAATTCCCCTGCCATGACACTTCGAAACCGATTCAAGATTTGATGATGGTGGCCAATCCAACCCCAAACACCGCTTCAGTCAAGGCAAAGAACATATTCGGCTCAACCGGAGCGCCCATCTCATGGAAGAAGTTGTAGTCGTCAGCGCGGTTCGAACCGCAATCGGAAACCATGGTGGCTCATTAGCAACTATTCGCCCAGATGACCTAGCAGCCATCGTTATCAAAGAGGCTGTTGCAAGAGCCGGAATCGATGCTAATCAAATCGAAGAAGTATTCTTTGGTTGCACAAATCAAGCTGGCGAAGACAATCGAAACATCGCCCGGATGGCCGGCCTATTAGCCGGCCTCCCAACATCTGTCGCTGGTGTTACTTTCAATCGCCTTTGCGCCTCCGGTCTGACAGCAATCAATGCCGCAGCCCGTGCAATTCGCTGCGGCGAAGGCGACGTTTATGTCGTCGGAGGAGTGGAGAGCATGTCGAGAGCCCCCTATGTAATGGCAAAACAAGAGCGTGGCTTTGCTTGGGGCGACCCTTTGGTCCACGACACAACCATCGGTTGGCGTTTCTCAAACCCAAAACTCAAGAATATATTCGGCAATCATGCCATGGGATTAACCGCTGAAAACCTCAGGGAACTAGAGCAGGTAAACCTCGATAAAACCTCGAGAGTTGAGCAAGACCGTTTTGCGGTTCAGAGCAATCTTAGAGCGATTAGTGC
>PSPR01000012.1:6922-49079 GCA_004195515.1 Methanobacteriota archaeon | reverse complement strand
CGTCGAGATTCTACAGTAGAAAAATTGGCTAAGTTGAGTCCTGCCTTCAAGCAAGGCGGAAGTGTAACCGCTGCAAACTCGAGCGGACTCAATGATGGTGCCGCGGCACTTGTCCTGATGAGTGCATCAAAAGCAGCTGAATTAAACATCGAACCAATGGCAACTTGGGTTGCGAGTGCATCTGCAGGTGTACTGCCAGAAACGATGGGTTGGGGACCGGTTCCTGCGACCAAAAAAGTATTGTCAAGAGCAAATTTGCAAATTTCTGATCTAGATTTGGTAGAACTCAATGAAGCATTCGCAGTTCAGGCTCTAACCTGTGTTGATGCGCTTGGTTTGGATGAATCGATAGTAAATGTCAATGGCGGTGCGGTTGCTTTAGGTCATCCATTAGGCTGTTCAGGTGCTAGAATAACAGTTACATTACTTCACGAAATGGTAAAAAGGTCTAAAGATCATCAAGGAAAGATGACAGGTCTTGCTACACTTTGTGTTGGTGTAGGCCAAGGTGAAGCTGCAATTTTCACTCGAGATTGATGCTTAGTTTTCTCTCTCGAGTCATCCTCATAATCCACCAAAGTGCAATGCCTGCGACGATGTGTTTCAAAGTATGGCCGCTGATAATAATCAGTGCATCGAAGACGACGTCATCATTGAATTCAAAGATGGTCGCAAGGCCGAACAACGCTAATGATAGAATATAATCTTTGGATCTGTTATAACTTTCCTCACCATATTTCAATAGAATAAAGACCAAGATGAATAGTTGAACCTTAAAGGCAAAATAAAATCTTAAATCATCGAAATATTGCCAAATAAATACGCTGGAAAAACCGATTATAATTAAAGGAAAATGAACCTTTTTGGCAAGATTTGAATCGAATCGGTCGAATATGATTAGCGAACAGTAACAAGCCATGATTATTACCATGCCCAATCTATCCCACACAAGGGTTGAATTGCCCGGTTCTAGGTGAAACCAAACCGAGCCAAAAAAGGTCAATACCATTCCGAAAAACATACAATAGAGAATTGTAGGCTCGAATTTATCTGCCCATTCGTGCTTGTTTTTTTGACGTTCGTGCACGAATGCGATGCCAGCAATCCCTGGAAATACTATAGCAAGGTTTGACATCACATCCAAGCCATTTGGTATGCCGAAAAACACCCTATTATCAGCGAATTGATGGTAGTTTTGTTCTTGTTGGTAGCGACCAAAAAATAATCCTAGGATGAAAAGGATTAGGAGACTTGAAAAATAGAGTTTCGGTGCCCACCTCTTGTCCATCTAAACGCTTGGGCGATTCAATATGGCATCAAGTTTTTCTAGGCCAGTATGATTCAATTCGATTATTGAATCAGTTTTTAACGAAGTCAATTTTTAAATTGCCGTTTTGCATAATCGAAACAATTGGCCTATAACCTTCGTGAGGGGTAGCATTCAAATTTGCAATAATTGCATGAATCATCGATGGATGTAAAGCGACTTCGTAATCATCAGGTGTAAACATCTTCTTTACAACAGGTTGTGGAATCGATTCAACAATATCCTCTTCAGGTTCTTCGATAACCTCGACCTGCTCGATAACTTCGACCTGCTCGGTAACCTCTTCCGCCGGTGGCATGTAAACCACATCTTCTTGGATTGGGACTTGGTCGAAAACCGTACTGGATTCACCCATTCGTTGCATGTATAACATTCCGAATCCGAAGGCGACAATTCCCAATAACATCCAGACTACATAGGCATATAATTCGTCTTCGAATGTGGTCGAGAGCATGAATAGAGAAAAGATCACGCCAAAAGACCCGATGCCGCGACGCCATGGAGTTTCGGTTTCGTCCCTGAATCCTTGAACCGCAATTCCGGACAGATATAGTGCCCACATCACCCACATCAAAGCATCGATTTCCAGCTCTCCAATCGCCCAAGATAATCCGGTTAGGAAATAGCCGATTGCGAACATTCCTACAGAGTCTATCCACGAGTAATAATCGGCTTCATCATCCCATTGGAAAGAATCCCAAGACCAAGCGAGTTCTGGTTTCGAAGCGATTATTGTCATCAATAAACCGTATAGAATCATTACTACTCCAACCACAATATCTTGTGATAGGGCGGTTGCATCGAATTGTTCCATCATGTTCCATACCGCCATAGCATGAAGAAGTGGCATGGCGAGTAGTGCTCGCTTGTGTCCATTGATGAAAACTTCCCAAGTGACCCAAATAGCACCTACCATCGTGCCGATTCCATAGAAAGCAGTCCAGGATAGTGTTAGACAAATCAAAGTCCAATAGCGCATGACTTCGACCATTTTTTCCCGGCCTTGAATAGATTTTAAAACAAAATTTGAAGCGATTGCATCAGGTAGATCATCGGCTTCATCCGCCCATTTGAACAAAAGCCCATTATCTGCAAATCTGTTGAGTGCCATTGTGATTAAACCGGTTCCCAGCATCGAATAGGAGAATATATCGCCTTCGGTGAAGTGAGAAAAATTGCTATCGGCGGTGAATCCGAACCAGAACGAGATCAAAACTGCCATCGGCATAAATGGAATGAAATCGATGCGGCCAGATAACCACGAATAAAGTCCCATAAATAGAGTCAAACTCAGTAATAACCAAGCCGCTTCAGGCATAATTCCGACCATTCCCAAGGCGAGCCAAAGCGCCGGGATAATGACCGGTGTTTCTTGTTCTCCATCCTTCAGTCCTTGACGGCGGTCGACCACTCCTTTGCCTAGAATTACCAAAGCGGTTGCAGCCATGATAAGACATGAGAAACGAGTCAAGTCAAACATGGTGACGATTTCGTTCATATCGTAAGCAACAAGGTTAACCGAGTCGAATAAGGACCCGATTACCGCACCTTCCCAAGCAAATCGGCTTCCAAATAGGATGATCGCGATCGGCGCGGCCATTAAAATCAGGTTTTGGCGATGCTTTAGACTTCGACTAAAGACCAATAGGTACATCGAGAGGAATAGTAAACCACCACTCGCATCAAGTAAACCTAATGCGAGAAGGCCGAGAAGAGTAAGTTGGTCTGCACCACCGTGAGTCTTTTCATCACTAATTCCTTTCTTGCTGAGCATTGAGGAAACCAAAAGTGGCCCACCGAGTAGTAGACCGTCAAGAATGACCGCTGTGATAAGCATCTTAGAGGTATCAGTTCCAGCCATAATCAAATTTGCTGACACAGGTAAGGCTATCAAAAACATGGTCCAAGTTGCAACCATTCGGCTATAGGAGGATGACTCCTCTTCTTCCATGACCTCTTTAACGATAATTCCAATCGGTACAATCATCAGCAATACCCAATGTAATTGGGTTGCAAAAGCGACCATTTCGACCGATGAAATGGCGATGGAAAACAACATCATTGGCCCGAGCAAGCTAACTCTAGCGACCGGTCCCCAACTTATTTGTTCAGGCTTTTGTGGGGCTTCTGGAACAATCCAGGTATTCGATGTAGCGTCGAATACCGGTAACATAGATTTTTTGAATGAATTTGTCCAAGCAAACATCAAACCCAAATCGGATTCAAAGTTCTTGAATTTCAACATCGAGAAATATATTCCCAATCCCACGATTGCAAGGGTGATATTGAAACCACTCAATGCTGAATCGATCGCAGCGGGTAATGGAACGTCTAGTCTCCCTCTCCACGAAAGAATAACCGCCATAACCATCGAACCGAATAAGGCAGAAGATGCTTCCAAGGATTTCTTCTTATTATCCTCCTTTTGGGCTGTATCCATCATCGACCAAGAACTTCCTATGGTGTAAAGAATGATGCCCCAAGGAATTAGCGGTTCATCACCGAATAGAACCGATTCTGATAACACCAGTAAACCAAGGGTGACAAAATGAGCCCAATCATTCAAAATTCCTTTGCGTCGGCCGATTTCACCGGTCACCATCAATGCCAAAATTATTATTATTTCCAGATATTGGTAGTGGAAACCACCGCTCAAATAACTCTGAATAAAATATGAGGCACCAGCTGCGATAAATGTCCAATTCGCCACCCAAGGCCTGGTGACTTTGGAGATGATAAGCAAATATGGAAGCATTACCAGCGTGATTACCCACGGAATGATACTCGCTTGAGGTTCGATGATGAATAGCGCAGCTGCTAATCCGATTGGCATCCAAGGAATTCTCCTTTTGAGAGTCGCTGGGAAATATGCGATCATGACCGATAACCAAAGAGCTACTTGAATCGTCATCACATCCGCGATCAGCGGGATTTCTTGTGGCCTGATGAATCCGAGAATCAGATTATAATCATCGCTTCTTGCAAAGATCATTGCAATAATGACCTCACCAACCAATAGAGCGGAAGTCCATTGCATCAAGTCTTGCCTCAATCTATTATCCGAAGCCAAATATCCTTGTGCGAAAATCACGAATACCATAAGTGATAGTGCGCCGCCCATCCCACTAGATTCGACATCATTCATCATTTCATACATCAGTGGAATCAACCCACTAGTGACGGCTACAATTGCAAAGATCACACCGCTATTTGAGCGTAAAGATAGCCACATTGCCAGAGCAGTTAGTGATATTATAGAAAGTCCCAACTCATATGATACAATATTATTTGACCAATCTAACCATGGACCCATTCCTACAAATGCTAATGCGAGTGGCGTAAAAGTTGTGACCGACCAACCGAAGGTAGTCTGCCCCTTTAGCCGGTCCAAATAACTCATTTGAGCAAGGATGAGTGCGATACAGGCAGAGAGTTGCACATAGATTGCAATCGATGAAGGATGCCAATCGGTATCCGAATATGGCAAATCGGTCGGAATCAACCATTCTACCCCATTGCTTGCTGCTACGCCAATAAGCCAACGAGTCCCCCATAATACGCCGACTGCAGAGAAAAAGAATCCGATCCCAATCAAATAATCGTGAACACTATGTAATTCATCTCCGCCCTTTCGGCGTTGAAATTCGACCAAACTGATAGCCATCAAGGCTGAAACTATGCCGCCGACGCCCAAAATTAAGAAATTGAGATTGGTCGCATCATCAGAGAATGCGATCGAAAGAATTCCACTCCATATGGCAAGCATTGCAATTCCATAAAGGATGAGTTGAGCGAATTTTTGAATCGTGGTATCAACAGCATTCGCAGGAGCAGGTCCTGCGGGCGTGCTTACGACATTTGCTGTAGGAGCATAGCCCTCGGTCAAAGTGCCACGTCGTGTGGGCGCTTTGGTGCGCGCTTCCTTGTTTGGTCTGGATGGTACTCCGGTCATAGAACTCAACGAGTAATTATCACCTTGACCTAATGAAGGTTGGCCCGGCAAAGCCAAGTTTGGCCATTGATTGAATCAAATTAATTCAGCATCGACAATCGAATCAATATCGTTGTCTCGTAGGACATTTACTTGGTTCTTATTAGTGGACATCATTGCAGCCAATAGGATTACCACCAGAATTATGCCAGCGATAATAGATCCATATACAACAACTCCCATACTCGATGAATCGTCTTTAGTGTTCGATTCTCCTTCTTCGTGAATCATAACATCGAAGGTGATCAATGGGCTAGAATTTGTGCCTTCGGTTCCACGCATAGAAAGTGTATGATTATCATAAAGCGAAATTCCGGGTAAATGTTCTAATTCATGGACGATTTCCTCATATGATAGAGTTAACACTTTGCCGTTTTGGTAACTGTGGATATTGGACCATTCGTCGCGCAAATCATTAGACATCCATTGAATTGTATCAACTCCTTCGTTAACCGATACTGAGATAGATTCTCCAGGGGACAGATGAACGGTTCCAGCTTCGGTTGCACTCGTTAGATTCAATACGATGTTTTTATCGAAAGTGAACGACCTTTCAGCCGCTTCCATCACCGCTTCGTAAGCATTGGTATGGCCGTGGCCGTAAACATTATTCTGGCGATTCTTTGGAATCAAATCTTCTGCGCAAGGTTCATTCTTGCCCATGAAGTGACATTCTCGATAAGTTGCGGTTTCTTGCATAATGTTTCGAACGTCGAACGGTGACAAACTAGGGTTTGCTTGGAACATTAGAGCACTAACTCCAGCCGCCCCGGGGGTGGCCATGCTGGTCCCACTCATAGCGGTATATTGGTCGCCAGTATTTGCTTGGACCGACATAATATCAGACCCGGTATATGCGATATTTGGCTTAACCCTTCCTTCTTCGGTCGGTCCTTGGCTCGAGTAGACTGCGATTCCAGTGTCTTTGTCCAATGCGCCGACAGTAATTACATCTTCAGCAGAACCGGGGGTGCCGATTTGAGCACTTACGGCTGAATTTCCTGCGGCGATGAATAAAGCGATTCCCGCTCTGACCATCTCGTTAGCCATTCGGTTTACACTATCTTCCTCGGAAGATGTCCATTCGATTGGACCAGGTCCGCCAAGACTCATCGAGGCTGCCCTAATATTGAATTGATGCATGACATCAATAGTCCACTGCATCCCTCCCATCACGCCAGCGAAACTACCAGATCCACCACCGTCTAGAACCTTTACTCCGACCAAACGCGCCTGTGGTGCCATCCCAATGTGGAGATAATCTGGCGCTCCTGTTCCAGCGGTTGTTCCACCGCAATGGGACCCATGACCATGATCGTCATAAGGGAATATTTCGCTTCCATTTGTTTTGTCCGCATTGTTAACAACATCGTAAAAAGCGATGATTTTGGGATCATAGGAGGTGGGATCATCATCCAAATCATCTATGCTCGAATGGTTTCCATCCAATCCGGTATCGATAATTGCAACGGTAGCACCAGAACCATCGTAACCGGTATAATCGAATGCGTCGTTAACACCATGATTTACCCTTGAGACTTCATTTGTAACCTCAAGAATTCCATCCAATTCCAACATCACTACCCCAGGTAAATCCCGAGCTATCAATAATTGGTTGACCGGGATGCGGCCAGCGAGTGCATCGATCCTTTGTAATGTAAATTGATGTTGATAATCGACCGATTCTTCGAGCATCGTAATTTCATCTTGGCCGGGGGTATGATCAAAATCTACGATGATTGGCAAGGTGTTATCCTCATCGAGGAATAGCGGTGAATCGATGAATCTCTCGACCATATCGCCGATTTTATCGCCATTTCTATCGACCGTTGTTTGAGACCACCAGCCTTCTTTTTCAATTTCAGATTCAGCAGAAACTGGCACAATCGCTACCAGTATTGGTGCCAGATAGAGTGCTAATGCAATCAGGGTTGTAAATCGCTTTAGGGTCTCCATTTAAGTCACCGCGCTATGCGCGACCTAGCGATGTGGTTTGAAACCTCGGTATATTTGAATATTAGACCAAAGAGATGAAGTGGTATTCGGATATTCGATACATGTGGGCATCTCGGGTTGGTTCAGTCGCAGGCTCCTTCCGACTTGGTTTAGAGAAATCGACCTAATAGACATAGAAAATATACCCTCTGACAGGGGTGCAGTCATCATTTCAACCCATGCAGGTGGGTTATTTGATCACATGTTGACCAAAGGTATGTTACCAGGACCCCAAGTCGATTTTGATGGCTTTATCGACGATGAAGTAGAATTGGATTTGATTGCAAAAGAGGTTGCAGCAGGAAAGAATGTAATCGTCTTTCCAGAAGGAGATTCTCATGACGACACAACGATTCAATCGATTGGGGCATGTGCTGCAAAAATTGCACTCAGAGCAGCAGAGTTATCCTCGGAAAATCAGCCGGTGATCGTGCCGATTGGTATCCATTATAGCGAGCGCTACCAATTCAGAGAGCGGGTTGCTCTAACAGTGGAACCGCCGATTGAAATTAATGGTTCAGAAGCTGAGTTGATAAAAATAATTTCAGGCGAGATTTCGAGAGCATCTCAAGCGGTCGCATCGTGGGAAAATAGAAAACTAATTTGGCAAGCTAGATCGATTATTCATGCAGAAAGGGTTAGACGAAATCCAGAACTTGCTTTGCGTTCTTCGTATGGCGAAGGTGTTTTAGGCGCCCGTAGAGTTAGAGCCGCTTGGGAATGGATGGCTATAAATAATCAAGGAAAAAGTGAACGCTTGGAACAAAAAACCAAGGACCATTTGGATGAATTATCAGGGCTAGGTCTCACTCCGAGACATTTGGATGCAAAGCCCGATGTTTTGACAAACCGCGGATTTCTAAAATCAGTTTGGAATTGGGCATTCGCTTGGTCCTTCATGTTAGGTTTTGTGACTTGGAGTGCTTTAATAGGCTCGATACCGCCGTATTTGGGTGTTGTTGGCGTAGATCGGACGATTGGTAAAAGGATGAATTCTGATCGAAGAGGTGCATTCAAACTCTATACTGCATTCGTCCTCTATCCACTAAATTGGATTCTTGGTGCGGCAATTTTCACTTGGTTGATAACTGCAAATTCAAGTCCGCTAGCCCAATTTTCACAATTTAGTTTAATATTGCCAATCCTCTTCTCAATTCCTTCTTACATTTTGTTTCCTGTAATGTTATGGTGGATGCCAACCGCTGGAAAATTGCAGATCAAATTATACTCAAGAGGGACAGATGCTTGGCGCCAGTTGAATCTTTGGCGCCGTTGGAGAATGAAGGATATAGATTGGGAACAACTCTGTGCTCAACAGAAAATTCTGGCGGAAGAACTGACCGATATTGGAGATGGCTTAATTCTTCCAGGTGATGCGGATTGGAAAAACCCTAAACCGGGCCAAGATGATTTTGAGATGGTTATTCAGAGACCTTGAGCGTTCGCCCATTGTTCTCTGAAAGTATCCTCATTATCGGCGTGGTGGGTGGAGAGCCATTATTATTGGAAAAGATCTGGGCTCGAGGCGAAGAAGAATGAATAAGAATCTCGCCCTTTTTGCCAAATGCTGAAAGAGTGCTTCTACCTCCCATGACACCGTAGGTGTCCTCTAATGGTTGGCGAACAGCATATTGCGATGGTCCCTACAGGACCAAGCTCCATTTGGAAAGCAAGCGTAAATGGCCAACTAAAAGAGGTTCTTGCACCATCGAACTCGATTTTACTAGATGTATTGCGCGATAAGGTCGGCACTCTCGGGGTTAAACGCGGCTGCGATATGGGTACTTGCGGTTGTTGCACGGTTATGATAGACGGAATTCCACGCCTATCTTGTCTTACCTTGGCCGCCGAAGTTGCTGGAAAAGACATTACAACCGTTGAAGGTTTAGCAGATGGTGCTCATCTGGCCCCTATTCAACAATGCTTTGGTGACCACGGAGGCTCCCAATGCGGCTTTTGCACTCCTGGATTCTTGATTACAGCCCAAGCTTTGCTAAACAATAACCCCAACCCGACCAATGAGCAGGTTGAATGTGCAATTGAAGGCAATCTTTGCCGTTGTACCGGGTACCAACAAATTGTAGAATCAATTCAAGCCGCGGCAGCGATCCATCGCGGCGAGTCGGAACTAAAACAACCAGCTAGTGATCCACATCCCGATCCACATCCTTTGGGGCCAGATGACCCGACTATGCCTCCGGGTCATGCGAGGTGATATCTATGACTGGAGGGTATAAGCAACAACCAGGTGGCTCAAAGAAAGAGTTGCGAAAAGACGGCAAAAGAGTTGCTGGAAAGCAGCGATTTGCTCCTCCTGGTTCTGGCGGTTCCAAACCGGTGATGTCGAAGAGAGATGTCGACTTTATCCCTGAAACGATTGGAGGAAAAGAATCTCAACCAGCAGGTGCTCACATACATGACAGAGCCCGAACCGGTACTGCGGTTGGTAAGCGAACTCCATTAGTCGATGCCAATGCAAAAGTAACCGGTCAAGCATGGTACGGTGACGATGTTAGACTTCAAGGAGAGATCATAGGTCGAATCGTACGCTCACCACACCACTATGCAAAAGTCAAGAGTATCGATACCTCAAAAGCAGAAGCTTTACCTGGTGTTTTGGCGGTTGCAACCGGTGAAGACGCACCTAATCCATTCGGTGTATTGCCGGTTACTAAAGACGAACACGCTATGGCGGTCGAAAAGGTCCGCCACGTCGGGGATTTGGTCGCTTGTGTAGCGGCAGTCGATGAAGCCACAGCCCGAGAAGCGGCCGCATTGATCGAAGTTGATTACGAGGTTCTAGATTCGATTCACGACATCAAAAAGGGTTTGGAAGACGTCGATGAACCGATTCATTGGCGTGGGAAGTATCACGTTGGAACAACCAATTTACAAAAGCGGGTCTTTCAAGAATTCGGTGATCGTTCATTGGTCAACAATCCAAGAGCAATGCATAATGGCAAATGGAAATTTAAGGGAGTCAACCACGGATTTACCGAGCCCCACGCAGTGGTTGCTCATTGGGATCCAAACGGTCGACTTCAACTATATACCCCGCAACAGGTCCCACATTACGCCCATCGGGCTTTAGCCACAGTACTCGAAATACCGATGCACCAAATCAATGTCATTCGGACTTTTGTTGGAGGCGGTTTCGGTGGTAAATCCGACCCATTCCCGCATGAAATGTGTGCAGCGATTCTTTCGAGAAAAACCGGTCGACCGGTTAGAATTACATTCGACCGAGAAGAGGTATTCTGGGTTAATCGAGGACGACATCCCTCGCTGATCGAAGTGGAAATGTACGCAGATGACGATGGTCGAATCTCAGGATTCGACATCGATGCCCTCATCGATGGCGGTGGTTTTGCATCCTTTGGTCACGTAACTTCGTACTACAATGGTGTTTTAGCGACCGCGCCGTACGAATTAGGATCTTTTCACTACACCGGTGCCAGAGTTTGGACCAATAAGCCAGCGAGCGGCGCTATGCGCGGTCATGGCGCAGTTAATACCCGTTGTGCGGTCGAGGTCGGTCTCGACGATATGGCCGAACAAATGCAGGTCGACCCTATCGATTTGCGCCTTGCAAATCTACTCCCTCCTCATTCGAGGACCATCTCGGGATTCAGAATAACATCTAATGGCATGCGACAAGCTTTGCACAGAGTTAGAGAAGGTAGTGATTGGGATAATAAATTCCGCAAATTGCCACTCGGAAAAGGTATCGGAGTCGGCTGCGGTTTCTTCATTTCAGGTTCAGGTTTGCCGATTCATTGGGACCCAAATAAGTTCCCTCATGCTACAGTCCATATTCAGGTCGATATGGATGGCGGCGTTACCGTCCATTCCGGTGCTGCCGAAATCGGGCAGGGTTCGACCACCGCAATAGCTCAAGTTGTGGCCGAGGTTTTGGCTTTGCCGATCGAAATGATTCACGTACGTTCACATGAAAGCGATACCAGCCCTGTCGACCTTGGTTCTTATTCCTCTCGAGTTACATTCATGAATGCGAATGCAGCGATTCGTGCTGCATTAGAAATTAAAGACAAATTACTCGAAGCAGCATGGGAGGTATTGGGCTATCATCCGAATGCGCTGGTTTTGAACGACCGCCGGATTTACTACAAACACGACCCTTCGATATCGATGTCATACCTCGAAGCTTTGCACAAGGCTCAGGAAGACAAAGGCTCCCTTATCGCGAGTGGTGCATACCGAAGTCCACCTATGGGTGGAGTACACAAAGGTGCAGCAGCAGGCCTTGCCCCAGCATATTCATTCTCTGCTTATGTGGCTGAAGTCGATGTCGATGTCGAAACCGGCTTGATAAAATGCACAAATGTATGGGCGGCTCATGATTGTGGTAAAGCGCTCAATCCTTTGGCCGTCGAAGGCCAAATCATCGGTTCTTGCCATATGGGATTAGGCCAGGTATTATCCGAACAGATGGTTTATGGTAGAACCGGTCATCTTCAAAATCCGAATTTGCTCGATTACAAGATTCCATCGATTCACGAGATGCCACATGTAACCCCTATCATCATCGAATCGTGCGACCCTGAAGGGCCGTTCGGTGCCAAAGAAGCCGGTGAAGGCCCACTATTGCCAATTCTTCCAGCGGTGGTCAATGCAGTTTACGACGCGATTGGAATCCGAATCAACGATTTGCCACTCACACCAGATAAGGTCTGGGCTGCGATTGCAAAGAAGATGAAATTAGAAGGGATAGAGGATGCAACCGGCCTCCCAACCCCGAGGTTGGATTTTTCGGCCCTACAAGCAAAACTCGTAACTCGGTCTGAGCAACACGAATTGAGAGATAATCGCCGCCAAAGGTCTGAGGATACCGACGCATATGTCAATGGGGTTTTGTTTGGATTCGATCCAAATATCCCATTAGAAGATCAGGTCGATGGTTGGAAAATGTCGACTAAGCCTACTCCAGAACAATTGGCAGAACTAGGTTTGGCCGGTTCGATCTGGCTCAAAAAAGAACAGAGAGAGATGGAAGGTGATAACTGATGTTGATGCCACCATTTGAACTCTACTTGCCAGTTTCCATCACAGCTGCATGTGAAAAAGCCGCCGAACTTCTCGCTGGTGGCTTTGAATTCGATTGGATTGCCGGAGGTACTGACTTAATTCCAAATTACAAATGGCATATCAACTCCAAACCTCATGTGATTTCACTTGCAAATATCGATGGTTTGGATTCGATTTCGATGACCGAGGTCGGATGCATGGCTCGACTTCATGACATTTCAGAATCGACCGAAGCCCATCCATTGGTAGCTAGCGCAGCTGGTAAAGTAGCGTCATCGTTGATTCGTAGAAATGCAACCATTGGAGGTAATCTATGTTTAGACACCCGATGTTTTTGGTTCAACCAAAGTGAAGAATGGCGTTCCTCAATAGATTGGTGTCATAAATGCGATTGTGGAACCGGTGCTGATTGCCGGGTTATTCCTAACCAAAACGACCTTTGTGTTGCGACCTATCAAGGCGACCTCGCCCCAGCACTCATGGTTTTGGATGCTACTGTCCACCTCATTGGGCCAAATGGGCCGAGAAAAATGCCTTTGGTCGATTTTTATCGATTGGATGGGATGACCAAGAACGTACTCGAGAAAGGAGAATTCCTTCTGAAGGTCACTTTTTCTGCTGATGTGAGCCAAATGGTTGGCTCTTATCAGAAACTCCGGGTAAGGGAATCTTGGGATTTCCCTGAAGCAGGGGTTGCAGCAGCATGGGTGAAGGGAGATAGAGAAACTCTCAAAGTCGCAACAACTGCACTCGAAAGCATTCCGCGCCGCCACGATGAGCAAGTCGAGCAAGCTGAGGGCGATATCAAACAATTAGCTCAATTGATTTTCAAAGCGGTGAAACCGGTAAACAACACCTCTTTACCGCCGAGATATCGACGAAATATGATCAAGGTCTTAGTCAAAAGGGCGTGTTCTGAATGAAAGAAAAAACCTTATTCGTTTTGTTGCTATTATCCTTTGCATCGCCACTTGTCTCAGCACAAGGCCCAGAAGTGCCAAATTGGGAATTGGGTTGGGAAACCGAGGCTGAGCCTGTAATAATGAACCTCGATGATAAATTCGATTTCGAATTGATTTTGACTTTTTGGATTGATAATACACGCCCGTTACCCTTAGAAGTAGAGTTCACTATCGAAGATGTCGACGACTTTCAAGTCGACGACCCAGGAACAGTTACCATCGAAGCAAATTCGAATAAAACATTCGATTTAACGATATCAGGGTCTGGTCTCGATACTGAAGGAAACACCCATAGTGCAGATCAGATTCATGTAACTTTGAGGTTGACCGCTTCTCAAACTATTCAAGAACAAGAAGTCTCGAGTCAGGAGATTTTGAAGGATCTTCAATTTGAAGCGGTTCATCAACTGGTGCCAACCGTTTCAATGGTTGGTGACCTTTTGGCAGGAACAGATGAAGAATTATCGATATCGATCCAAAATAATGGCAATAGTGCCGATTCTGTCGCAGAAGCATCTATTGTAATCAAAGCATGTCCTTTGATGGCATATTCTGGTGAAGATGTACTGATTGGAGTAAACCTTGCAAGTGGAGCATCGGTTACGAAGTCGATTACGATCAAGGCGGCGAATAATCATCCAGATAAAACCTGCAAAGTTTCGGTTTCGATAAAGAGCGAAGGCTCAGGCCTCTATGTAACAAGTGAAGAATTATCTATCAAGGTCATCGCACCAAACGATGAAGAAGAAACCGAATCGCCGGATACAAACAAATCGGATGAAGCCAGCGCCATCTCTAGCCCTCACACTGGTAATTTTCCTCCTCGCTGCCATCATACGGCGCCATTCCGTACGCTAAGGTGCAGTTTCCGGCGTTGATACTCCCTTTATCGGAATGATACTGCTAAATTGCTGAAGAGCAGTTGACGATAACATATATGAGTGGAGTGAGGATGCGACGAATGCTGCGTTTGGGCATACCGTACTTGGAGGTGAGAATTAATGGCTGAAGAAGAGAAGACTGCAATCAAGTTGGAATCTTGGTTATTGATCGGTTTTGTCGTAGCAATGCTATTATCAACATCTTTGATAGTCATCACATCATTCGGGAAACAAACCGTGTTTTCTGCCTATATCGAAGATGCTGACCAAAATATTCAATATCAGCAAGTCTCCAAAATGCGTGGCGACCTCGGTGAAGACGATGATGGACTGGATTACGATATCGCCAATACCATGTCGACTCCGATGTTGGTCAATGATTGGAGAGAGCCACACCGTACAATGTTGGTAATAGCGGCACCAGAAAAGCCATTCGATAATGCAGAAGCAAATGCGATTTATGAATTTGTCACAGAAAAAGGTGGCAAAGTAATTCTAGCCGCTAATTCTACCAATGCCCAAACCGTTGCAAATATGTTCGGAGTCAAATATTTTGATTCACCTATCGCCGATGGCTCACGATATTACGAAGTTTCGGATTCGACTGGAACTGTCCAACCAAAGGATATTAGCCGACTTTGGACTGTAGCAGGTGTAAACCGAGTTTGGGATGACCAAAATGAAAGGCGCAGCCAATGTTCAGAAGACGATGTCAGAAATGATGCAGTCGATGATTGTGCAATGCCGGTACTTTTCCATCGCCCAACCTCAATCCAAGTGCTAGAGGAAGATATTGAGAATAGAGATGTCAAAATTCTCGCACACGCCTCACCTTCTGCCTTCTTAGCCAAAAACAGCATGGATCCAAACGATATAGGAAACCCACCTCAAGGTGGTAATAATTCAGGATTGATAATCAGAATGGATTTTCCAGGAATCGAAGCCATCGATCGCGTAAAAGGCGATCGTGATGGTACAGTAAATGTAACTGGTAGTATCGTATTCATTTCAGACCACTCGGTGTTGGCAAATCATCTTTGGGATGCTGGAGATGCTGAATTGACCGGCAAACTTCAATGCACCCATAGTGCGTATGAGAGTGAAGGCACCGCTTGCTGGTCCGATATACTCTATTCAAGTTCTGGTTCTCAAGATTGGGATGGAAACGGTATGTACATCATGGCTTTGATGCGCGATATGATGGAAACAGGAAATCCAGATATCTCAAAAACCATCACCCGCCATAATGAAAACTTCTACATCGTCTTCGATGAATCTCGTCACGTCACATCGGCAGCGGCTTCACCGTTCACCGAAGCGATGGGTGCAATAGTAATGCTGACAAGCGATACAATGTTAAAATGGCTGATCACTTTGAATTTAGTCGCTCTTTTGTCCATTGCAATAATGGTGGTACCAGAAAAAGAAAACTGGAGACACGTATTCGATTTAACAAGATTTAGAGAACGACCTAATAAGGTCGACCCGAGTCAATTTTTGGCCCGTATCCGTGAATCGCTATTGAATAAGGTCCGCCAAGTTAGCGATTTGACCAGAGATGAAATGGCGCTCAAAACCCC
The DNA here is from genome assembly GCA_004195515.1 of Methanobacteriota archaeon. Taxonomy (GTDB): domain Archaea; phylum Thermoplasmatota; class Poseidoniia; order Poseidoniales; family Poseidoniaceae; genus MGIIa-K1. The sequence goes on along the minus strand of PSPR01000012.1, from coordinate 33,297 downwards.
GGGGGAGATCCAAGCATTGGTCGAAGATCCCCGCCTCATCGAATTGTTGTATTCCCAACAAAGATCCTACTCCAACGAAGAATTGCGGCAAACAATGCAGCAGATCCGTCGTTGGGGAAAATAAACCTAGGAGGTAAATAAACATGCAACCACCAGCCCCCCCAGCAGCCCCCCCTGCACCGGCACCAATGCCTGCAGTACATGCTCCTGTGGCTCCTGTCGCACCAGCAGCTTCGGCACCAATGCCGATAGCTCCTGCTGCTCCAGCGGCTCCAGTAGCGTACGCAGCACCAGTACCGGTACAGGCACAGCCTAAACACCAAAGCACACCAGAAGTCCGAGAGCGCCTCGCAGCAGTTGGTGCTATCGCAAGTGCGATCAGCGCCGAAGTTCAAAAGGTAATTATTGGAAAAGCACACGTCATCGACAATGTGTTGATCAATATTCTTTCGGATGGAAACCTTCTGTTCGAAGATTACCCTGGTTTGGCTAAGACCTTGATGACCAATACTTTCGCAGATGCGTTGGGTTGTGACTTCAAGCGTGTTCAGTTTACTCCCGATCTGTTACCTGCAGATATCACCGGAACCAACATCTACGATGCTAAGAAGGGTGAATTCACCTTCAAGCCAGGGCCGCTATTTTGCAACCTGCTTCTAGCTGACGAGATTAACCGTGCTCCACCAAAGACTCAAGCTGCTTTGCTTGAGGCTATGCAAGAGAAACAGGTTACAATCGGTACCGTTACTCACAAATTACCAGCACCGTTCATCGTTATGGCAACACAGAACCCGGTCGAGCAAGAAGGTACGTACCCTCTACCTGAAGCGCAATTAGACCGATTCATGTTTAAGATGAGCGTCGGTTATCCTGACCGTGCTGATGAAGATGAGATTCTAGCCCGACGTATCGCCCGTGGAAAAGACGCAGTAGATGTCGATGTTATCACCGATCCTCAGCGTGTAATTGCTATGCAACAAGCTTGTGAAGACGTTTACGTCGACCCTGCTCTACGCATGTACATGGTCGAGGTTGTTTCCCGAACTCGTGAGGACCCTCGGGTTCTAGTCGGTGCTTCACCTCGTGGTTCTCAGGCTCTCCTGAAAACATCACGTGCTTCTGCAGCATTGAAAGGACGCGATTTCGTCACTCCCGATGACATCAAGTCAATTGCGGAATTGGCATTAGCTCACAGACTTATCCTCAAGCCTGAACACCAGATCAAAGGTCTGGAACCAGGTGAGGTTATTCAGACTATCCTACGCGAAGTACCTGTCCCAACCGTCTGAGACCAGTTGGAAAATAGATTAGAGAAGGAGGTGCGATAGCATGTGGAGTCGAAAGAGCGCAATGTTGGGATCATTAGCGGTAGCCATGTATTTACTTGGCTTAACCCTAAGAAATTCTCAATTGGTCACTATTGCTGTGGTCATATTTGTCTTCTTGACTTGGGCTGCACTATTTGGAAGTCACGCTGATGTTGCTAGTAGCGGCAGGCGTGCTGAAGAATGGAGTGGCGAAGAGGGCGTTGCCCTCTCCAATGTATCTGCGATGCGAAAGCTATCTAGTGCTAGAATCTTCGAAGATGGAGAGGTGAGTGTTACTCTGAGAATGCAGAATCATTCTGCACTTGGAAAGATTCTCGAGGTAAAAGACCGTGTTCCAGAAGTAATGCGCATCAAAGATGGTGCAAATTATATTTTGATGGAATTAGGTCCACGCCGTGAAACCTTCATCGAATATACGGTCGAGTGTCCTCTGAGAGGCTTCTACAGTCTTGGCCCGGTGGCTGTCCGGGTTCAAGATCCATTCGGATTATTCCACAAGGAAAAAGAGTTGCATGTTTACAACGATTTCCTTGTATTCCCGAAAATGGAAGATCTCAAAGATACATTCGTAAAATCACGAGTTCCAAAAATCTTCACCGGTGCAGTAAATATTCGTCAACCTGGGCCTGGTTCCGAATTTTATTCCTTACGTGAATACTTTGATGGAGATTCCTTCCGTTCAATCAACTGGAGCGCATATGCTAAAACTGGAAAACTGATGGTCAACGAACGTGAGAGAGATGCCGTGAGCGATATCATCATCATCGTCGACGCTCGATCTGTTTCCGAGACCGGCCCGGTTTCTCGCAATGCATTGGTTTACTCAACCCGTGCCGCTGCGAGCTTAACCAAGTTTTTCCTGAGTCGCCGTGACTCTGTTGGAATTGTGACCTATGGTGACGAGATTGTCAGTATCGATCGCGATTCAGGATCTAAGCAATTATACATAATTCTTACCAAATTAGCAGGCGCTATGGCTCGAGGAAATACACCACTCAAAGTTGTAGTAAACAGAATTTTACCTCATATTAACAGAGGATCACCAATCATAGTTCTTTCGAACCTTGAAGATGACCCAACTGTAGTAAGTGCTCTTAGAGACTTCAGAGCACGTAACTTCGATGTAACAGTTCTATCACCCTCTAGTCTTGAATTCGAATTCGATGCTAAACGACTTGACCGAACCGGATATGAGGTTCTTAAGACCGAAAGAGATGTTTTGATCAGCGAATTGAGCAGTCTTGGAGTCAACATAATGGATTGGGAGCCAGATATGCTCCTCTCTACAGCATTAGCCGGAGCTAGAGGTTTCTGAAGGAAGGGATTTGAATGGCAACAAAATCTGGAGATACATCTCATCTATACGATGGTAAGACCGTTCGTTCTGCGGCACCATCTCGCAAAAAACTGGCTGGCCAAATGTCTGCTGGTTCAGATATTCCAAAAGATGCGGTTCCGACCGTCGAAATCCCCTCCTTTATCGAAAGTTTACTCGGCGGGCCATTGGTTCCAAAGATGAAATTTTTACCTGCAGATAAGATGGTTCAAAACCTCCAACTCGGTTGTTATGGTGTTCTCATAGGTTTAGGAATTCTAACCTATATCGTAACCCCGGCGGTAGGAACTATTTGGTTTGCAATTACCGGGAGCATCACGATTGCAAATATCATTCAATTGATGGTAGTTATAGGTGCAGTTAGTAGTGGATTCTGGGGTGTGATGGGTAGAGATGCTCGTTATCTTTTGGCATCATATGTTCTTTTCATCCTTTCAGTTCTTCGTTTCGCTTCTTCGAAGGTATCGCTTTCCCAGGATTTATTCGGCTTCGCAGATAACGATTTCTTGTTGACAATTCTTGTTGTCGTCTATGCTGTCTTGCTGGTAATGTTCTTCGAACTTAGTAACGGAGTTCTCAGATTTAGTATGCTCGACACTTCGATAAGAACCCGAGAGGTTTACGTGATGAATGTAAAGAAGATCGTCAGTAGATACCACCGCTCTTTAATCATCAACCCAATCATCGCAGGAAGCCTTGCTATGGTAGTTCTGAGTGCAAATACAATTCTGCCTGCATTCGTATCATTATTCTCCGAGCAAACCGCGGTGAGAATGAGTGAATCGGTCGAGTTAATCTCGGTTTACGGCGTTGCTCTAGGATCTTTATTTGTATTCTTAATCGTGGGTGGACTATTCCTATTAGATATGCCAACTCATTTGCAATCTTGGCGAGAAAACAAAGATTGATGCAGATTTTCCAACATGATTGGAATATCATCACAATTGACAATTAGTCTTGTTCCATTATTATTGGTCGAGATAATTTCGTGAACACATTCGATTTTACCTATGATTGGCCCAATGATAGAAATCATTGCACTATGATGTTCTATCGTTCCATCTACCAAATCTTCAATCAAATAAAGCTCTGAACTAGGAATGATTAATCTCATTTTCTCAGGAGTTGAATTCAAAGACCAAGCAGTAACATCAGCACTCTCTAACCTGCTAAGTAAATCGCTGTGTAAAGGCGCATTGCTATTGATTACAGCAACTCCTGGTTGGCAACCTATCGCCTTGATTGACGAAATAGAAATATCTGGACCAATCATCGTTGCTGCAGGTTTATTTGGCTTTGTGATATTTTTAATTTCGAGTGGGATTCCTTTCTTTACTAGCGGGTCAACAGTCGCAGGGTGGATCACAGGGGTTCCATGCCGAGATAATTCGGCCGCTTCCCCATAACCGAGATATGGAATCGATTTTGTATCGATTCCCCAGCGTGGATTCAATTCTTTGATGCCATCAACATCCTTCCAAAGGATGATTTTCTTTGCATCCATAAGATTCGCAAACGCGGCTGCGGAATGATCCGAACCACCTCTTGACAATATTGCAATCTCGCCATCATCCCCTTGTCCAAACCATCCGGTGAGGATTGGAACACCGACCAATACTTCTCTGTTAAGCCAAATATTAGAGGATTCGATATCGATTTTAGTCGCTCTGCCGCTACCTTTGAGTCTTAATCCAATATCCTCTGCTCCTACAGGGTGCGCACTCAAACCAGATTCACATAAACGGTGAGCTACAACTAGTGCACTCAAGCGTTCCCCAGCTGCTAGAATGAGATTTTCACTTCTCAATGATTTATCTTCTGATGATAATTTAACCAATTCGGTTGAGATTCCGTTGAGAACTTTTACGAATAAATCACCGAATGGTCCTTGCTCTAGACCCGGAGCAAACCTTAGATGTTGAGATTTCAAATCCTCGACCAACCGCCCAGCATATCTTGGTTCCCGAGCAGCTCGTAACAAAATATCAGTCATGCCCCAAAGAGCTGAGACTACGACTATCGGCGTGCCAGGGGATTTCTTCAGAACTTCGAAAATACGGTCGATATCCTGGCTTTCGCGCAAACACGACCCACCGAATTTGTGAACGATAATTTCATCCATCGATATATCCGCCTTTAATTGCTAGATCGGCGATTACCAATCTTGTAACCGCTTCGACTACTGGACGTGCTCTCGGGGCAATTACGGGGTCATGCCTGCCCTTTATCTGCAATTCGTCCATCGAGTTCTTTGCCTTGTTAAATGTGGTTTGTGGCATCGAAATACCACTCGGTGGTTTGAATGTAATCCTAACTTTTAGTGCAGCACCAGTCGCCATTCCACCCAGTGCACCATCGGCACCTGGTTTGAGCGACATGCCATCTTGCCAAGCATCATTATGTTCACTCCCTCTCATGACTCCAGATTCGACCCCGCGGCCAAACTCCACGGCTCTCGCTGCCGGAATTGCCATCAATGCTCGAGCCAAAACTGGTTCAATTCCATCGAACCATGGCTCACCAAAGCCGACTGGTAAGCCAGAAATCGTCAGATCGACTCTCGATCCAAGAGAATCTCCGGCCTTCTTAACTTGAGATGCTAAGGCTTCGGCCTCAACACCTTCCAAACCACCCAAAGCGCCAACTTTTGCTTCAATTTTCCAGTCTTTTGGTAATATTGAACGACTTAGTGAACCTGCTGCAACCAAACCTGCTGTTAGTCGGGCCGAAAAGGATCCACCTCCCCTGAGGTCAGCATATCCATCGGTTTTGATATCGATTGGATGGTCGACATGGCCTGGTCTTGGTAGGTTGGGTAAAAAGGAATAATCCTTGGATTTTACATCCTCATTTCTGATCAATAAAAGGATAGGCAGCCCGGTTGAATTACCTTCGTATACCCCTGAGAGAATTTCGACTTTATCGGATTCTTTTCGCATTGAGGCTAATCGAGATGTACCAGGTTTTCGGCTATCCATATCAATAAGCAATTGCTCTGCATCGATTCGATGGCCGCTTGGATAGCCATCGATGAGTGCCCCCACAGCGGGGCCATGAGATTCACCGAAGAGGGTGACGACCAGATTTGAGCCAACTCTCATCCGCATGCTATAGGTTGGCTGGAATGCCATTACACAAGAATGTGGGCTTTGTTTAGTCCTCAGCAATTTCAGCATTTATTATCGATGTTTCAATGATTTCGACATCTGGGAATTTATCGTACCACTTGAGTAGCCTTTCACATGTAGGGCCACTTACGGCTGCTGCAAATATTGCTATAGCCGAGCCTGAACCACTAATACCTGCTGCTCTTGCTCCGTTGACGAATGCATCATTGGTCAAACGTCGACCCTTTGGATCGTTGAGTACACCTACGACTCCTCTCCCATTCCATGTAATAGCAACCATTTCTTTTCCTTCCTGTAAGGCTGCTAAGGCTTGAGAGAATGCTTGTTGATGATAAGAAAAATCCTCAGGCTCTGGTTGAATATCTCTTTCACCTCGTAATAATAAGAACACCCGCCAATCCTCACTTGTGGGTCCCGCTTGCTCCATAATTACACCCGATTGGATATCTTCTGCATGCACATTGATCAATTTCCAACCTCCTTCGGTTGCAGCCCAAGCATCATCAATACTTCCGGTTATCGAGACACCAGCATCGACTTGGGCTTTTGCCGCTAAATCTACGATTTGATGATTTTCAAGTTCTTGATCGGTTGCTTTTGAGAGAGCTCTGATGGCTGCAACCGCGATTGCTGCACTTGATTTCAATCCTTGTCTTGGAGGGATTTTTGACTTGACAGTCCAATATAATTCTGGGCCAGCAGAAGGTAATTTCATTTCTCTCCAAACCTTAATTACCGATTCTAACAAATTATCAGGATCGTCTAATTTGCTTTTTGGCTCTTTATCCAATAAACGAACGATTACAGGTAAATCCAATGCTAAAGAAGCACCATATCCTAGACCTGCAGCATGAAGTAAAGAACAAGCACCATTCGCGGTTCCTTTGCCCAATATTGCCAAAATATCACCGCCTATTTCTCGGTGACCTCAGCACTGATTTGGACGCCGATATGGCGCCCTTTACCGCCACTCCATCCAATCAATTCCATGCCCGGTTTAAGCGAGGTTATCGAAATTGTGTGGAAGGTCGCACCGACTAGTCTTACCGTCTCCGCTTGCTGAAGAAGCGCTCCGGCTTCTTTATTCTTTTCATCGCGCCAGCGGAATAAAATAAATGGCCTCTTCTCAATTTTCGTTCGCCCAATTGTAGCAATTCGGCTCAATCCATCGTTTGAAACCACTAAAACCTCGTCGCCCATCTTCAATTCGCTCAGATATTTTGTTGAGCCATCACCCATCAAAATGTAAGAGTGAACCGCTCCTGCGTTTACCCTAAACGGGCGGGTTGGAACAAATTCGGAAGCTACCGTTTCGCCATGAACCAATATCAACGACGAAGCGGAGGATCCGATCAACATCCCTTCTCCCAATTCCATCATTGAGGTCAAATCGACGCAGACCCTATCTCCAACACCTCCTTCTTTAACCTCGATAACTTCAACTGTGCTCAGAGAAAAATCATCTTGAACGGGAATTTCTTCAATGACCTTTGATTCCTTTCGTTGTGATTTTGCAATCAGTGCCGTTTCGAGGATAGATTCTGGGACCAATAGGGCATCTACCCCGATCTCTAATGCAAATGCGGCACCGATTACCTGCTCGTAAGAATCTATTCTGGCTGCAATTTTGGTTGGGCCACCATCACAAGCAGCGATTATATTTTCGATTGGTATCATTTTCCAATGGCCAAGGTCAAGCAGGATCCACTCGACACTTCCGGCCAATGAACGAGCCATCCCTTGGCCTGCCGAATCGCTTACGTCGACCCTTCTGCCAACTTGTTTTCCCTCAATATATAGCGCGTTTCCATCGACTAAGAGGTCATCTCCACCAACCAAATCCACTCCGGTAACCCTGGTACCAGATTCTAGCCAAACCTGCATTTAATTCACAATCCTGATGCGGCTATAGCTTGATCGACATCCTTGCCGGAATGTACGATTTCTCGAAGGGCTCTTACCATTTTGTCTGGGTGAGGGTGAGAAAAGACCTGCCTGCCCATGCAAACGCCTCCAGCGCCTGCGAGCATTGCCTGATAGACGATTTCGAGAACTTCACGATCTGTTGAGCCCGCTGGACCGCCGGCAATCAATACCGGTATTGGAACCGCATCACAGACTTTTTTGAATGAGGCAATATCACCGGTCCATTTTGTTTTCACAACATCACAACCCAATTCAAATCCAAGTCGTGCAGCATGCGCAGCACCATCGGTTGTGTCCCCTTCCATCAAGGAAAGGTTTTCACCTCTAGGATAAATCATTCCTAAAAGTGGGGTTTTTGATTTGAATGATTGATTTGATATTTCGGCAAGTCTTCTAATCATTTCAGGCTCTGCCTCACTTCCCATATTGACTTGAACACTAACACCTGCTGCGCCACGGCTTAGCGATTCTTCAACTGTTCCAACCAATATTTTATCGCTTGAGTTACCACCAGCATGGCGAGTTGAAACCGATAAATGAGCGACCATTTTCCCTGGGTGAAGATGTGAATAACTGCTTATTACCCCCTTTTGGGCGACGATTGCATCGGCTCCTCCTCTTGCTAAAAGAGTAATGATTTTCTCAAGGTTTTCCAATCCCGGAACTGGATAATCAGAGACACCATGGTCGATTGGAATCCAAACTCCCTTCCCGCCCGGTAGGAGTTTATCGATTGAGGTCATGGTCGGTCCGAGGGGCGATTGATTCACAAGGGTTTCTCAATGGGAAAGATAGGTTTTAGCGATCCAATTCATCACGGAAATCTCGGATTTTGCTAAATGTTCTTGCAAGGTTGATCGGGGAATTTTTGTGAGTTCAGATAATTCTCTCATCGAAATACCTCTTGGATTTTGATAATATCCGGCTCGGTATGCGAGGATTGTGGTTTCGACCTGCTTTTGACTCAAAATTGAAAACAATTCGTTTTCACCCGCCTCAATCTCAACGACATTCACACTATCTGGAGGCAATAATAGTCGTGTTGTTTTAAGGAAACCCGAAACGCTTTCTGGAAGACCTCTAATGGTGATTTGAAGCCCCTCTTTTCCTATCGTATAAGGTGGGATGACATGTAAACTATCGAAGTTGATCGCCGCAACCGACAAGGGGTGTCTATTCCATACAATGATGATGCCTTCGCCGCCTTCTTTGGGTAAAGGATGAGAATTTAATTGCCCCTCCACTTCCAAATAATCTATTTCATTAATATTTGAGATCCCATAACCGGCTTTGAGTGAAATTTTAACCAATTGCCTGGCTCCAGAAGGGGTTACGCCTAAATGTGCAACCACTTCATATGAATTAGATATAGCGGTTATTTGGGCGAAGTCGGACCTTTCAATCGTCTTCGCATTCCACGAGAGGTTTACTTCGCGCATGGTGTTGGTGGGGGGTCCGGTCTAATTGAAACTACCACCTTGTAATATAAATCAAGGTTAAGGTTGAAGAAGTTCATCCTGAACCAAGCACATGATGGCACTAATAAAATTGCATGGCGTCAGCAGATATTATGGCGAAGGTAACACCCTTGTCAAGGCATTGGAGGGCATCGATTTAGAAATCGAAAAAGGAGAAATTATAGCTCTTCTCGGGCCGTCAGGATCTGGAAAAACCACCTTGTTGAATATCATCGCAGCCTTGGATGTACCGACCGATGGTGAATATTTTTTCAGGGAGCAAGAAGTGCCTGATGGCAATGTGGAAAAAATGACTACATTTAGAAGGGAAAATATTGGATATATTTTCCAATTCTTCAACCTTCTTGGTGATTTAACAGCAATAGAAAATGTAATGTTGGTCCAACAATTCATTGGCCGAGGAAATAAAGAGAGCGCACAAAGCTTCCTTGATACCGTTGGATTGAATGGTCTTGAAGACAGATTTCCTTCCCAGATGTCCGGTGGCCAAAGACAAAGGGTTGCAATCGCTCGGTCTTTGGCCAAAAAACCCAAACTTATTCTCGGCGATGAGTTGACTGGGAACCTCGATTCAGAGACCTCTACTGTAGTGATGGAGGCATTGATAAAAACCTGTCAAGACGATGGGGTCACAACAATTTTTGTAACCCATGATTCGGCTTTGACCAGATTCGCAACTCGAGTAATAAAACTTGATAGTGGTAAAATAATCAGCGATAAAAAAATTGCTTTTGACGAGGAGTGACTCGATTGAACAGACTCTTAATCAAACGACTGCGGCGCAGTTTAATGAGAACAAAACTACGGGTAATAACCGTAGTTCTCTTGATCACAATCGCTGTGTATTCTGGTGTTGTCTTCTCAGAACACGGTGAAAATGCCGATGTAGTTTATGAGGACTTTTACACTAAAACCAATTTTGCAGATTTGGTAATTAATTTTGATGAACCAGATTCAAAAACAAATATTTCGTCTCATTGCGATGCGATAAATCAAATTCAATGTGAAACTCGATTAATGCTCGATGGCCAAACACATTTCACATATAATAATGGCTCAATAAGATGGTTACAATCACTTTGGCACGGCATAGACGAGGGGGATATTAGCACACTTTTCAAGATAGAAGGCTCGGTGAATCCGGGACTCGGTGAAATTGTAATCGATGCCCACTTCGCAAAAAATTCAACCGTATTGATAGAGGTTGGAGACAACTTAACAATTGGTGCAGGAGCTGGAATGCATACCCTAAAAGTTGTCGGAATTGCTAACCATCCTCTTCAATTATGGTACGCACCAGAAGGAAATCTTTTTCCTTTGGATTCATCATATGTTGTGGGTTATCTTTCGGCTGAACAATTAGCATTGGTAGGCGATTTAGATGTTGATTCTAGAAATACCTTGTATGTTGATTTAGAAGGCACGCCCGCTTTCGATTTTTCCGATACCGATATCGATGAAGGCAAGAATCTAAATCCAATCAAATCCGCATTGAGTGATTCTGTTAACCAATCGGGGAAAAGTGGCTTGGTAGCCGATAGAGGTGACATGAACGGCGTCGAATTACTGCGAATAGATTTGGAAGGTGCGAAAAAATCAACGCCATTTATTTTAGGTGTACTCTTATTTGTTAGTGGTCTTGTAATTGCAATTTCATTAGATCGGTTAATTAAGACGCAAGCCAGAGAGATCGCGGTGATGAGAACTATTGGTGCCACGGGTAAGGACATCATGTCTGGTTATCTGATGATACCGTTAGTTCTGGGCTTGCCAGGAGTAATTTTTGGTATATTGTTGGGGCTATCGCCAATTGGGTCAGAAGCATTCACCGAATTTTACTTTGGCTTTATGGGGGTGCCAGTAACGGTTTTACATCATTATCCAATAATTCTGTTCAAACTTGGCATCTCTGCCCTCATTATAATATTTTTATTCGGGATAAGGCCTGCTTTGAGGGCATCCAAGATGCAACCACTTGATGTATTTGGGCAAGGTTCCTCAACCACTCCAAATAAAATAATCGCCAATCTAACCTCTGCTATGCCGCCTGTAATAGGATTGGCTTTACGTTCAACTTTTAGAAAACCAGCCCGATTGATGGTTACACTTGTTGCATTGTCGTTAGCTATGGTAATTCTTGGTGGGATGATGTTGATGATGGCAGGTTTCACCTCCACATTTAATGAGGCTGTAGATGAACAAGTAAATTGGGATTATCAATTATACATGTTGCCTAGCAGGGTTGACGAAGTTGAATTATGGGCTCAAGAAAATACCACTTCATTTGAATTAACACTAGATAGCTCTGCAATAATTACTGGAACAACCAAGTCATTCACTCTAAGAGGTCTTGATATTTTATCATCAAATGATGATTCGATGTACCGAATCAATTTGCTCGAAGGGGATTTACCTACTGCCTCCCGAACTCCAATTCAGGTAATTATCGATGAGGGTATGGCTGAAATGCAAGGCTATTCGGTCGGTGATAAAATTGCGATAGATCATTTCGGTGAATCGGTTGAAGTCGAAGTGAGTGGCATCGCCCGTGAAATGACTCGAACAATGCTTTTACATCGTGCCGATTTGAGCACCTTAGCCGGCATTGAGGCAACAGGCGCGATGGTAATTCTATCAGAACAAGGTCAAATTGAAAGCGTGAGAGGTTCAACGATAATGGTCATAGAGAAGAGCGCAATGGTAAAAGGATTCCATGACATATTGGATCAACAACAGGCGATGATGCAATCGACATATGTCATAGGTGGATTGATGGCGGTTGCGATACTTTTCAATACATTGTTGATTAATTTGTCCGAACGAGATTCCGAATTAGCAACCCTGCGGGTTTTGGGTGCCTCCAGGTCAAGATTGGCTCTTATTTTGACTGTTGAACACGCCTTTATCGGGCTGATTGGAGGATTAGCAGGCATTCTGGCGAGTGCTGCGATGTACAAAGGCATGGCCAATGCTTTTTCGACTTGGTTGTTCCATATGCCAGTAATCATCGATACCGGGGTTGCATTACAAGTGGTTGGATTCGTATTTATCGCAGCACTGCTAACAACTCCAGTTGGTATTTGGAGAATAGGAAGAATGGATTTACTTGATGTAATATCACGGCACGAACGTTGAATATTCAAAACTTGTCGCCGATGGCAATAAGTCCTTGTTGTGTATAGGCTTCTGATATGGACTTGGTCGATTGGCTGATTACCGGCACCTTCACGGGCGCATTCCTCTATGGAATATGGTATATGTTAATTCGAAATGACGACCGTTCAATGCGTTCAAGAACTCTCGAAGCCGATGCGATACGAAGTACACGAACTTCACCTAATTTCTCCAAAGCCCGTTCAGAATTTGAGCGGAAATTGGCTGAGGTGATCCGTCGACGTGATGATATCAAGGCACGAGAACAAGCTCAAAAAGAATCAGCAGAAGAGATCGCCAAGATAAAAGTGGAAGAAGAGGAAAGGCCTCGAAGAAGAGGAAGCACGAAAGCAAGCCGAATTCGCAGCCAGAAAGGAAGCCGATTTGGCTCAAGCAAAATTAATTGCCGAGCAAGAAGAAGGGGAACGCCTAGCGGAAGAGGCTCGTTTAGCCGCTGAATTAGAACAACAACGGCAGGCCGAAATGGCTGCAGCAGAAGCCGAACGATTAGCAGAGATAGAAACACAAAAAACCGCCGATGAATTGGCTTCTCGTCAAGCATCTGCAGAAGCGATGAAGGAATTAAAAGAGCGTCTTGAGAGAGAAGGTGCAAAGTCTTCCGATGTCCAAATCTCACTAATTTGGAATAATTATAACGACCTTGATATTCACGTAGTTTGCCCATCCGGTGAGCGAATTCATGGAGGAAATCGCCACTCTCAATGCGGCGGCGAACTCGATGTCGATGCAAATGTTAAACCGGCGACCAAGAAACCGGTCGAAAATGTTGTTTGGCCCGAAGGCAAAGCGCCCGGAGGAGTATATCGGGCTTATGTCCACCATTACAAGAAGCATAAAAAACGCAGAGCAAAAGATCCAACTCCGTTCAAGGTTATCGTCAATGCTGGCGGAAACCTCTCGGAATATGAAGCAAAATTATCAGCAGGCGATCCAATCAAATTGATTTGTGAATTTACTCTTGAACCGCCAGAGGAGAGAGCGCGCATGGCCTTAGAAGCACAAGCTAAACTAGAAGGTTTGGAGAGCGGTGACCTCGATGCAACAGAGTTGATTGAACAAATGGATGAAACCAAAACCGAAGTTCACGCTACAAATGAGCCCGAAATTGATCCATTAGCGGCCCTCATGGAAGAAGACGAAAATTGATCAAGATAAAATTTGGTCTAACTTGTCGCTGATGAGCGCCTTTCGAATCGACCTTGCGATCCTTCGTCCTGTAGACATGAATTCTTCATTGATATCACTATATGGTGAACCACCGATGAATGGATTTGAACCTGCTACAATTCTAGCACTTATTTCGAATACTCTGAATTCAAGACGGTCTGAAACGATAGTTTCTAAGCAGAATGGTCCAATCATTCCTCTAGAACCCTCTTCGAGCTCATAAGAAGCAGCAACTGTACCTTCTGCCATCTCAAAGGCACGAGGAAGTAAACTCTCCCTGATGACGACTGGCATATTTCCCGTAACGACGAACGACGGTTCTAGATTCATTTCTCGCAAATCTCTTAAGCTGCCTAATTTGTAGAATTCGTCAACATTTGATTCATCCCTTCGGTCCATACTCATCAATTCTAGTCGACCTAGGTTTTTACCAGCATGGCTCCCCCTACCTTGAACTTGGAATCCATCGGTTGCGGTGGGATCGAAAAAGAAGTGCATATAATAGCGACATCCTAGAACATATTCTTGGATTGTGAAGTCCTCATCTAAGTTGACGTTTCTTTTGAAATCTCGATAATCTCTGGCAATGAAATATCCTTCTCCACCTTTTGCACCAGCATATTTGACAATGACGGGTCCATCGATTTCGTGAGGGTCATCAATAACCTTGGGCATTAAGCAGCCACCTTCTTCAAGCCACTTACGTTGGCGCTCACGGCTTGATTCCCAATGCAAAATTCCTCGATTTCCGAAGGTCGGAACCTCTAGGTTTCGGAAATTGGTAGTGCCGAGATATTCGACTAATGACCCGTGAGGAATTATAATGACGTTTCTTTGTCTGAACCACTCGGCATGCCCGAGCATTTCACGGTAATTGTCCAACATTAACCACTCATCTGGTTCTGCTCCTGGGAAGGCGGAATAGAATCTTCGACGGTTATCCCCAACTGCAATTCCGAGGGTTCGGAAGCCTTCCATCCTGGCGCCGTGGAGGATTTGAAGAGAGGAGTGCGAGGCTACGACTCCGATAGTAATCGAGTCGCGGTCATAGGATTTTAGCCAGTCGCGCAGCTGTCCTATATTTACGCCCATGTCGAGGGGTCCGGTATTTGATTAATGACAATTGCGTTTATGCCAAGTACTTTTTTCATATTGTATAAGGTTGAAAAATAAACCAACATATTCGCCGTCAAGGTTTCAAGGCTAACCCGCTGTCGGCTAAACATGGGCGAGGATACACCGGCTAACCGAATGACTTACGGTAATTATCTACAATTGGACTCCTTGCTCGGTTTGCAAGATGGGCCTGCGGATGGATCTGCCTTGCCATGCAATGATGAATTGCATTTCATCATCACTCATCAGGCATTCGAATTATGGTTCAAACAAGTCAACCGCGAACTTGAAGAAGCACTCAACTTGATGAATCTCGAAAATGTGGACGAGGTCTCAATCCCCAAAATTGTTCATCATTTGGAGCGCTGTACTGAAATCTTTAGGCTGCTTGCACAACAGTGGAAAGTGATGGAAACACTCGCACCTCAAGATTTCTTGGGATTCAGGGATCGTCTTGGAACTTCATCTGGGTTTGAAAGTTGGCAAATGCGCACTCTAGAAATGCTTCTCGGTTTGAGGCCAGAAGACCGAATTGGGGGGATGGATCCAATTGCTCACAACCGGAAATTGCACTCTGAAGGCAAACTCAGCGATGAGGTCATGGCAGAATTAGAACGGATGAGTTCATTCCCGTCCTTGAGAGAGGTGCTAACCGATTGGTTGGCACGAACACCAGTGCACGGTATTTCTGGCAATACAGATATTATGACTGAATTCGTTCAATCTCATATCAAAACTATGTCTGAGCACGGGGAGTCGGTAATTGCCCACATGATAAAAATAGGCCATGGGGATGAAGAAACTATCAGGCCAAGAATTGAAGCCGGCGTTGAATCGGCAAGAGATTTTTTGCTGCCCGAAGGTAAGGTCAACCAAGCCCGAGCAGGCCTTTTATTCATCGAGTCATATCGCGAACTGCCATTATTGGCTTGGCCTCGGCGATTGATCGACACAATAGTTGAATTGGAAGAATCAATGTTGTTATTCAGAAGCCATCACGTTCGCATGGTTGAACGAATGATCGGACGAAGAATGGGTTCTGGTGGTTCCAGTGGAGTGGATTATCTTGAAATGACTCTAAAATATCGAATCTTCACCGACCTTTGGGCGGTTCGAACATTATTGGTCAAACGGGACATTTTGCCCGATGTTGAAAATGTTGAATTCTACGGTTTTGCCGTTGAAAATTAATGCCTTAGTCCTCATGAGGATCTGTGTCGATAGGGATGAGTTCGTTTTCGTACTCATACATAGCGATCTTGAGCGGGTCCAACACGAAACGAAGCGATGCTTCTTCCATGCCGTAAAGTGAGACTAATTCAGCCTTGAAAGCTTCTCTAAGAACATCTTCACTGGCGTTCAGTGGTGCGCCCATTCCAATTTGGAGAGCACGTGCACCGATAATTCTAGCACGCTCAAAGCGGGTGTGGGGTTTGATTGGTTTGACCATGAAAGGCACCTCATGCACACATTCGTGCGACCTATGCGACCCGCACCCCATTCTTGAACCCTGCGCAAACCGAACCGGTTTACTCTTGTTCAAAATCTGGTGGTTTTTGCCTTATTAATCGGACTAATTCAACTGTTGCAGGGAGAATTAGAATGGCTAAAAGGGCGGTGATTATCACGATTGTAGAAGTATCGATTTGGGATAGAGTTTCGGCTTTTCCAATTCCACCATCAGGTAGATAGCCGGTAGGAGGGATTGAGGACACCATTTCCAGTGGTAGTTGGCCTGGCTCTGACATCACGATAACCAGATGATCACCATTTGTATCAACGCTGCTATTATTGATTGAAATTCTAGAATGATTAATTGCTAAATTCGTATAATCATGCCCTTGATACGAATATGATTTGACCGTCCAAACATCTATATTTACATCGACTACATCGTAATCTATCGATAAAGTACCATTTTCAAACCAGGCTTGGTCTATGCCGGAATAATTCATAGTTGAATTTGAAATCGCTGAATCTAATTCTTGAGCTTGAGTTTTTCCAGCAAGTAAACCCTGTCCATCGATGATCAGACTCGGATAGCCCCATAAGAAATAAGTTTCTTGAAATCTTATCTTCGATGCGTTGAGCCAAAAATCATTCGAATCCGAAGGATGATGACTCATGATGAATGTAGTATCTAGATCTCTATTAGCCAATTGTTGCTCAACCGGCCCACAAGGCTCACAATTATCAGATGTGAAATATTCGACAAAGTTAGCCGGCCTCCAAGCCGAACATGTCGTATTGTCTTCGACGCAAGAGAGGTTGATGACAACAATATCGAGGATTGCACCGCTCTCAATCTCATCTTCTAAGCTTACTTGCGTACCTGACATGTTAGTTGTAAACATCAGGATAATGAGGGCCACGGAAATTGATATGCGCCTCATCGGTCAATGCGAAGGGACCCGCTTTGTTAAAGGAGGGCCTACGGCCCCCGGCAGATTGATGGCGACCAAATGGTATCAGCGCCCATCGACATTACCGCTCGCGGTAGCGATGATGGCGTTGATGATAATCATTATTGGTGGCACGGTTAGGGTGCTAGATGCTGGGGAATCTTGTCCAGATTGGCCCCAATGTTTCGGAACTTGGGGATTTTCGGTATCAGAGGATGATCAAGGTTCATGGTATGACCAAACAGGTGAATATGATAGCCGGGGTGAAGATCATCGCTATTCGACTTTTGAAATATTCTCCGAGTGGGTTCACCGTTTGCTTGCAAGTGTAATGGCAATCCCGGTTCTTGCTTCATTCCTGATCGTTTTGAAGAAGAAAGAAATTTATGGTTCGGATTTGGTGAAGAGTTCATTTTTTGCTGGAATCTTATTGATCATTCAAGGTGGAGCCGGTTATCTCACAGTCCATTATGACAATGTGGACTGGTCGGTTGCTCTTCACCTTGTTTTAGCCCTATCCTTTGTATCGATTTTGTTATGGAATTGGTTCCAAATGAGGCGAGCAGAAGGTTTGGAGTGGCCGATGTTCAACTCACCGATGGAATTTGTGGAATCGGAATTGAAAAGATTCAAATTTCTCACCTCGGCTATCTTATTTTTACTAATTTTAGGTGCGTGGGTAGCGAGTACTGCAGGTGGAAATTACAACCAAGGTTGCTCGGTAGGATTCCCTGGTGGCTGGCCTCAATGCCAAGGAGAATGGTTCCCAAGTTTCGACGGGCCTGGAATTATCGTGCAGATGTTCCATCGTCTTGGAGCTGGAATCGTAGGCTTCGCTTTGATATTGGGCAGCATGAAAATTCGAGAGAATGCGGTCAAAACCAAAGCACACTACGGATTCGGTCGATGCTTTGATCTTGCGACCGGTTTTTGGTTACTCAACGTATTTGTTGGCGGACTATACATCGTGTTTGCGAATATTGATTCTTTTCCAGAATATTTGTCATTACTTCATCTGAGTATAGGTGTTGTCAGCTTTTTATCAGCGATGATTGGAACCATGTTCTTGATAATTGCAAAGAACTCAGGAGGGGATGAATCTGAATGAGGGCCAACCTAGTCTTTTCAGAATATATTTGCAATTGATGAAATTGCGAGTCGTCATCCTATTGCAGGTTACTGCGATTTGTGCGATACTAGCCCACGACATTATGGTTAGAAATGGTAGCCTTAGCGGCGATCGGTCTTGGATGGACACACTTTTTGCTTGCCTGATAACTCTCGTAGGCGGAACTTTGGCCGCAGGTGGTTCGAACTCGATTAATATGGTCTATGATCGGGATATCGATCCTGGAATGTCTCGAACAAGAACTAGACCGATTCCAAATGGTTGGATTAGCCCAAAACATGCAATGGTTTTTGGGATCATTATGGCAATATTAGGAAGCGGTTTATTTTTAATTATTCATTGGAAAGCGGCTTTCTGGTCTCTATTTTCGGTTTTATTTTATGTATTTATTTACACGATTTGGCTCAAACGCCGCACCCCTCAGAATATTGTCATTGGGGGGATTGCTGGTGCGACCCCACCGGTGATCGGCTGGATTTGTGCATCGTCAACTAATGTCCCTTCAAATCTGAACGTATTCGACCTTGGATCGCCTGTGCCATGGATGCTATTTATGCTGATTTTCTTTTGGACTCCACCACATTTCTGGGCATTAGCACTATATCGAAGTGGAGAGTATGCAAAGGTTGGAGTCCCAATGATGCCGGATGTTAAAGGTGCTAAGCGGACTTTGCTAGAATCTAAGGTGTATTGTTTCGCTTTGTTTGGCTTAGGCTTAGTGCCTTATTTTTGGCCTGAATCGGGCTTAAGTTCTAATTGGTCGTATATCGCGACAGGATTGACGTTTTGGTATGCAATTAGTGTTTGGAATATTGATCCTAATGAAAAACTGGACGAGAATGGGCGGATGCCTAAGGCATTCTTTTCCTTTATGCGGAGTTTAGGATATTTGGGCTGGATGTTTGTGGCATTTGTGTATGTTGTCGCTGTGCCAGATGACCTTTTTTGGCTTGGGTTGTTTTTTGGCTTGGTCATCGTTGTGAATCGCTTCGTAGTGAAATGGATGGCGAGTGTCAAGGAAAAGCGCAAAATTTTGAATGCCGCTTAAGGGCTATATTGGATCAGCACAGAAGTGTATTTGCATGCAATATTTTGCTACTTCACACGATCTAAAAGTGCTATTTTGAGAGGTTCGATTGGTTCTGTGCACGTTCGATATAGCCCTTGCAAGAAATTATAGAAGCGCGGCGAGGGGGATTCGAACCCCCGTGGGCAGACCCATCGGATTAGCAATCCGACGCAATGGCCAGGCTATGCGATCGCCGCTGGCGTCTCGCCCACCTGACTCATTGAGATAAAAGAGACGGTCTGACGCTATCAGTCAAAGAAATCGTCAAAGTCGTCATCAAATTCTTTCGGTGCATTGGCGATCCTCTTCGCTATCACCCGCTTTAATTTTTTACGACGTTTCAATACCAATGCTGAACCGATGAAACTGAGCATAGCAGTGAGCGCCATTACACCAGCTGCAACTTGGAATAGTGGATCTTCGCTTGAATCTGATAATAGCCCGAACCAAGGTACTCCATATGGGGGTTCAGGTGGTGGTGGAGGTTCTGGAACTCGATATTCATTATAATCCCAATGCTGGTCATCTACCATTACTCGCTCTATATTTGCACTTGGATAATTTATTGTTGTCAATTCATTCCCATTGCTGTCGACTGGAGTCAAGACATAATAGTAGGTTCGGTAAGGCCTAATTCCATCATAGTCGCTACCATTATCAAAATAGGTTCCTGTTTCACCTGGCACATTTTCTAAACCGGTTAATATTGGCTGAATGAATCGTAAATCAATATCGTCTGGTTGGTTTTCTATTCGGTATAAATTCCAGCTAATATTGCCTTCAGCTTCATGATCTGGCCATGTCCAAGAAAGAGTCAATTCGTAGCACCGATTCCAGTCTCTGCTAATATTATAGCAATTTGTATCATTATTATACACCACTCCACTATTGAATGAAGAAACTTCCGAAATTGGATTTATTGCATCAGCGCAAGTCAATCCAGGGACGCCTTCGGGTGTGAGGGTAATTTTTGCTGCTAGAGGAGATGGTTCACCGGCTCTATCGGTCGGCATTAGAGCGTATGAAACACAAGTTCCTGTTTCGTATAGTTTGTCATCTTCCCAAGTCCCAATATTTGCAGGCAAATATGCTGAGAGCGAACCAGACATCAAACCTCTCCAAACGAATTCGCTCGTTGTTACATTTGGATCCGGGAAGTAAGAGGAACCGCCGGGTATTCCGGTGACTTTGTAAATTTTCCAACCTCCAAAGTATGGGTTCTCGAGATCACCTTGTGGGTCCCAATCCAATCTCATTCCACCGTCGGGTAATAAGGCAATTTCAAGCTGGCCTGGTGTAATATCTGGTGGCGGTAACTCTCCGACAATTAGCAGGTCCATAGTTTGGGTCAAATTGACCCTTATGGTGTCTTGGTCGATCAATTCATAAGAATTATCACCGTATAATGGGTCCCAATCAATTTGGTCAACCCCGAATAATTGGTGAACTCTTATCGAAGAGCGAGGGATATTATCTGGCAACATTTGCGAAATATTCAGATCAAAGGAAATGGATTCAAGTCCTATATCGGTTTCTTCCCCGGTCGCAAATACATCGAGTGACATGATGACTAGTGCTTCTAATCCTTCCCCTGGGCCATAAACCGCACCTGGGAGTGGCAAGTCATAACTCCCTGTACCAGCAGCGTGTGCTCGTGTAACTGCAGAACCATCTAGCCATTGGCCAATGCTGATGTCGGAATTGTTGAATACAGTGATGGTAATAGTTTTAGATTCTAAAATTCCGAGTGAATCTGTGATACGCAAAGAGATGAAATGGTCGCCAAGGCCGATAGTCGATGCGTCGACTTCGATGGCTTGGCCTGACCCGAGTTGAAATATACCACCTGTCCACCAAGTGTATTGCAATGGCGCAGCAGCAGTTGGCGCAGATCGAGCAGTAAATTCAATCACATCTCCTGTATTGTAAACTCCGTAAAAATTGCTTTGATCAATAAGGGGGTTGATATCTCCAGCAATAATTTCAGATGTCTGTGTGAGGATGTTATCGGCTGGTTTAACATCGGTTCCTTCGATTAAATTTTCGGGAACCGAAACCTTTAGATTTTTATCGCCAAGGTGATTCAAATCATAAATGCAAGAATAGACTTGGCCCGGCAAAATACTCTCGGGGGTGCAATCTTCCACAGATTCGACCTCATCTGTCAAATCCATTACGGTGAATCTAATTACAGGGTTGAAAATGGTCATATTTCCATTATTTGCGATCTCTACTGCAACACTATCATTTCCATAAAAGTAAGTTGAAGAACCCGGTGAATATTTTGGAAACATCGATTTAACTTGTAAATCGATAGAGTCATCGAAAATTACATCAACACTTTGCATGTCATTGAATGAATTCATATCACCATCAGGTGTTCCAGAGGACGAAACCAAACCGAATTCAAAGGTGTATCTACCTTCTTCTGAATAATTCAACGGCGGTAATGCCCTGGAAAAGTCGCTATTGCTCCCGTAAGGCATACTGGCATAATTCAGGCTAGAATTCGCAACCTCTTCCCCGGTCGAGTTGATCAATTTCCATCCAAAGTCAGCACTAAAGCCACAAGCTAGGCAATTCGAAAGCTTTCCAGAAACCGACATTTGGTAATCATGATTTGTATTGAAAATCAATTCATCATCATATACTGCCATATCGGTTAATTCAGATGTAGGGTCTTGTGTTGGAATAATGGCATCGACCAAATTCTGACTTAAGAAAAAATTCACTTTTAGCAGGTCATTACTTGGTTCATTATCGGCATTTTGAAATTTTAGAACCAACGTGTGAATACCGCTTCCCCCATCTGGCGAAAACATGTTAGTGAAAGTCAAATTTACCGATGTGCCGATCGGAATCGGTTGCAATTCTCCACTCCCGGAACCATCTTTATCATTGTAACATTGGTTTTCGTCAAGATCTCCTGCACAAATATACCATTGTATAGTTCTGGTGTTTTGATTAAAAAAGAAGCCGGTATTGGAGACCTCTACCTCGATTGAGAGTCCATTCCAAGATGTATAAGTCACATTTTCAAGAGGTGACTTTGATTTGCTAATCTCCAAGTCGCCACTTATTGCTGCAGCAGCACTAGGTGCGAGGATAATCCCTGCAAAAGTAGAGAGTAAAAGTAGGGCGCAAACCCCTAATGTTTTGTTTCCATTACTGGAAATCCCGGCAGCATCTGCTCTGGCCATTATGGGTTGGTCACATCCGCCCCTCAAATATCAATCGGTGGCTTTTGATAAAGGAGGGCAATAAATCAGGCAATTTGCATTAGTCAGCCGACACTATATTGAATCTCTATACACCCCACCCAATTATGGCGCGCCGCAATTCGCTGCTAATCGAATCATCCACGGATGATGAGGGTGTGGTTGCGGTAATTGAATTCTTAACAGCATTTACCCTATTCCTAATGATTTTGACCTCTTTTATGTCATTGGTACAATTGGAATTGGGAAGTAATGATCCTCTCACCGATCGAATCGATAAAGCCGCTGTAGAAGGTTTGGAAAGGTTAACAAATAACGAGGGATGGTTTGTCCCTTATGTAGATGGTCAAAGGGATCTTGGAAATAGCACTTCAACATGGTACACGATCGGTGCTTCAGATTTGGATAAAGGTTCATTACAACCCGGAATTGTAAGCGATAATAAACTCGATATAAACCGAGTTTCGGCTTTAAAAAATGTAAGTTTGAACAAAATGGTCTCGGGGTTGGGTTTAGGAAAGACCATGCAACTGCGTTTGCTAATCAAAGTAGAATCTTCTCCGGATATTGACCGGATTGGATTGGTATTATTCGATGGTGGAGCCGATAGATCAACCGCCTCGGTTTCATCGGTTGCAAGTAGAACATTCACTTCTGATGGCGAGGTTACATCGGTCACTCTTGAGGTTCATAACGGCGGCACCCAACCACCGGTTTTACGAATATCTGAGATGTCTGCCAGGCCAGCAAATAACGGGCCAGAGTGGATCGAAGTTGTCAATTTGAATGGTTTTGCACTTTCATTGGACGGTTGGTCATTTGAAAAGGATGGAGAAAATGGTCAAAAAACACATCTATTCCGAGATGGCGTGGTACAAGGTAATGGATTGGTGATTTTTAGTGGTGATCCAACCAGCCAAATTAGAGGAAATGCGAGTGAGGTGTTCAATTTAGGTTCAAATGGATTCCTCGGTTACGGATCTTTACAAGGCTTAGATGACAATCAGGGCAGGCTTCGGCTATTATATGCTGAAGCACATCAATCATCAGGCAGCCAAATTTGTAGAATTGATTGGTCTCCTGTGAGTGGAATGTCATTGAATTCAACGATTGTTTGGAATGGTGGTTCCCCTTCTCAACCTTCATCTTGGAATGTGAGCAATTCACCTACGCCGGGCTATTTTTGAGTCTTTGATGGCGTATGCTTCAATTACTGTGATGATTTGGCAGGGGTTGGTACCCATGCAACCGGCCACAGTTTACAGTCGAGACCGATGCGTTACTGGCATCCAAGGAATGGATGAAATTTTGAGACGGTATTGGTTTCTGGCACATGTGGTTCTGGAAAAACAACACTTGCAATGGAGTTCCTTGTAAGGGGTGCTCTCTCGGGGGAAGCTTGTGCCCATTTTACCGCGACAGAACCAAGCGTGAAGTTATTGGAAAATATTCGCCAATTCGCATTTTTCAATATGAATATGATCGATGATGGACTGATAAATGTCTTTGATATGGACGTTCTATATTCTTGGTTAGGTTTGGATAAAGCAACATTTGATCTCGACGATGTTCATGCTTTAATCAAAGCTATCGTCGATATAGTCAATACAATCGGGGTGACCAGATTGGTTGTCGATTCGGTTACAACTCTTTGCTACAAAATTAAATCAGAGCAATTGATTCGGGATTTCCTATTCACATTAGGCAAAAAACTTTCGACTCTTGGTTGTACAACTTTACTCATCTCTGAGATTACTTCCGCTTCAGAAAATGCTCATTGGTCCTCATTTGGGGTTGAAGAAGCGATTGCTGATGGAATCATTGTAATGGGAGACGTAGAGCGAATGGGCCACTTGCTGCGATTTTTACAGGTAGTAAAAATGCGAGGCACAGCTCATAGCCGCGCTAAACATTCAATTGAGTTGACGCCATTAGGGGTTATGTTGACCCCGATGCTCAAATGGGGCGCAATGAGTGATAAACAGAGCCGATGGGGGTCGTGAATATGTTCGAACTTGACCAAAGAATAGCAGAGCAACTAACTTCGGTAACTCTGAATTCATCGGTTCAGGTCCGATGTGGCAATTCTAACGCATTCATGGTAACAGCCTCTACAATTGTTCCTTTGATGCAAATGTTCGAAATGAGCGGTGTGTATATCTGTGCATCCCGAAGTGCTACAGAAATTATCGAAGCATTCGAAACGATTGGCATCGACGTTTCACATATTCATTTTTTAGATTTGGTTTCTTCCGGAATTTTAGGCGGTACCGATTCGGCCCATCCAAATGTTAGTTTTATCGATAGTCCAATCATGCTTGAGAGCATTCTATTGCGGTCATTATATGCTCTGAGGATATCGGCACATGATAGAAATTTCGTAATATTGGATTCAGTAAACGCTTTAGCAATATATAATGAGGAGAAAATGCTAGCAGAATATTTGCATAGTTTCATCAATGTTTTCCGTAAAAGGGAAGTTTTGACCGTAATTCTAAACGTCCCAGATCAAGTACCACCTTCGGTACTTGCTAACTTGGACTTATATTGTACCGATTTAATCGATCGAGGACAAGTAGTCATACATTGAGGTGGAAATCTATGAATAAACAGATAAAATTCTCACTTGAAGACGAAGAGTTTTTTGGCTCCGTAGGTTCATTCGGTGTTCCAAAATTCGATTTGGCAATGCGCGGTGGTATACCTCGTGGATTCTTGGTCGTTGCATTTGCTGAAGTTGGTTGTGGTTCGGATCTTTTCGCAAAACAATTTACTTCGCCTGCAGAAGAGCCAGATAATACAATATTAATATCGACCAATGAGAGCCAGTTGGAAATAGCCAGGGTTTTCAAAAAGTACGGTTGGCCAACCGACATTGGAGTTCGAACTTTAGGTGAAGAATACAATGCAAAAGTGCTTGAAAAAGAATTGCTTGCAAGTAGGTATCGACTTGAAGGTTTCAAATTAAACGATATTCAAAGATTGGCTCAAACTCGATTCGTCGATGATGACACCCAAGATTTCCTAACCGATATGACAAACGAAATTATGGCGATGGGCCCCTACTTTAGAGCGGTCATCGATTCTTTGGATTTTTTCATGACCAGAGATGATCCATATCGAGTCATGTCGATGTTGAGAATGATGCAAGCTCATACTCAATTGAGCCGTGGAATTTTATTCATCACCGTTTCAAACAACTCCATCAGTCCAGCGGTAAAACAAGAGATGTCTTCGATCGCAGACATGGTTTGCGACTTCAAAGTAAGAACAATTGGTTCTGATTTTGAAACATCGATGATTATTTCCAAATTTAGAAACGCGCCTGAGAATCTTTCGATTATGGTTTACAGAGTTACTCCTGAAGAAGGTATTACTCCAGAGACCGTCGAGAGAATTGCCTGAATATGGCTTGTACTGAATTTCGGTCCACGATTTCAACGGACCGTTATTCACGTCATCGATACAATTGGAATTGTACTAGTCGAGTAGTTTTAGTTTGCTGGTTTGTTGGCTTTGAAACGGCTGCTCATTCCTGGGAAGAGCAGTCGTGCCTTTACATCGCTGAAACCAACTTCTCGCATCATTGCTTTGTAATAGCGATGAGTTCCGTAATGAGTATATGTCCGCGCTAACCATTTCCAAGGATGATTTGGATCTTTTGTGACTATTCTGGCAACGATTTGAACAAATGTCGCCATGTAAATCCGACCAAAAATTCCATGCAGCCAATTTGCTTTGCCAGCATCACAAATTACCAATTGGCCACCGGGCTTGAGAACTCTCATTATTTCGGTTAGACCTTGGCGTTTATCTTTAAAATCCCTGAATGAAAAAAGGCAAAACACCCGGTCGAACAAATTTGATTCCAATGGGATATCCTCGGCGACGGCCTCGACATAAA